>DFGM01000079.1:3084-6398 GCA_002371755.1 Verrucomicrobia bacterium UBA3750 | reverse complement strand
TCTCCGTCATGAAGAACGGATTATTCTTCTGCGGGACGAACGGCCCGAGCGGACCCGGGCCCTTCATAGCGCACCATGAATAGCGCGGATCGGACGTTCCGTACGTGGCAAAGGCAAGATAATATGTATCGTTGCGCTTGAACACCCACGCGCCCTCGATCAACCTGTCGAGCCACGGGTATCTTTCCGTGTCGAACTCGACGAGGCAGACTGCCGAGCCGGGCGTCTTTGCGCAAAGCGGGTTCTCTGGATCGAGCTCCACGCACCAGACGGCCTTCGGCTTTGCGAAGCATCCCCAGTAAAGATAGAGATGATCGCCATCGACAAAAAGTGCCGGATCCAGGGTGTGCGGCATCTGCGGATCGGACGAGAACGACTTCTTGTCGAACGCGCCAAGCGTCCGGAACGGACCCGTTGGAGAATCAGCCACGCTCAGCGGCCCACCGGACGTGCAAAGGTAATACTTGCCGCGGAACTTGGCGACGGCTGGCGCATAGTCTGCTTCGGCCTGGACGTTCACGTGATTCCACGTGCCGCCGAAATCGTCACTTGTCCACATAAGCCCTGCGCTCGAATAGAGATACCACATGTCGCCCTCGGCGAGAACGACCGGATCGGCAAGCTCGCGGAACTGGCGAACCTCCTTCAAGCCGCAAGCTGCATTCTTCCAGCAATCGTTCTGCCAAGGGATTTCCGGAAGCGCATCTCCGTTCAGGCTGTCGCGGCAGAGTATGCCGACGGGCGTATCCGGAATCGGCATCGGATTGCAGAATGTCTCCGCCGCGAAACCGGCGAATGACGCCAATGTTGCCAGTGTTGCCAATACCGATTTCATAGCTTCATTTCTCTCTTCGGCGTTGAATATTCTGGTGCGCTCAGAGGGAAGTCCTCGCCCGAGACAAGGCCGGCACCAAGGCGTCCGGCACCGACGGGCTTGAAGTCCGGACGCGGCAAGGATGGCGGCGGACTGATGCCGACATCGCCTGTTGCCGCATCGATCAGCCAGTATTCGCGCGGGACGAGGAAGTTGTCTTCACACCTGCACGGATTGCTCACGAGATCGGAGAAAAGCGGTTCTTCCGGAAGGATGTTGTTGATGAATGCGAGGTTCGCGGGCGTTGGGTCGGCGTAGAGCTCCTTGATACTCGTCGAATGCGGATGGAAAACAGGCGTCCTACGGTAGCCGAGCGACTTGTCGTCGTCGCAGACGAGCGAACCGAAGATGCGGTTGCCGACAAGTGCGATGTTGTTGGACCCCTTGAAGTGAATCGCCTGCCTGGACAGGAAGTCGTTGCCCTCAAGAAGTATCGGTCCATGGACGACCTCGAGATAGAGGTCGTGCTGCTCGTTGCCCCAGAACGAATTTCCGGAGAGGCGCGTCCCTTGCGCCATCCAGTCGAGCCATACGGCGAAACATCCGTTGTCGTGGATGCGGTTGCGGCGAATCGTCATCCCGACGGCCGCGTGGATCTTAATTCCGGCCATTTCGTAGCCGAAGAATTTCTTATCGCGGAAGCAGTCGGAGATGTCGCAATCCTCGATGGTCGACCAGACCGCGCCGAAACCGCCGCAGATCCCGGCCTGTCCGCAGTCGGAGATGCGGCAGCGACGGACCGTGTGGTGGCCTATTTCCGAAAGGTCGCGCTCCGAGAGGCGCTTGCCCCATAGCGAAAAGCTCTGCTTCGGATCGCTCCAGAAGGAGTCGAAATCGTTGGCGCACTTGCCGAGCGTAAGCCCTGCACAGCATGAGCCGGAGATTTCACAGTCCTCGATAGTCCATCCGCGGCTCCAGTTCGTGCCGACGACACCGGGCTGTTCGCCGCGTGGATGCGCCCATGTCGGGGCGGCGTCGCGAAAAACAATACCCCTGAGCGTAATATAGTCGCGACGCGGCGCGAGCGGATAGAAGCAGCATGGCCGCACGGCGAGTTCGGGCACGGCGACGTTCGGGTCGTGCTCGAATGCGGCGACTATCAAGCCCGAGACGCGGCCCGGAATCAGCGCGGCAGTTCCGATCTCCAGAGCCGGAACGCCGTGGTCCGGCGGAGCAAGGATCTCCTCGCCGACAAGGTTCAGCGGTTTGCCATCTTGGATAAGGCGCGTGCGGAAATGTTTGGCGCCATTGTCAATGAACCAAGCACCCGCGATGAAGTCCGTAAAGGGATTGACTCCCCCGAAAGAATCGTAGGGGACGTTCACCTCCCAAAGTCCGTCTGGCCTTTTCTTCCAGCCGCGTACTTCGTCGGCGCCCGTCACGACGACACGCTCCCCTTCCGCCGCACGATACGTGACCGGCGCTCCATCGCGTCCGGGGTTCGCCGGTTTCACCCATTCGCGGTAGATTCCCTCCCGGACCGTAACGGTGTCGCCTGCCTGCGCGACGGACGCGGCGCGTCCTATCGTCCTCCATGGATGCGCCGCCGAGCCGTCCGCCGCATCGTCGCCGGCCGGCGACACGTAGTATTCACGAGGCGCGGACGCCTTGCCTGTCATCCACTTGGCGGTATCGGTTTCGTCTTCGCAACCTTTCGCGTCAAGTATCGCGTCGATTACCGCATGGTCGGCGCGATAGAGCGCAAAAGAAACCTTTGGCGCTCCGACGCCGCGAACAACCCGGACATTGCAGTTCCTTGCCAATGCAGGTTCCCTCAAAAGCCGTATGCGCTTTATGCCGATGGACTTGCCGTGCAATATGGCCTTGCCGTCCGCGACAAACTCCCATTCGTCCACGAGCTCGCCGTTGGTGACGTCTTCGCGCATGACGACGACATTGAACTTTTCGCCGTCATTCGCTTCATGCGCGAAAAGCGCCTTGCGCAATTCGCCGAAGTCCCTGAGCGCCTTCACATCGTCCGCGTCGAGGACGCCGTCCTTCGTGGGCGCGATTCCGATATTCATCGTGCCGCCGTTCCCGACCGTGCCGACGTATAGCTTCGCGAGATACGCGCCGCTCTTCGTGGTGCCGCGCTCTTTCTCGTGGTAGAACCAGCCCTTGCGCAGCGGAAAATCCCCCTCGCATACGCGGAAGAAGCCTCCGTCCGGAGAGCCGGAGTTCCGGGTCGGGACGAAGTCGGGATTGCCGTACTTTCCATCGCAGAAGCCGCCCGTGCGGACAACCGTCGCGCGCGAGTCGTCGGAAACGAACCCACGTTCGTTGCCGCACCATCTCAAATCAGAATCGTCGCGTTCGCCTGCGAAGATAGTCACGTTTGGCTGAAGCTCTCGAACAAACTTGAACACCTCGCCAAAGCGGTAATAGTCCGCACCGATCTTGCGCTTCTCCCTTGCCCCGCCGTAGTATCCGTCGCCGCCGT
>DFGM01000079.1:0-3016 GCA_002371755.1 Verrucomicrobia bacterium UBA3750 | reverse complement strand
CCGTCGAACCACATCTCGAATATGTCGCCATACGCGCCGCCGAGAAGTTCCTTTAGCTGCGCGTGGTATATCTCTACGTACTTCTCCGTCGCATAGTGCGCGCTGTTGCGGTCCCACGGCGAGCAATAGACGCCGAACTTGAGCCCCGCCCTTCTGCACGCCTGCTCCATTTCCTTCACGTAATCTCTTCCCTGTTCCCCGTTCCCTGTTCCCTTCCAAAACGGAGTTTTGGTTATATTGTGCTCCGTCGTCTTCGTCGGCCACAGGCAGAAACCGTCGTGGTGCTTGGCGACGACTACCAGCCCGCACATTCCGGCGGCCTTGCACGCGCCAACAATCTGGTCCGCGTTGAATTTCGAAGGATTCAACATCGCCGGGTCTTCGTCGCCGTAGCCCCACTCGCGGTCGGTGTAGGTGTTGAGCCCCCAGTGGACGATGCCGTACACGTCCTCTTCGGCGGCAATCCGCGCCGCCATCGCCGGCTGCGGCGCAGGGCGCGCGAATCCAGTGCTGCAAACGGCGACCGTCGCCGCGAGTATTGATCCGCACAAGTTTCTCATTTTATTCTCCTCTCATTGATTTTTGCCAGCTTGAAGACGAGCGCGTGCTCGCAGGGTGCAGCGCCCTGGCGAAAGAGCGGCATTTCGATTTCTATGCCATCGCCGTTCCGCGTCCAGGCAATCTTGCGGTCGCTTCCAAGGAGCGTGACGGAATCGACCTCACCTGCCCCCGGCACGAAAACCTTTTCGGCGGAACCGAAGACGATTGCGTAGAGAGCGTCGCCTTTCTTCGTGAAATATACCCTGGTTTTCTTCATGTCCCTGGGCCGATTCTCCCACGCGATCGTGCCATATATCGCCTCGCCATTGACATCAAGCCACTTGCCGATGGCGAATAGCCGCTCCTCCATGATGACGGGGATGAGTCCTTCCGCCGTGGGCCCGATGTTCAGCAAAAGGTTCCCACCCCGCGAAACCTTGTCGCACAGCGTCTCTATGCAGGCTTCGTCCGAAAGATACTGCTGCGTAGTCTCGTAGCGGTTGTAGCCGAACGAAAGCCCGATGCCGCGGCACTCCTCCCACGGATGCGAGTCGCTCGCCTCTCCGTCGTGCGCAATGTCCTCGTACTCGGTCGTGTAGTGGTCTCCGCACTTGCCGCGAAATCCGGCGCCCCAGCGGTCGTTGGCGACGACCGTGTCCTTGACCGGCGACTCGTTGTAGAGCCACGAAAGGAATTCCGGACCTCGCCAGACCTCCCACGGATAGTCCCACTCGCCGTCCGTCCAGACTATTTCCGGCCTGTAGCGCACGACAAGTTCCTTGAGCTGAGGAAGGTTGACCTGCTCGACGAATTTGCCGATGTCGTTCTTGTTGCAGAGCGGATGCCGCCATTCGAGAAGAGAATAGTAGAAGCCCATGTGGAGCCCCGCCGCGCGCACGGCCTCCGTCAATTCGCCGCAGAGGTCCCGCTTCGGACCGGTCATCCCCGCGTTGAAGTACGGCGAATACGCGGACGGCCATAGAGCGAATCCGTCATGGTGCTTCGACGTGAGCACCACGTACTTAGCGCCAGAGCGGCGGAAGAGAGCGGCCCATGCGGCGGGGTCGAAGTCCACCGCCGTGAAGTCCGCCACGAAATCTCCGTAAGACTTGCCGGGATGGTGCTTTGCATGGTACGCGGGGAACGCGGAGTCCTCCTTTTCCCAACGCTTTGGGTTGGCGTAGTGTTCGGCGTAGCACTCGTAGACGCTGTTCGTGTCGTGCGGCGCGAACGCCGGAACGGAATACACGCCCCAGTGGACGAATATGCCGAACTTGGCGTCCTTCCACCACTGCGGACACGGCCGCGTATTGAGCGAATCCCAGTTCGCCTCGTACTTGGCGTCCGCGAACGCGACCAACGCCACCAAAGCGAAAAGCGCCGTTACCTGTATGCGTTTCATTTTCCCCAGTCTCCACCTTAAGTTGCGACTACTTGGCGCAAGCCGCAACGACTTTTTCGACCACTTGCGACGCGAGGAGCTCGTAGCCGGCGTCGGTATAGTGGTGCGTATCGACCCAATACGCCGCGCGGTCAAGAGGATCGGCGAGAGAATAAAGGTCATTCTCGGCAACATCCCCTACGGACTCTGCGGCACGACGAGCCGCCGCGTTGAGTGCGGCAACCTTTCCGACTCTTGAGTCCGTCGCGTTGAGCGGCGTCGAAGACGCCCAGACGAGCTTCGCCTTAGGCTGTTTCTTCTTGATGAGCCGAATCGCGGCGCGGTAGGCCTTCGCGTAGTCTGCAACGGGCGTTTCGCACGAATGAAGTCCGTTGTTGAAATGGATGACGTCGTACTTCGCCTCATCGAGGTAGAACGCGAGAAGCCGCAGATAGCCCGGACTCGTCACGCAATATGACGATGCCCAATAGGTGACGTTGGCCTTGCCTTCCAGCTTTGCGCGGACTTTACCTTGATAGCCCTGGCAGATTGAGTCGCCGACAAGCAGGACGCGCGGCAGACTCTTCTTCGCGTCCGTTAGGTGGTACGCGTAGCTGATGGACCACTCCGTGTTCTCGTGCCCTCGCACATTCTCCGCGACGGGATAGTTGTCGGCTATCGCGTCAGCGAAAACAGCTATCGGCGCAATCGCCAAAACGGCAAAAACAGACTTCATCGCACTACTTCCTTTTTGTCTCACGCAAAGTTCGCCATGTCCACAAAGGAATCCTTTGGGAACTTTGCGGACCTGGCGTGGGATTTCAATATACGTCAGCGAAATGACAGAATCAATCCATGCTGCTTCTCCGCATGCAGGAACTCGGACGGGGCGAGGACGCAGTCGGAGATGCGGACTTCGTCGATAAGCGCCGTCGCGCTCGAGCCGCCTCCTTCGCCGATGGTGAAACGCAGCGTATCGTCGTATGCGACGCGCCCATTCAAAGTCTGCGTATTCCCGATCTGCACATGGTCGAGATAGAACGCGATGTCGCTCTTCGTCGAATCTGAAGCGTTTGGCTGGAAGGTGAACGCCCA
>DFGM01000169.1 GCA_002371755.1 Verrucomicrobia bacterium UBA3750 | reverse complement strand
ATGCTCGTCACACTGTCAGGTATCGTTACGCTCGTTAGCCCGCTACAGCCAGCGAAAGCTGAAGACCCGATGCTCGTCACGCTGTCGGGTATCGTCACGCTCGTTAGCCCGCTACAGCGAGAGAACGCATAAGACCCGATACTCGTCACGCTGTCCGGTATCGTCACGCTTACAAGCCCGCTACATTCGTAGAACGCCGAACTCCCGATGCTCGTCACGGTATAACCACCGAGTGTGGAAGGAATTGTTAGCGCACCTTTTGTGGAAGTTGGAACCGCCAGGCTTGACGAAGAACCACCGCCAAGCGATGCCTTGCCATTCGATACGGTGTAAGTCCACGTTATGCCATCAACAGTCGTAGTATAGGCCAACAATTGACATGTGCAGATTGAATACAGTGCGACAATGCAGCATAATCTCTTCGCAATATTCTGGTTGTGTCTCATAAGGGTAAATAACCTATTGATTGAATCATGCATCATCTTCCCTCCTTTTTAAAGCTTGGCGGAAACCACAACATCAACAAGTTCCATTTCCATATCCGCACCTTGTCGTTCCATATCACAATCAAGAGTTTGAGAAAACTCGACAACCCTTTGCCGCGCATCGATCTCAAACGACGAAACAACATCAAGAACAAGGTAATCCCTGCGCTCATATTCCCCACGGTCATTGAACACTATGAAATTCGCCCTCGCCTTGTACTTACAGCATTCCGCCCTCTCATCTCCAATGTAGATTGGATCATAGATTGGATCGTAGATTATGCGAGTAGATGCAGCCTCAATTTCCATATTGCCTCCTTGTTTCACAAGATCGCACGATACGCAAGTGACTACTGTGATTTGCCGGTCCAAGAATATACATTGACTCGCCAAGCAGTTCCATACGCTTGGACTTTCCTTGCAGCAAATACCCGCTTGTCTTTCTCTAAAACTTGTTTCAGCAACATTCCACCATATTTTGCCGCTTCCGCAACAGCCCTGTCGTTATCACTCGTACGCTGATTATCGTAGAGAGGATATAAATATGTTCCTTCCCAATAGTAATTGTCTCCGCCCGAGAACGTTGCAAATCGGAATTCCTCTTGCTTCTTGCAATTGCACCATGCATATACTGCACCTTGCAAATAAGCCCGTATCAGTTCCTGCTCCTCTTCTGAAACCATTTCCGTTGGAACTGCTTTCGTGCACTTTACTTCATTTCCCTGCTCATTGATTATCATATCGTCTACTCCTTGTTCCGTTCATCACAACATTTCAAGTTTGCTTACGACTAATGGAATATGTTCAATCGCTTTTTCATCAACACTCAACCGTACCTTCATATGGTTTGCCTTAGCGATGAGAAGCGCAGTAAGTTCGTTCTTCTTCAACTTGAATGCTATGTTTTCCACATAAATTTTTGCATTGTCCTCGTCATCGGTCACGAGCAAGATTCTTCGTCTTGACGAGCCATCCTCATTTTTCTCCTTCGACTCGAAGAGATATGTCGAAGCCGCTTCAATCGAGATTCTCACTTCTTTCACATCCGTAGACACTGTCTTTACAAATCCTTCTGTATGATACTCGCTCATGGTTTATCCTCCTTTTTTATTTCCATAAAACGGTTGTCGAGTTCTTCGCAGACATTGGAAAGTTCGGGATAGACGGACTCTGCTTCCATGCCGAAATAGCGAAGTTGCTTGCGGATATCCTTCTTCGCCTCTGCCGCGATGCGAATATAGCCAACCTGCTTGATGCCATACGATGGTGCAGATGGATTGCCGTAATCAGACGGCGAGAACGTCGGCTCAAGCGATTTCTTGTTGTCGCCACATCCAAAAGCAAGAAACAGCCCGCCCTGCCGGCGGATCCGCCGCGAATTCATCATCGGTTTGAACGCCCAAACTTGCTGGATGTCTTCTCTAAGCCAACTGCCGATTCCTTCGCTCTCATAACTGAAGCCTGGACGGGTGTTTTTGATTTCATAGCTGAGATAATCCAAGCCGTTTGTTTCCGAAGGCTTTATGTTCTCTGCATCAACAAGCGGCAAATGGGATATGGCAATAATGATATCACTCGTAAACGACTTGATCTTGTCTTCCCGCACTTTCATTACGCGAATGAAGCCGTCGCGTCCATTATCCCGCCTCTCCGCAGATTTCTCGCCACCGCCGCAAGCGAAATGCGTTGAGAGAAGAACATTCGTTGACATGTCGCAGAAACGTGTCGGCAGAAGGTAGTGCTGCATCCGCGCAACTCGCTCCACCATTGTGCGGTCTTCCTCGAATGATGCAACATTCAGACGCATCGCCTCCTGGTAAAGTTCTCGCTCGTATTTGGCTAAACCTCTTCTGTCCAATAGCGACTGAAACGCCGTTCCAAGCGGTTCATCGTCGTAGTCAGACTTATGGTTCTTGCTTTCACCACGAAAGAAGAACTCGGCACGCGGTTTTGGATGCACAGACGACTCTTCGCCTATGATCCGCAACGCCTCGCGCGCAATATCATCTACTGTCCTACACCGCATCCGTTCGCTTTACCGCTTATTCCCCTCCTCGTTGCAATCGGATTTAGAGAGGGGAAAATGACACCTCCTCCGATGCATCGGGTAAGGTGCCTCAGATGGACCTCTGAATGATACATCAAAGGAGGCGAAACTGCACGGACGGCAGTGTCCTCTTCATGCGTCATTCAGGTTCAAGTTTCCGAGGCTTTTACCCGACGCCTCCCATCCGCGGTTCGGGATGCTTCTCTTCACCCTCCCCGCGCGGGAAATCTAGCGCTCCACCCGTCGCAGGGCAGAACGCCGTAAATTATAGCACAAACGCAACGCAGCTGTCAAATGTGCCCAGGAAAGACAGTCGCGGCGGCACACGTGGCTCGCGGACGGCGCAGAGCGGCTGAGCCGAGGCTCAAGCCGTTGTCCGACCCATGGGCATTGCCCGGGAATCCAATGGGCATTGGTCGGGAATTCAATGGGCATTGGTCGGGAATTCAATGGGCATTGGTCGGGAATCCAATGGGCATTGGTCGGGAATCCAATGGGCATTGGATTCCAATTCAATGGGCATTGGATTCGGGAGTGATGGGCATTGGTCGCTCTACCCCTTCGGGCGGGTCGGGCAACGTCTAGTGCGTAAACCCTGCCGCCCCGGCGGCGGGGGGGGGTGACACGATGCCGCAGATTTGGTATAATAATAAGCGTAACGGAGAGAAAGCAAGGAAATCGAAGCTTCACTCATGAGAACTGCCGAATTAGAGCGCAATACCAGAGAGACTCAAATCTCGCTCTCCCTCGACCTTGACGGTTCGGGGAAAGGCGAGATTGATACCGGCATTGGATTTTTCAACCATATGCTCGAACTCCTCAAGAAGCATGCGTTGATCGATCTAACCGTCAAGGCAAAGGGCGATTTGGAAGTCGACTACCACCACACGGTGGAGGATGTGGGGCTCGTGTTGGGTGCGGCACTAAACAAGGCGCTCGGCGACAGGCGCGGCATCACAAGGTACGGTTTCGCCTCCATTCCCATGGACGAGACGCTTTGCGAAACTTCTGTAGATCTTGGCGGCAGGCCGTTTCTGGTGATGGTTTCGCCCATGAAGCACATGATGGTGAAGGATTTCGAGGTCAAACTGATCGAGGAGTTCTTCCGCGCTGTGAGCGTGGAAGGGCGGATGAACATCCATCTTCGTCAGATATACGGTGACGAGACGCATCACGCATGCGAGGGATTTTTCAAGTCGTTTGCGCGCGCTTTGCGTCAGGCGAAGGCGTTGGATCCGCTCGAAACCGGCATCCCTTCTTCGAAAGGAACGATATGACAATCCTTCCCGCAATCGATCTCAAAGGCGGCAAGTGCGTGCGTCTTAGGCAGGGGCGCGCCGACGATGTGACGGTGTATGGCGACGATCCCGCCTCGCAGGCCCGGGACTGGCGCGAACAGGGCGGCCAGGAGCTGCATGTGGTCGATTTGGATGGTGCATTTGATGGCGAGCCGCGCCATGCGGAAATCATCCGCGATATAATCGAAGCTTTTGGCGGCCCAGTGGAAGTGGGGGGCGGGTTGCGCACCCCGGAAGCGCTTCGTGCCGTGATTGAGGCAGGGGCTGCGCGCGCCATTATTGGCAGCGCCGCACTCGACAATCCGGGATTTCTCGTGCAGGCGCTCGATCTTTACGGGGATAGAATAGCCGTGGGCATCGATGCGCGGAACGGTTTTGTGCAGACCAAAGGCTGGGTGGAAACGACCAGCGTAAAGGCGACGGAGCTCGCTAGGGCCGTGGCAAGCGCCGGAGTCCGGACGATCATCTACACAGATACCGCCACCGACGGTATGCTGGGCGGACCCAACCTCACGCAATTGGCGGCCATCTGCGATGCCGCCCCGACTTGCCTTATTACCGCCTCGGGTGGCGTATCTTCACCCTACGACATCGAAAACCTCAAAGCTCTGGAACGCCCCAATCTGCATGCCGCCATCGTCGGCAAGGCTCTTTACGACGGTCGCACCACTCTTTCCGCGCTCAATGCGGCAGCTCTCTAAGCCGGTTGGGCGGCTGGCGGCTGGAAAGCTGCCATAAAGGCGGATGGATCGCTAGGGCGATAAGCGTTGAGAGTGGCAGTTGCGATTATCGCGCCCGCTTTGTCGCGGACGGCGCAGGAAAAGCTTGCTGCATCCCCGTCCGCCAGCACGGTTTTTGCGTCGATGAGATATGTTTCGCCCGGTTTGAGCGAATCGACGTGCATTTCCAGTTTTCTCGTGCCAAGCAGGAGGCCCGGTTTATCCTTGGCCGTGCGGCCATTGGCAATATCTACGGCTCCGACAAGTGCGGCGGCGGCCTGAGCCATAAGTTCTATCGTCGCCCAGTTTTCGCACCATTCTTTGCGGATAACGGCACTGACGGTGATTTCGCCTTTCTCCGTATCCAGGGCTACGACATCGTCAACAAGCCGCATCGAACGCGTATGCGGCACGAGTTCTTCAATCGACGGAAATGATGATACTTGCATTGGAGCCTCCAAATGCGAAAGAATTGGAAAGGGCGGTGCCGCCGCCCAGGGCTTGAAGGCGGTATATGCAGATTGCCGCCTCGATGGCGCCAGCCGCGCCGAGACAGTGCCCGGTAAGGTTTTTCGTCGATTCCACCAATGCGCGTGGCGACGAGCCAAAAACGCTTTCGACGGCTTTCAGCTCCATCTCATCGTTTGCCACGGTGCCTGTGCCGTGCAAGTTGACGTAGGAGATGTTCTCAGGAGAAAGGCGGGCTTCATCCAGCGCCTGACGCATGGCGGCGGCGGCACCTTCGCCTGACGGATCTGGGGCCGTGGCATGGTAGGCGTCGCTTGTCTCCCCCACTCCCAAAATGCGCGCTTTTGCGCCTTCAGGGTCTTTTTCAAGCGAAAACAGGGCGACGGCTTCACCCAGATTGATGCCGTCGCGGTCTGGAGAAAGCGGGCGGCAGCGTCCCTCGGAAAGGGCGCCAAGCGCCGCAAAGCCGTTCAGCGCGAAAGCGCATCTAGAGTCCACTCCCCCGGCAATCACGGCGTCGCACACTCCTTTATATATAAGACGCCTTGCGGAAGCAAACGCCTTTGCCGAGGATGAGCATGCCGTGGAAACGCTGTAGGCCGGCCCGCGCAATCCCGCTATACTGGCGAAATATTTCGCCGGCGACCCCAATTCCAGCATCTCGAAATGGAATCTATCCGGCTTTTTCCCGCCTTCCAGCCACTCGAAGATGAAGTTTTGCGCCTCATGCACCCCGGTATCGCTTGCTCCAAGCACCACGCCAATGCGTTCCGGCGGGTATTTGGCTTTCAGTTCCTCTATCTTCTTTGCCATGGAGCCGAACGCCAATGCGAGGAGTTGATTGGAGCGAAAATCGTCTTTCGGCTCGGAAATACCGGGCAATTGCGTTTCGACGTTGCCGAAATAGACGTCTCTGCCCGGAATGTCGCCGCCCGTGAGTTTCATCCCCGGCGCAGTGGATGCGGCTAGATTCGCGGCCGATTCGGCGTTCCCGGCACCCAAGGCGCTGGCGGACCAGAAGTCCGTGATGTAAAGAGGATTATTCGCCACCATTGGCATCTTTCGCAGTTTCACTTTCCGACGGGGTGGCGTTTTCGGTTTCGGCAGTCAAATTGCGTTTGCTCAGGAACTTTGCGCGCTTCATAGCCGTTTCCGAAATCTCCTTTTCGCCGAGCTGGCGCATGCATTTCGCGTATTCGGAAATGGCGGCTGCATCGCTTGGCCGCACGCAGAACATCGTCTCGTAGCATTTTGCGGCGGCTTTTACGTTGCCGACCTTCTGGAATGCGACGGCATTCACTGCGAGCCGGTGCAGCCGTTCAAGGAGCATCGTATCGTGAGGGTTGCGCAGGATTGCGGCGGCCCATTTCGATATCGCATCGTCCATATTGCCGGAACGTGCGATGATGTTGCCTTCTATCACATTGCGCCTCACGACCTGCATGGAGCGGATTTCCCTCAGCACCATATCGCGTATATCGGCATCGACTCCGGAGGAATCGACCCAATCCAATGGCGGTATGTCGCGCGTGACGAAGTATTCCGGACGCACTAGCGTGTCGGGAGAGTTCGCGTCGAATGCCTCCATGAGCGAAGACCTGTCTCCCACATAGCTCGCAAAGAACTCTGGAAGCGTGGAACATTGGGCCGCTGCGAGGGGTTCTATCTCTTTTTCATCGTAGAAAAGCTCGAGCATTGCATCCAATGGCACCGAGTTCGTTCCGGGCGCCGTGGAGCCCGTGAGGAGCCAATCTTCCTCGCCCGCCATCCACAAGTGTGCGTTTTCGGCCGGGAATGCTTCAAGTTCCGCCTTGAAAGCAGCCATAGTCATCTTGCGCGCGTCAATGCGTTTGGAGACGGCAGAACCCGTGCCGAGCGGATCTTCCAGACGCGGCAGGAAGTCGAGCACCGTGGAGACGGGCTTGTAGCGAAACTCCTCGCGCGCCTTGGCGAGTTCCGGTTCCCAGTCTTTTTTTCCGCTCCAATCCACGTGCTTCAGGAGTGAAATGGCAAGCGCGAGGAAGAGGGCGAGGATTATCGCCGACTTCATTCTGCCGCGCGGCGGATGGCGTTCTTTTTCGGATGCCGGGTTTTTCTCCAGCGTCGCACGAATCGCCGCCAGACATTCCGGCACTACGCCCTTGCGGCTTTCCACCGCTTTCGCCGCTCTTTCGCCAAGCGCATTGGCTTCGGCTTCGCCCTCCGGCGAGAACCACTTCTTCAGTGTGGCTTCCAGTCCGGCCGCGTCTTTCACTTGCACTATCGCATCTTGGGCGAGCAGGTCGCTCATCACAGGGCGGAAATTCTCGGTGTAGGGTCCGACGACGGTGGGCTTGCCGCAGAGGCATGGTTCTATCATGTTCTGGGAGCCGTGTTCGCACAGCGATTTGCCCACGAATACGGCGTCGGCAATGCCGAAGAGCCCCATGAGTTCGCCGGTGGTATCTGCGAGGAAAACGTTTCTCGCGCCTTCGGCGGGCTTGTCGCCGCGAGAGCGCCTGACGGCCGTGAACCCCGCCGCCCTTATGTTGGCTTCCACCGCATCCGCCTTTTCGAAATGGCGAGGTGCTATGACGAGTGTGACGTCCTCAGGGAGTGCAGGGAGTATTTTCAGCAGCGCCTCGTCCTCGCCCGGCCATGTGGAAGCCCCCAAGAGGAGCCGCTTGTGCGGTCCGATCCAGGCGGAAAGCTCTTCTTCCTTCTCCGGCTTTCTTGATGCGACATCGAACTTGAAAGAGCCTGTGACGACGATTTTCGCCTCATCCGCTCCAGCCGCGGCAAGGCGTTTCGCATCGAGAGCCGATTGCGCGAATATGCGCGAGAACGCGCCGAATACATCCTTGAAGAACCAGCGGGCTTTGGCGTAGCGGGGGGCGCTGCGATCGCTCACCCTCGCGTTGACCAGGAAGAGCGGAATGCCGAGTTTCTCCGCCCGGCGTATGAAAACGGGCCAGATCTCGCTTTCAGTGAGCACGACTGCGCGCGGACGTATCGTCGCGAACGCGCTCTTTACGAAGTTGGGGAAGTCGAGGGGATTGTATATGAGGGTGTCGCGCCCGGTCACGCCTTTTTCGGCAATCTTCCAGCCGGTCGAGCTGGTGGTCGAAAAGCAGAATGAGACATCCGGCTCCGCCTTGCGCCATTCGCGCATGAGCTGCATGGCGACTTGCACTTCGCCCACGGATACGGCGTGTATCCATACCGGGCGAAGACGCCCCGGCTCGCCGCGCAGGCGCGAAACGATGTCGCGAGGATAGAGTGCCACCCTGTCGCCCATTCGCGCGGCATACCCCCCGCGCCGGAGCATCCGCAAAAGGAATCCCGGCAGCAGGAACGGAAACGCCAGCGCGAAGGCGAGATTGTAAAGAGCCCACTTCACGCTTTGAGCGTGCCGAAGGGAGAGAGCGTCTCGCCTGGGCCTACATCCTTGAGAACGGGCGTGCCGGCGCAGACTGTCGCGTCGTCTCCGACCGTCATCTTGGGTGCCGTGCAGCTGTTCGTGCCCATCAATACGCCGTTGCCGATGGTGCAGTTTCCGGAAATCGATACGCCGGGCGAAATCTGCACGAAGTCGCCAATCTTGCAATCGTGCCCGACGCCTGCACGGGCGTTCACGATTACGAACTTGCCGAGATCCGTGCCCACGGATACCACGGCCTGCGCCGCCACATACGTGCCATGCTTGAACTCGGTCGTGGGCGATACCTGCGCGGACGGATCTATGAGCGCCGGGAAGTCGTGACCCCTCAAGCGGCGGTAAATCTCCGCACGAAGCTTGTTGTCGCCAATCGCGATGAAGACGGATGCGCCGGGGTAGTCCTTGGACGCTTGTTCAATGCTGCCCAGAAGCGGGTAGCCTTCAAAGTTGCCCTTGGCCTTGGCGGGATCGTCATCCGCAAAGCCGATAAGGTTCCACAGAGGCTGCTGGGCAGCCCTGTTGATGCGTTCTACGGTCCAGGCCGCCTCGCGACCCAATCCTCCCGCACAGCAGATAAACAAGTCTCTCATTGCCTTCTTCTCCTTACGTTGCTTACTATTCTACCATTTTTTCCGCCGCAGGTCTAGTGTCACGGGAGCGTAGGGAGCGGAGGGAGTTTGCCGTAGTCGCCTGTAAAGACGATGTTAGTCCCGACGCCGGCGGTGCGACCAGCCTCCATGTCTCGTTCCTTGTCGCCGATGTTGACGGAGGAGGCCATATCAATTCCCCACTTGTCGCGGGCTTTGAGAAAAAGGCCGGGGTTCGGTTTCCGGTCGTAGCTTTCAAGCGATGGACAATGCAGGACGTCCAGCACGTCCACGCCGTGCTCCTTGAACTTTTCGCACATATATTGCGTGATGGCGGCAAAATCCTCTTCCGTATAGTAGCCGCGCTCGATGCCGCTCTGGTTGGTGATTACGATTATCGCGTAGCCGTTGTCCGCGGCTCGCCGGCAATAGTCGAAGACGCCATCGAAAAATACGAACTTCTCGCGCTCGTATACATAGCCGTAATCGATGTTTATCGTGCCGTCGCGATCAAGAAACAGCGCTTTCATCTTTCGTTTCTCTCCTTCCCGTATCGAATCATATTCTCGATTCTGGCGGTGAGGCGTTTCGCCGCATGGAATGAATCTTCCTCTCCGGGGGAAACAGGAGGAAGGAAATCGACGTTTATTTTTATCGTTCCGCCCCCGACATCCCACCAGGGTTGCGACTTTGCGAGCACCACGGGGGCGTAGGATATTCTCGCCGGGAGAATATCCGCCTTGCAGGCGAGGGCGAGACGCGCAGCCCCGCGCCGCCAAACCTCCCCCCCGCGCGTCCCCTGCGGGAATACTATAACATCGACTCCGCCATCCAGCAAAGCGGCGACCTCGTCCTTCAGCTTCACCGGGTCTTCGTCGTTGATGATGAACATCTTCCGCGAGACTTGGGAAAGGAAAGGGTTCTTCTTCACGTTCGCCTTGGCAATAGCCGTCGAATCGCCCAGAATAGACATCAAGACGACGATGTCTATGAGAGATATATGGTTCATTGCCACAATTCTTCCTCTTGCTTTCTTCGCCTTTTGCGCGTATTCCCCGCCCGAGACGGAGACGACGAAAAGCCGCGTAAGACGCGCAGCCAGGACAAACGCCCGATAGAAGAACCGAATGAGCGCACGCACCTTGCTCTTCTTCCAGACAGGCAAGGCGAGAACCGGTGCGAAAAGCAGCGCCAATGTTCCGTAGAGCGCGAAGAAAGCGCCCGATAGGATGCTACGAGCGAAGCGCATGCCGGATAATCTCTTGCGTATCCGTTATTGCCGGGTTGGCGGCAACCACTTTCGCTACCATCTTGGAGGCGATGTCGTCCGCAAAGCCAAGCGCGGAGAGCGCCTTTCTCGCGTCAAGGAGGAACGCTTGTTCCTTGCCTTGTCCGGTCTTCCCGGCCATTGCAAGAGCCTCGATTGCGTTTATCTTGTCCTTGAGTTCGATTACGATTTTCTCGGCAGTCTTCTTGCCGACGCCCTTGATCGACGAGATGCGCTTGGCGTTTC
>DFGM01000035.1 GCA_002371755.1 Verrucomicrobia bacterium UBA3750 | reverse complement strand
GCAAGGAGAACCTCTTCAAGCTCAATGCGGAAAAAGCGGCCAAGATATATTCCGTCATCGATTCGAGCGATTTCTGGACCGGCACTGCCGAGAAGGAGTTCCGTTCGAACATGAACGTGACATGGCGCATCAAGGGCGGCGACGAGGCTCTCGAGAAGAAGTTCATCGAAGAGGCGAAGGCCGCCGGCATGAGTTCGCTCAAGGGGCACCGTTCCGTTGGCGGGCTCAGGGCGTCCATCTACAACGCATTCCCGATGGAAGGCGTCGATGCACTCGTATCGTTCATGAAAGACTTCGAGAAGGCGAACGGCTAACGTGAAAAGGGCGCTTTCCATGATTCTCGCCTTCGCCGCGCTTGCGGCTTTTGGCGATTCGTTCCGCAGCGCGATGGCCACGGCCAACGCGCTCGCGACCGCCACCGGCGAGGCCGGAGGCGAGCTCAAGAAGATCCTCTCCGGCATAAAGGAAGGGGATATCGACGAAGGCAAGGACATGGAAGCGGCTCTCGCAAAGATATACGACGCGCTCGGCAAGGAGGCGAAAGACCTCCCTGCCGGCGCTGCCGCCGCCTGCCGCGACTACCTCTACGAAATCGCCTCCGGCATCCAGAAGGGCTACGACGGCTCGTGGGAGGACTTCGAGCTCGCCCCGATTCCGGACAAGCGCCTCGTCTTCGTGGAGGCGGAAAAGACGATTGCGGCCGGCACCATAAAGAGCGCATGGAAGTACGAACGGGGCAAGTGCCTGTGGAAGTTCACGATACCGCCGGGCGCGAAGGCCACGGTTTGCGTGAACGGCGTCTGCCAGCGCTACCAGAGCGGCGAACATCAGCTTGAACTCAAATAGGCATCCAATGAAACCCAGAGGCACTATTACGGCACTTGTCACCCCGTTCGACAAGACGGGCGCGGTGGACTACGGCAAACTGCGCGAGCTTGTGGAAGAGCAGGCCGAGGCGGGAGTCGAAGGCATTTGCACGGTGGGCACGACGGGCGAATCGCCCACGCTTTCCCACGAAGAGCACCATGAAGTAGTCGCAAAGACGATAGAGTATGCAGCCGGCAGGATGATGATTGTGGCGGGGACGGGCGCAAACTCCACGTCGGAGGCGGTTTCGCTCACCAAAGCCGCGATCGCGGCCGGCGGTTCGGACGCGACGCTGCAGGTCACGCCATACTACAACAAGCCCAACGCCGAGGGCCTCTATCGCCATTTCATGACAGTGGCGGATCTCGGGCTGCCCGTAATCCTCTACAACGTCCCCGGCCGCGCCGGCAAGGAGATTCCGCTCGATGTGGTGGTGCGCCTTGCCGCCCACCCGAATATCGTCGCCATCAAAGAGGCGGCAGGCAGCGTGGATAGGGTGAGCGCCATAAAACACCGTCTCCCCGACTTCACCGTCCTTTCCGGCGATGATTCCCTCGCTCTGCCGATGATTTCGGTTGGCGCCGAAGGCGTAATCTCGGTCGCATCCAACGTAATCCCGCGAGAGATGGGCGATATGGTCAGAAGCGCACTCAAGGGTGATTTCGCAACCGCCCGCGCGTATCACAGGAAGTACTATCCTCTCTTCCACGACCTCTTCATAGATGTCAATCCCGTGATGGTGAAGGAAGCCCTCGCGCTCATGGGGAAGATAGAAAACTCGTTCCGTCTGCCGCTTTGCGAGACCAGCGCGGCCAATCGCGAGACGATGAGGGAATGTCTTTCGGGGCTTGGGCTGATATGAGAATGCCGGGCGCTAGACTCGCAGGCTTTGCAGCGTGTGCCAGCCTGACGCTCGGGCTTTGCGCGGCCCCCCTTGCCGTCACTCCGGGCGACAGAATGGCCATGGCCGACAGGCTCTTCGACAAGGGCCGCCACGCGCTCGCGCTGAAGGAATATACGGCTCTCAAAGGAGAAAAGAGCATCCCCGGCGACGACTTGCTATATCGTCTGGCGGAATGCGAACGCGCACTGAAGCATCCGCAGAACGCGCGCGATGCGTATGGAGAACTCCTGGACAAGTATCCGCTTTCGCGCCATGCCCCGCAGGCGCGCCTCATGCGCGCCTTGGAGGGAACCGACGAAGAAAAGCGCGTGGAGCTCAAACTCCTCGATTCCGACAAGACCCCTGCGGAAATCCGCGCCTGCGCCCTCTATCATATCGGCGTTCTCGAAAACGATGCCGACGCGTTTGCGCGTGCGATCAAGGCGAGTCCGCACGGACGCTACGCGCTTTACGCGAAGTTTCGCCATGCGTCCATGACGGCGGACAGCCCCAATCCCGATACGCGCCGCTCCGCGGTGAGGGAGTTTCTGGAAATACACTTCGGGCCAGACCCCGAACTGGCGCGCGAGGCGCTCTACATGGCGGGCGTGCGCAGTTATGACGACAAGCGTTATGGCGAATCCTCCACTCTCTTCCGCCGCTATCTGAAGAAATACCCGGAAGACAAGCGCACCGGGGCTGCTAGGACGATGGCCGCATGGAGCGACTATCTTGCGGGCAAATATTCCGATGCCGCGGCCATCTGCGGCAATGGCGGGAGCGATGACGCCGATTATCTCCTCGCGGCGTGCGCCTATTCATCGGGCGATCGCGCCCGCGCCAGGGACTTGATGGCGAAGTATCTCGAGAACCACCCAGACGGCAGGTATCGTCAGGCGGCAGAGCTCCCTCTTGCGCGAATGGACTTCGAGGAGGCCGGGAAGGGCGAAGACAGCGTCAAGGCAATTGAAGCGGCGAAGCGTTCGGCGGCTCTTTCGGGCAGTGCAGCCGACCGTATGCGCCTCGCCTGGGCCTACGAGAAGGGCGGTTTGGACGACCAGGCGCTTGCCGAATATACGGCAATCGCGCGGGATGCCGCCGGCACGCAGGAGGCGGGAGAGGCGCTTTTCAGGAAGGCGCTCATGGAAATACGCGCGGCGAAGTGGTCGGCTGCGGAAATGGCGCTTGCGGAA
Source organism: Verrucomicrobia bacterium UBA3750 (assembly GCA_002371755.1). Taxonomy (GTDB): domain Bacteria; phylum Verrucomicrobiota; class Kiritimatiellia; order RFP12; family UBA1067; genus UBA1067. The sequence continues at coordinate 7,938 of DFGM01000035.1, read as the reverse complement.
ATGCTTTCGGCCGGGAAGACGCCCGAAAGGAGAGCCGAGGCGTTATATTGGCGCGGTGTGGCGTCCTTCATGCTCGGTCACGAAGCCGAGGGCGCGCCGCTTCTCAAGGAGGCCGTGAAAGCCGGGCTTTCGCTCGACCAGAACCGCGAAGCGAGGCTGCTTCTGGCCGATGAGGACTTCAAGGAAGAGCGCATCGCCGAGGCAAAGGCGAAATATGCCGAGCTGGTGCGTGAAGGCGCATGCGAAAGGATGGGGGCTGCGAAGATACGCTCTGTGGGCTACTTCCTCCTTGGCTCAAAGGAAGGCAAGGAGGCTTATGCCGAGGCCGCCATGTGCGGCAAGGCGATAAGCGAGAAGGCTGACAATCCCGAATGGCGCCAGGCGGGCAAGATTCTAGAGGCGGCAGCCGAAGAGGCGGCGGGGAGGTATACTGCGGCAATCGCGGCTTACCGCGATGCGTTCTCCGAGGGCGCACGCACCGAAGATGCGCCGGAGGCCATGCTCGCTTTGGGCATTCTTGAAGCGCGGGAAGAAGGGAACCGGGCAAAAGCCGATGCCACGCTCCGCGAGGCAGTCGCATTGAACGCCAGCGACAACGCGCGCCGCGCCAAGGCGTATATCTGGCTTGCAAGAAACGCTTTCCTCGGGGGCGACATGGATACGGCCGAAGGCTACGCCACCGTAGTAATCACGCTTTTCGACGATGAGGCCGCAAACAAGGAGGCGCAAAGCGTCCTTGATGCGATCTCGGCAAAGAGGAAGAAGAAATGACGTCGTCACGCAGCAAAGATCTCGCCATTTTCGCTCTCGCCTTTTCCGTAGCGGTGCACATAGCCCTCATGTGGTATATGCGGCCTCAGATAATGGCTCAAGTTTCGCCGCCCAGCCATCATGCGCGTTCCAGAGGCCCCATGAGAATGGGCGAGCGCGCCAAAGAGGCCGAAATGGTCCATATCGATGTCATGAAAGACCTGGAGGCGCTCAAGGATTCCCCCGACCCCGAAACTGGCGCACCGCTCGCAATGGCTTCCGGCTTTGATGCAAGCGAAATCGCCCCGGCGGCGTCCGCGCCCGTAATGGATATAGCCGCGTTTGCCGTTCCAGTCCCTGCCGCCGAGGCTGCTCCGGAGTTTTCAGAGCGTTTCACCATCCAGGAAGGCGTCGACCCCGCAATCACGCCCATAGCCCCCGTATCCATGGAAGGCCTGAGGCAGACTGCTGCAAAAAGCATGGAAGAAACGCCTGCGGAGGCATTCGCGGAAACGATGAAGCAAGACCTTGCCGACGTGCCGCTCCCGGAGTTCGAAGCCCCCGCCTTGCCCGATGCCGCGAAAGACGGCAATCTCGCCGAATCCCTCGCCTCCCTCACACGCACTGCCGCCGACGGCAAGACAAGCGACTTCATCCCCGAGACCAGCGTGATGCCCACGGTGGACGAAAAAATGGTGGAAGCCGAAAAAGCGGCTGTCCGCGACCTTCTGGATGTTTCCCGCGCCTCCGACCTGGAAACGTTCGTCACGCTCACTTCAAAGAGCGCGCGCAAAGGCGAGTGGGTCTACTTCAAGGTGCAGTTCGACCCCGGAGCGGAACTTGCAGTGGTGCCGAAAGACGTGGTCGTGCTCTTGGATGCTTCAGGTTCCATCGGCAACGACCGCCTGAAGAGCTGCCGCGAGGCGGCGCGGAAAATCCTCAGAAGCTGCACCAACTCCGGCGACAGATTCAATCTCGTGGCGTTCCGCGACAAGTTCTCGTACGCATTCAAGGAATGGCAGGAATGCAGCTCCGACTCATTCTCCCGTGCCGACAAGTGGCTGGACAGGCTAGCCGCACACGGCAGGACGGACGTCTTTGCCACGATACGCTCCGTGCTCACCCTCCCGAGAGACCCGGAGCGTCCGCTCATAGCGATGGTGGTCACGGATGGCGATGCAAATGCCGGCGTGAGCGCTACGGCGCAGATACTTTCGAAGTTCACCGCTCTTAACGACGGGCTTGTGAGCGTGTACATGTATGGAGTCAAGGAAAGCGCGAATCGCGAGCTTCTGGACGTGTTGACGCACGGCAACAGAGGCGAGAGTTTCATCTTCGGCGGCCCCAGATGGAATGCCGGAAGTGCGCTTGAAGCGCTTGCCGAACGTTTTCGCGACCCCGTCCTGAGCGATTTGCGCGTGGTCTTCGCCTCGGATTCGGAGGCCGAGATATATCCGCAGCGCCTGAGAAACCTCTATCGCGGCGAAAGCGTCTCGCTTATCGGCAGAGCCAAGGCCGGTACGCGTGAAGTCTCCTTCTCGGTGAAGGGACTCAACGGACAAAAGCCCTATGAAGGCTTTTTCACGGTCGCACTGGATGGCAACGCCACGGATGAAAGCCTCGGTGAAGAATGGCAAAAAGAATTCCAGATAGACAAAAAGCTCCGGTAGCCGAAGCCGTCGTAGTGCTGAGCGGCGGGCAGGATTCGGCATTGTGCCTCGCGCTCGCATGCCGCAAGTTCGGTGCGGAAAAGGTGGCGGCGATAACGTTCGGCTACGGTCAGCGCCATTCGCTGGAGACGAAATACGCGCGCACCCTGTGCAGGCTCTTCGGCGTCCGGCGCCACAAGGTGGTGAATCTCGGCTTCTATCCGCACATAACCGTGAACGCCTTGATGGATCCCGGCGGGAAAATAGAGAAGCGCAAGGGCGCGAGCGCCCCCACCACGCTTGTCGAAGGAAGAAACGCAATCTTCCTCATGCTCGCGGGGGTGTGGGCGAAGGGGCTCGGGGCCAGGAAGATCTACACCGGCGTTTCCGAGGCGGACTTCAGCGGCTATCCTGATTGCCGGGAGGCGTTCATCCGTTCGCAATGCGAAACGATGCGCCTTGCCATGGAGTGGCCGTTTGAACTCGTCACGCCGTTCATGCACATGACGAAAGCCGAGGAATGGGAATTGGCCGACTCGATGGGGCTTATGGAGACGATTCGCACGGGTACGCTCACATGCTACCGCGGGATTCCGGGCGATGGTTGCGGCAAGTGCCCGGCGTGCAGGCTCCGCAATCGCGGGCTAAAGGAATATCTCAAGAAGAAGGGAAAGAAGAAATGACCTCAGACCAGATAAAGAAAGGCAAGCAGCGCGCCCCCCACCGTTCGCTTCTCTTTGCGACGGGAATGAAGCGTGAAGACATGAAAAAGCCGTTTATCGGCATCTGCAACTCTTACGAGAGCTTCGTGCCCGGGCATTGCCATCTGAACAAGGTGGGCGAATATCTGAAGAAATGCGTAATCGAGGCGGGCGGTGTGCCGATGGAGTTCAATACGATTGCCGTATGCGACGGCATCGCCATGGCGCATCCCGGCATGAAGTATTCCCTGCCCAGCCGCGAACTTATCGCCGACAGCGTGGAAACCATCGCCCGCGCCCATTGCTTCGACGCGATGATTTGCGTCCCGAATTGCGACAAGATCGTGCCGGGCATGCTTATCGGCGCATTGCGTGTGAACATCCCGACGATTTTCGCATCCGGCGGTCCCATGGCGCCCGGCAAACACCCGCTTACTGGCAAGGATAGCGACCTCAATACCGTTTTCGAAGGCGTTGGAGCCGAAAACGCCGGCCTTATCAAGGCGAAGGATCTGGAAAAGATTGAAGAGACGTCCTGCCCCGGGTGCGGTTCGTGCTCCGGCATGTTCACGGCGAACTCGATGAACTGCCTTTATGAGGCGCTCGGCATGGCCTTGCCCGGAAACGGCACCATCCTCGCCATAGACCCCAAACGCCTGGATCTCTTCCGCGAAGCGGCGAAATGCGCTGTCGCAATGGCGAAGAAGGGCGGACCCAAGCCGCGCGAAATCGTCACGCGCGACGCCCTAGACAATGCTCTTACGCTGGATATGGCCATGGGCGGCTCCACTAATACCGTCCTTCATACGCTCGCCATCGCCCGCGAGGCGGATGTGGACTTCTCGCTTGAGCGCATGAACGAGATTTCCGCCGCCACCCCATATATCTGCAAGCTCGCGCCGAGCGGACACTACCACGTATCCGATCTCGACCGCGCCGGCGGCATAATGGCGATTATGGCCAGGCTCAAAGGCGTCAAGACGCCGTTTCTGCACCCGGAATGCAGGAACGTGGCCGGCAAGACGCTCTCTTCGCTCATGGCGAAGGCGAAAGCAAGCGACGACGATGTGATCCGCACACTCGACAACGCCTATTCGAAGGATGGCGGGCTTGCGGTGCTCTGGGGGAATCTGGCCGAGCGCGGAAGCGTGGTGAAGAAGGGCGGCGTGGCGCCCGGCATGATGAAGTTCACCGGCAAGGCGATCTGCTTCGATTCGCAGGAAGAGGCGTGCGAAGGCATCCTCGGCGGAAAGGTGAAGAGCGGACATGTGGTGGTAATCCGCTATGAAGGACCCAAGGGAGGGCCCGGCATGCAGGAGATGCTCGCGCCCACGAGCTACATTATCGGCGCGGGACTCGGCGAAAGCGTTGCGCTAATCACGGATGGCAGGTTCAGCGGCGCGACCCATGGCGCATGCGTGGGGCACGTTTCGCCGGAAGCCGCCGAGGGCGGGCTCATCGCGCTTCTTGAAGATGGCGACGAAATTACGGTCGATATCCCCGCCCGCGCGCTCAACGTGAAGCTTTCGAAGAAGGAAATAGCCAGACGGCGCAAGCTCCTCAAGCCCTGGACCCCCCGTATCCGCGGCGGCTGGCTCGAACGCTACGCCAAATTCGTCGGCAACGCCTCTACCGGCGCCTCGCTCAAGGCCTGAGCCTATATATATAAGGAGGTAATTTCAAAACACCTGAATATATCTCACGCCAAGTTCGCCAAGTGCGCGAAGTTCTGTTTTCTGAATGCCTTTGCGAACTTAGCGGACTTTGCGTGAGACTAAAAAGAGGGTTGCAACTGGCTCATAAGGATAGGATGGCATGAAGACGGTCGAAAGAGAGTTTCCGGGGTTTGTCGACGTGCATGTGCATTTCCGCGATCCCGGCATGCCGGGCGCGGAGACGATGCACTCCGGCGCCGAGGCTGCCAGACGCGGCGGCATGGCTGGCGTCGTCACGATGCCCAACACCACCCCCGCTGGCGACAGCGTGGAGTGGATTCGCAGGCAGATCGAAGCCCCAGGCCTCCCCGTCGCCATTTTCCCTTCCGCCTGTATCACGCGCGGCAGGCTGGGGCGCGAGGTTTCGCAGATGGAAGGGCTCGCCGAGGCCGGAGCCGCTTTCTTCACCGATGACGGCGCCTATGTGGCCGACGACAAGGTGATGGAGGAGGCCATGAAACGCGCAGCCGACCTCAATATGTGCATTTGCGAACATGCAATGGATCCTAAAGCGCTCGCCGGCGGCGTTATAAGGGATTGTCCGCTCGCGCGAAAGCTCGGGCTCGGCATAGTCTCGCCCCAGGTGGAAACTGTCGCCATCGCGCGCGATTTGCGTCTTTGCAGAGAAACGGGGTGCCGCCTCCACATACAGCATATTTCCACCGCTGAAGGTGTCGAAATGATACGCTCCGCCCAACGCGAGGGGTTGCCGGTAACGGCGGAAGCCACTCCTCACCATCTGCTCCTTTCCTGCGAGGAAATCAAAGCCGACGATGCCGCCTACAAGATGGCGCCCCCATTGGGCAACCATGAAGACCGCGCCGAACTCCGCCGCGCCGTCAAGGATGGCGTCCTTTTCTTTGCGACCGACCACGCCCCGCACCCCGCTTCTTCCAAATCCCTCGGTTTCGCAAAAAGCGCCAACGGCATAATCGGGCTCGAAACCGCCATCCCGATCACTTTCGAGGTGATGGTGATGGAGGAGGGAATGAGCGTGGACGCTTGGGCCCGCGCATGGTGGGAACTTCCTCGCACTATCATACGCGACGCCGAAGGGCGGCTCGCCTCTCTCGGCAGAACCATCGTCGAAATAGGCAGGGAGCGCAAGGTCGATATGAAACGTTTCGCCAGTCTTTCGCGGAATTGCCCTTACGAGGGAATGTCATTTTGCTGCTGGCCAAAGGAGGCGTAATATGGATAGGAGATTCTTCGATAAAGCCGCAGGCTATCTGCCCGATTCGTGCTTCGAAAAAGTGCCGGATCTCGGCATCCTCCTGGGAAGCGGCTGGAGCGACGCCCTGAAGTGCGATAACGTAATCCTGCGCATACCCTATGCTGACATACCCGGGCTCGGAGGCGCCACCGTCGCCGGGCATCCCGGCGAGTTCGTCCTCTTTGAGCGCCACGGCAAACGTATCGCCGCATGGTGCGGCAGACGCCACTTCTACGAGGGGGCGGGCTGGGAGACCGTCGTCCTGCCGGTCGAAATCCTCCGCCGCATGGGCTGTTCGAAACTCCTGCTGACGAACGCCTCTGGCGGCATCAATCCCGCCCTGCGCCCAGGCGACTTCGTAATCGTTCGGGACCATATCAACCTCTTTGGACTGAACCCTCTCATAGGGCCGCACAACCCGGAATGGGGCGAACGCTTCCCGGACATGAGCGAAGTATATGTGCGGCATTTTGCCGAACTCCTCCATTCCATAGCCAATAGGCGCGGTTTCAGGGCAATGGATGGCGTTTATGCCTATTCTTGCGGACCGTGCTACGAAACTCCGGCGGAAATACAGGCCTACAAGGCGCAGGGAGCGGACGTGGTTGGCATGTCCACCGTCCCGGAAGCGACGTTCGCAAGGGCGTGCGGCATGAAGGTGGCCGGCATTTCGCTCGTTTCCAACCTCGCCTCAGGCATCTCCCGCCGTCCGCTCGGCCACGCCGAGGTGATTGCCGCGGCAGATGCGGCAAAGGGCACGATGTCGGTGATGATAGACGATTTTATCGCTCTCGTTTGATGATATCGAACGATATCGACCTCTTCATCTCCGCTCTCGAATTCGAACGCGGCATGGCCTCCAATACTTGCGAGGCGTACTCCAGGGATTTGGCGTTTTTCGCCGGATACCTGAAAAAGAAGGGGGTGAAACACTCCTCGGAGGTCACGAGAGACGATATCGCTTCTTTCATAGTCGCGGAAAAGGCTTCCGGCAAGTCCGCCGCCACCCGGGCGCGGAGGATTGCCGCCATCCGCATGTGGCTCCGATACCTGAAGTCAGTGAAAAGAATCGATGAAGACCCAGGCGAACTCCTCGATTCCCCCAAAAAAGAACTCCGCCTGCCGCGCGTACTTACCGAGCAGGAAGTATGCGAAATGCTGGAAAACGTCAAAGGCGACGATCCTCGCGAATTGCGCGACAGAGCCATTCTTGAAATCCTGTATGGTTGCGGCCTCAGGGTGAGCGAGGCGTGTTCGCTCACTCTCGACGCCGTTATAGCGGAAGGCGAACTTCTGCGCATCATGGGGAAAGGCTCGAAAGAGCGCATCGTGCCGATAGGCACTGCGGCGGGAAGGGCTTTGACCCGCTATCTCGAATCCTCGCGGGAGTATTTCACCCGCGGCGACGCTTCCGTGCGCGAACTTTTCGTCACTCGCCTCGGACGCGCCTTCACCAGGCAGGGCATCTTCAAGATAATAAAGGAGCGCGCCGCAGCCGTCGGCATAGCCGCCGAACGCATCTCCCCGCACGTCCTGAGGCACTGTTTCGCCTCGCATATGCTCCAGCATGGGGCCGACATCCGCTCCATTCAGGAGCTTCTCGGCCATGCCGACATCGGAACCACCCAGATCTATACGCATGTGGATACGGCTCGTTTCGCCGAAATCCACCGCCGTTTCCACCCCCGCGCCACCCTCTCCTGACCCGGAACGGGCTAGGTCGACCCGCGAGGCGGGGCAAGACCTCCCAAGACCAATGCCCATCACCCGCAAATCCAATGCCCATTGGATGAGAATTCAATGCCCATTGGACATGAATTCAATGCCCATTGGTTTCCAATTCAATGCCCATTGGTTTCCAATTCAATGCCCATTGGATTCCGGACCCATGGGCATGGGTCGAATATCGG
>DFGM01000006.1 GCA_002371755.1 Verrucomicrobia bacterium UBA3750 | reverse complement strand
CTTACGGCGCCATCCATGCAGAGGTGCGTCCGCGCGAAATATTCGGCGGACGCGGAAGTGCGCTCGAAGCCGATGTCGGTGCGTAACCGTCGGTGTCGCGGATGTTCGGGAGCGAAAGGAGGGGTTTGTGAAGAAGGATCGTTCGATGGGAATTGCCGCTCTTGCGGCGTTGGCGGCCGCAGGCGTGGCCGTGCCGCTTTGCGCGGCGGAGTCCGGCGGGGAAGAGGCTCTGCGCAGAAGTTTCCAGTCGCCGCAAGGCGCTGTGCGGATGAACACGGGGCCGCTCTTCTGGATGCACGGAACGGAGACGGAGGCGCGCTTGCGAGAATACGTGGGGTGCGTCGCAGAGAGCGGTCAAGGCATTCTGACCATAGAGAGCCGTCCGCACAAGGATTGGATGTGCGATGGTTGGTGGCGAGACGTGGATATCGTCATCGACGAGTGCCGCAGACGTGGACTCAAGGTGCTGGTTTTCGACGACTACTGGTGGCCGAGCCAGGGCATGGGCGGCAAGTATCCTATCCCGGAGAAGTTCCGCTCCGTGGATGTCAACGGCGTGGTGTATTCCAGAAGCGACGCCCCGCAAAGCGAGATGCCTGGGGAAATCTGCCGAATATCTGTCAATGAGATGGGTAGCGGCGCGTACAGGCCTTGTGCGGACGGCGACAAGACGATCGTGTATGCCGCCGTGCCGCTCGAGACGTCCAGATTCCCGAAGTTCCCGACCGTCAATGGGCTGGACGAGGCGGCGGTGGATTGGTTTATCGCCAACTACTACCAGCCCTACTACGACCGTTGCAGGGATGCGTTCGAGGACGGCACCATCGTCGGCTTTTTCTTCGACGAGCCGCAGTTCATGTCTTGGTGGGGCGATGCGCTCGCAAAGGAACTGAAGGCGAGAGGCGAGGACGTGGGCGAACTCCTGACGGCGCTCAAGTTCCGGCTTGCCGACCCGGAAGCCCAGGCTCGCGCCCTATACAGCTACCACGACGCCCGCGCCGAAACATGGGGGCGCACCATGTACGGGCGGCAAAGCGAGTGGTGCCGGCGGCATGGAGTCTATTCCAGCGGACATCTGGAAGAGCATGGCCATCGTTATTATTCGCCGACGAAGAGCTGCGGCAATTGGATGCAGCAGATGAAATACGTGGACGTCCCGGGCGTGGATCTCGTCATGAACCAATACTACCCGCACGACCGTCAGACGTCGAAAAAGCAGATAGCGTTCGGGCAGATCCCGAAATGCTCGTCGTCGGCCGCGCACGTTTACAACCGGCGCGGCGGGCTGAACTGGTGCGAGATATTCGGGGGCTATGGGCAGGAGCTTGCTTATCCGCAGATGAAGTGGCTGTGCGACGAGCACCTGTACCAGGGATGCTATTTCCTGATCCCGCACTCTTTCAATCCCAAGGCGCCGTATGACGACGACTTCCCGCCATACTTCTACAACGGCGGCTGCGAGCCAAGATACCCGCTTTTCCGCGTATGGGCGGACTACAACAACCGCTGTGCGCTTCTCCTTTCGGGCGGCGAGCACGTCTGCCAGATCGCGCAGTGCGTTCCCGGCATAAGCTATCACATCGGCAAGACGATCCGTCCCGAAATGCTTTCGTTCGCAATCCAGGACGCGCAATTGGACAGCGATTGGCTGGGATACGATGCCGTGGAGTCCGCTCGGATAGAGAAGAATCCGAGAACGGACCGGCCTGCGCTCCGCGCGGAAAACGGAAAGGAGCACTATGACATTCTCACTCTTCCCGCCGCCGAATACGTGCCGTTTGCGGTTCTGGAAAAGGCGCTCGTGTTCGCCAGGGCCGGTGGCGTCGTGGTCGGCTATGGCGTGAAGCCGAGCGACACACCCACGCGCGGCAAGACGGCGGAGGATGCAAGGCGCATCGTTGATGCCATCTTCGCCCAGCCGACAGCCCTCTTCATTGACGGCGAGCCGGATGGGGCGAAGTTCCGCGCCGCGCTTGCCAAGAACTATCCGGGCGAGAGCCGTCCGCTTGCCGTGCGCGAATTCGACTTCGAGGGACTTTCCGACGAGGATGCCCGCATGCTTGCCGTGAACCATTGCGAGAAGGACGGAGACATCCGGCTTTTCATCGCGAACCAGGATGCCAATCGTGGCCGTTGCATCGCCATCCGCTCGAAATGGCCGGCGGAACGGGTTGAATTGTGGGATCCGATGCAGGGGACCGTGGAGCGCCCTGTCGTCAAGAACGGCTTGGTCATGGTGCCTCTTGCGCCATCGCAAGCGGTCTTTCTGGTCTGGCCCAAGATGCAAGGTGGAAAGCCGCCATGCCGCATAGAATATCTTGATGGACCTGCGGCGCTTGTGGTCGATGCCGCTGTCGCCGAGACGGTCAAGACTGTTGATGTCGATGCGAAAGACTCTAAGAAGGTAACACGTAGCCCATACAAAGAAAGTGTTGAGACTGAAATGCGGTTCGACTTGCCGGCGTTCAACACGGGCGAGAGAGTCTATTTCACATGTGCTGGCACGGAGCATGAAGAGTCGGCGGCCTGTGAAGTGAACGGCGTATTCGCTGGCGGTTTCATCGGCGCTCCGTACAGGCTTGACATTACTCGCTTCGCGAAGTTCGGCCCTAACATACTCGCAATAAAGCCGTTCCGTATCGAGGATCCACGCATC
>DFGM01000067.1 GCA_002371755.1 Verrucomicrobia bacterium UBA3750 | reverse complement strand
CGCTTGTCGAAGTGCCTTACGGGAAAGGATGCTTCCTCTATCCGCGCCTCGTGCTTGAACCGGATATAAACCCAGTCGCCGCGAAACTTTTGGAGAACATGGCCGCCTACAAGAGCGCAAGCACGCCTGGTCGGGCGCTGTTCCTGACGGCGCGTGGGGACACGCGCCCTCCCGTAGCGGAGGCGCTTGTGAAAAACTGCGGCGTGGAACTCGATTTCGGCACCATCGCCGACATCGGCAAATACAATGTTATCCTCGTTGACGGCAGGACGCCGTTTTCGAAGAGCGAGCTGAAAATGCTTGCGGCGTCCGGGAAGAATGTCATCGTGTTCGGCGCCTGCGAGGCGGCTGGAATGAAGACGCGTCCGGTCTGCGCGAAGTCGTGGAGCGGACGCGCGGTGCGCATCGCGGCAGACCCGATTCTCGACGGACTCACCAACCAGGATATGATGTGGCGCAAGAAGTTCTCCGACGAGAAGACCGCTTTCGCGGAGCTTGCGACGGAAGAGTTTGTCGCGGAGAAGGGCGTGCTGACATATCCGGCATATATCGTCCGCCGCGGCAACATCGTGTTCACGACACTCGACCCGTCGGTCAACGCGAAGGACGCTTCGAAGCAGGCATCGCGTCTCTGGGCGACGATTCTCGGGAACGCCGGCGTTAGGGTGAAGGGCTTTTCGCGTCCGTTCATCCCGAAAAACCTCTTTTACGATCAAGTGGATCTGTCGCCGTATCTAGATCGCACTCTCGCGGACGAAAAGGGGAGTGACGGCAAGGGGGCGTGGAACGACCAGGGTCCCGAGCAGTGCCTGCCTCAGATTTTTGCGGGCGAACGCGGCTGGGTAGGGCAGGTGCCGTATGATGTGAAGATGGCGGGTCCCTGCGCGTTCACGCTGAAGAGCGAGTTCTGCAAGGCGGGCAAGGACAATGTAACGGTTGAAATCGGACGCAAGTTCGACACTCTCAACTGGCTCTCGACCGGCGCGTGGGTAGGGAAGGGCAAGCGAGACTATACCGTGCGCGTCAATTATGCGGATGGAACCTCGCGGCAGATTGAAGTGTCCGGCGGAGTGAACCTGTTCGACTGGGTTTCGGAGATGCCTGATTTCTCCGGCGAGACGGATACTGTCACCGCGCTGCGAACCTTGACTGCGAAGGCGGGGTTGTTCGCGAAGATGAACGTCTATTCGACAAGCTGGGTCAATCCGGATCCGGAGAAGGTCGTCAATACGGTAGAGTTCCTGCGCGGCGAGAAGAACTGCGCCGTAGTCGGCGTCTTCGGCCTGACGCTGGGTGCGCGCGAGACGGCGTATTCCGCCCTGTCTCAGGAAGAACGCGGCAAACTCCACGAGCGGTTCGTCGCCGAGGCTATGGCTGCGAAGGAGGCGGGCGATAGAGTCAAGGCGATTGCTCTTTACGAAAAGGCCATTCGCGCAAAGCCCGTCGATCTCGGCATCTACCGCTCGATCGCCGCGCTCTACGAGGAGGCGGGGGATGCGGAAGCGGCGCTTGCGACATGCCGGCGGTCGCTGGAGGCGGACTACAACCAGCCAGACCTTTGGGACGAGGAAAAGCGTCTTGAGGCGAAAGTGAAAGGAGCAGCGAAATGAGAAGGAAAATCACTGTGGCGGCTTGCGCGTTCGCGGCGGCGGTCGCGCTCGCGGCGGTCGCAAAGACGGTGGACTTCCCGATTCCGGACGCTGTCCAGAGCTGGGACATCCCGGAACGGGCCACGAACGGCGTTAAGGCCGTGTGGATCGAGAATGTGCCGTGGCACGGCAAGCCCACGCGTTTCTTCGCCTACTATTCTCTGCCCGAAGGCGCGACGGCGGAGAAGAAGGTGCCGGGCATCGTGCTCGTGCACGGCGGATATGGAACGGCCTTCCACACATGGGTGAAGCTGTGGAACGACCGAGGATATGCGGCGATTGCGATGGACAACTGCGGCGGCATCCCGGGCGAGAAGGCGCATGTGCGGGAGCATCCGCGGCACGAGTGGTCCGGGCCAAACGGCTGGGGACGGTATGAGGAGGAGGCTCTACCGCCGGAGGAGCAGTGGGTCTACCACGCGATTGAGTGCGTCATCCGCTCGCATACGTTCCTGAGGAATCTCCCCGAGGTCGATGCGTCGAAAATCGGCGTGACCGGAATATCGTGGGGCGGTTTTCTCACGTCGATCGCCTGCGGAGCGGATCCGCGCTTTGCGTTCGCCGTGCCTGTCTACGGATGTGGAAACCTGCGGCGGCATTCCGTTTTCGCGCCGGAAATCGGCGAGCTGTGGGAGACGCTCTGGAATCCAATCGAATACGCGAAGAACTGCCGCATGCCGACGCTTTGGTGCACCGGGACGAACGATTATTTCTTCCCGCTCGATTCGTTCGAGGAGACTGCGTTCGCCGCAGGGAATCCTCTTTTCTCCATCAAACTCCGCATGAAGCACGGGCATCCGCCGGACGGCGATCCGCCGGAAATTGCGGCTTTTGCCGATTCAATCGTGAAGGGCGCGCCGAAGTTGACCGACCGCAAGATCGCGCGCCGCGAGTGGCTGTATACCGAATCCGCCAATCCAGTATGGAAGGACAGACCTTTCGAGGTTTCCGCAGAAGCACCGCAGAATTGGACGATACGCTTCGAGAATGCCATCACCGAAGACGGGCTGATCCTCTCATCCCCGCCGGAATTCCAGACGGCGACGCTTGACGCCAAGGGTGTTGTCGTCAACGGGGCAACCATCCGCGAGACCGAGCGGCGCGTTTTTGCCGACGGCATGGCGGTGCGGTACATCCTGCCGGAAGGCGAGAGGCGAGTGGAACGCGAAGAAACGGTCTGGACGCTTCCTGCCGACGCGAAGGTGTGGTATCAGGAATACGGCATGGACTACGAAAAGCCGTATTGCTCCTCGCTCGTGAGCGAGATTCCCGCCGGCACGGTGATGAATTTCCCCGTGACGGCGAAGCTCGCGGACGGGACGTATCGCCTGATTACCGAGGCGAATGTGGTCGGCTACACCGATTCCGCCGCGAAGTATCTTG
>DFGM01000134.1:380-3658 GCA_002371755.1 Verrucomicrobia bacterium UBA3750 | reverse complement strand
CCAAATCACTCAGATTCGGGATGTCTCTATTTGACTTCTTGCATTATCAACAAGGCAGCATAGCCCACGAATACCAGTAACCAGGCAGCACCTTCAAGGCGTGCAATCCGCCCAGCGCCAGATGGTTTCCGGTAGTTGATCCCGAAAAAGCCAATGGACAGCGACAAGAGAACCATAACCGGCAAATCTCGCGAGAGAACGTGGGGTGACACGTCCTTGAACGGGCATATCGTGCCGCTCAAACCGACCACGGCAAGCGTATTGAAGAAATTCGATCCGATGATGTTGCCAAGCACGAAGTCGTTTTGGCCTTTCCGCGCCGAGGCTATGGCCGACGCCAGTTCCGGAAGCGATGTACCCGCCGCAACGATAGTGAGACCGATCAATAGCTCCGAAACGCCAAGCGACCGTGCCGCCGAAACTGCTCCCCACACCAGCAGATGCGACGATGCCACGAGTAGGGCAAGCCCGCCAAACAAGGCAACCCAATAATGTTGTCTTGTTGCCGCAGGCACACAGTTCGCAGACACATTCGCACTCTTCGATTTCTTGTCGAGCCAACAGTAGAGAGGCAGAAGGACTGCGAAAGTCGCCAACTGGATGATGCCGTCCAAACGGGAGAATCCGCCACCTGCGCAGACAAGCAGACAGGACAGGAGCGCTATCCCAGCCAACAGCGGTGACGCCACGAACGCCGCCAGCGGCTTGACCGACAGGGGATGGATCATCGCCGCAGTTCCGAGTATGGCGGCGATGTTGAAGATGTTTGAGCCGTAGGCGTTTCCAAGCGACAGATTGGAATGCCCCATGCCGCCGGAAATCGCAGACACGGCCAGTTCCGGGGCGGACGTGCCGAACCCAATCACAACCATGCCGATGATGAACGGTGAAACGCCGAACGACCGGGCAACTGCTTCCGCTCCGTCGACAAAAAGGTTCGCGCTCCATGCCAGCAGCCAAAGGCCACCAAGCATGAAGACTATTGCAAGCCAAAATGGAAGATCGACGTACACGGCAGGAACGGTCAAGCCTCGCTACTGCTGTCTTTTAGCGAAGACTCAACCTCGTTTTCGATTTTGCGGTCAAGCGACATCATCTGACGTTTGAACTCGTCGGACATCCGCTGAAGCTTCCCCATCATCCGGGCAATCTTGCGAACCGCCGACGGCATCTGCTTCGGGCCGAGAAGAATCAGGGCGAGAGCCGCGACAATCAGCCACGTTGTCATGGCTTCACTGCTCAACTCTTCTGCTCGGTGTCTTTTTTCTCCGTGTCGTCCGATTTGCCGTCGGCCATTCTGCCGAGAACAAACATAAGCACGACCATGGCGATGGAAGCGCCGACGATGACGATGATTTTCGTAGTCATGTTGTCTTCTCCTTCTGTTTTGAACTGAAAAAGTCCTTCATTGATTCTGCCGATGTACACATCAAAAGCCGGCGATATGCCGATGACGCATGAAGTATTCTGCTCAACGACGCCATCAGCTGGAGATATGGCGCATTGTAATTCTTCGGAGCGACCGTCAGCACGATGATTCGGACCGGCGTATGGTCGAACGTCTCGTAGTCGGCGATTGCCGGAACGCCGTCTTCGCGCTCGGCGACAATTGCCACGGCACCGACGATGCGAGTAACCGCGTCCGTTTTGCAGTGGGGGACGGCTATGCCGTGGTCAAGGCCGCTGCTCATGGCCCGTTCACGGGCGAGGATCGTCCTCTTGACCTCCCCTGCGTCGCTTATCGCGTCGGGACTCTCTGCCGCAATCGCATCCACCATCTTTTCAATGGCCTCTTGCTTTGTCGACGCAGTCAACGCGGGAAGCATCAAGTAATCGCGCAGCCGTTTCTTCGGCATGCGCGGCGATCCGTCGTCGCGCATGGCCTCGTTTCTCATGAACGCGCCGACTTCGTCCTGTCGGACTGGCTGCGACAGCTCCTCGGCGACAGAGCGCATCTGCCCTACAACGTCAAGCCACACGCCCATCACAAGCGCCTCTTCATCAGGGGTGCTTTCAAAGCAGATTTTCCGCCCCTCGCGCCTAACGGAGATTTCCGCGTCATTCAACATCACCGACCATATGTTTTCGTCGGCATTGAGCAGAAAAGTGAAGAAACCCTCGTCGCGGAATGTGGAGATGAGCCGTTCCAGCATCATCTGCGCGACATTATCGGACGTGAGGACAAAGCTGAAAGGCCGCGAGGTCTCATTTGACGGCGAGCGTCTGCCGCGCACGCCCGGACGGTTCGTGGAGAACAAAGCCACAAGGCACGGCGGGGCGACTACAGTCGTCACAAGCGTCATCAGGATGCCGATGCCGAACACCTCCTGCGACAGGATCGGCTTGCCGTCCACGACTGTCGAGACGCCGATGCCGGCTACAATCAAAGCGACCTCTCCACGTGGTATCATCCCTGCGCCGACACGAAGCGCGCCAAGTGTGTTGAATCCGCAGAACAGCGAAGGGATTGCGCATCCAACCACTTTTGCTGCCACGGCAAGAACCGTATATATTGCGCCAAATATCAGCACTGGCTTCGAGCAAAGCGCCGAAACGTCAACCATCATGCCCATTACGCAGAAGAACACAGGGACAAGGAAGGTATAGACGCTCTGAAGGTTCTCCTGGATAAGATGCTTGAGGTCTGTGCGGGAAAGCGCAAGCCCCATCACGTATGCGCCGATGATGAGCGTCAGCCCCATCGACTCGAACAGCCCTGCAATCACCAGCGAAAGACCGAAGGCGAGGGTCGCTATTGCAACCGGACTGCGAAAGAACTTCAAAAGCCATGAAATCCTCCGCGCAAGCAGAATGCCGATGACAGTCCCACCCAGCCAGACTCCAAAGGCGTTTGCCGCGACCTTGCCTATGCCGAGCCAGTTGACCGAACTTCCGGCCTCCGCCTTCCCGCTGGCCGCGATGATGCCCATGCCGATGGCGAGGACAATTATGCCGAGGACGTCGTCGATGACCGCGCCCGCCATGATCGTGACGCCTTCCTCGGTGTCCATCTTCCGCCGTTCGGAAAGGATGCGGGCCGTGATGCCCACGGATGTCGCGGTGGACATGATTCCCATGAACATCGCGGCTGGCGAGAGGATCGCCTGAAGGGTCGGAAGATCGGCCAGATGGCCGAACGTCGCAGGGAGAAACTTCGGCAGCAGATAGACTGCGCAAAGGTCGCCGAACAGGAAACTCGCCACCACTCCGCCGATGCCGACGAGCGATCCGGTGAATGCGAATCGCAGAAACATCTTGAGGTTCGTCTCGATGCCCGA
>DFGM01000134.1:0-244 GCA_002371755.1 Verrucomicrobia bacterium UBA3750 | reverse complement strand
CCGGTCGCCGCCGCCACAGCCCGAAGTTCAGCGCCACGGAACAGTCCGTTCTGGAAAAGCCCAGACCCGAACCCAATGCCGCCCAACGCCCACGGGCCAATCACAATGCCGGCCGCAAGTTCGCCAAGAACACTCGGCAGCTTCACGCGAACCGCAAGCATTCCGCCGAGTTTTGCCGCAAAGAGGATGAGCCCTACCTGAAGCGCGAGAAGCGTCATCTTCTCGGTCAATGGAAGTTCGGCGA
>DFGM01000171.1 GCA_002371755.1 Verrucomicrobia bacterium UBA3750 | reverse complement strand
GCATCCAGGAGCCGTACAAGGCGGCCAACAGGAAGTTCCATCCCGACGATTCGGTGATCGACTGTTCGGGCGTGAAGATCGGGGGCGGGAACTTCGCGGTCATAGCCGGGCCTTGCAGCGTGGAGTCGGAGGAGCAGATTGTAGGCGTAGCGAAATCCGTAAAACGCTCCGGCGCTACGATGCTGCGCGGCGGCGCGTTCAAGCCGCGCACATCGCCCTATGCGTTTCAGGGGCTGGGCGCGGCCGGAATCGAAATGCTCCTTGCCGCCAAGCGCGAGACCGGCCTTCCCGTAGTCACGGAACTCATGGACTTCAAGGACATCGAGCTCTTCAATGACGTGGACGTGATTCAGATCGGTGCGCGGAACATGCAAAACTTCAATCTCCTCAAAGAAGTCGGCTCGTACACGAAGAAACCCGTGTTGCTCAAGCGCGGCATGTCGGCAACGATACAGGAGCTCTTGATGAGCGCGGAGTATGTAATGGCGAGCGGAAACCCGAACGTAATCCTGTGCGAGCGCGGCATCCGCACCTTCGAGACGGCACTCAGGAACACGCTCGATCTTGGGGTCGTGCCGCTCCTGCACCGGCTCACACATCTGCCCGTGGTGGTCGATCCCTCGCACGCGACCGGCTACGCCTACATGGTCCAGCCGGTGGCAATAGCCGCTACGGCAATCGGCGCGGACGGTCTCATCGTGGAAGTGCACAACGACCCACCGCGCGCGAAGTGCGACGGTGCGCAATCCCAGACGCCCGAGATGTTCGCGGACACCATGGCAAGGATTGCGAAGATACGCGAAGCGATATAGGTTTGCAGCGGCAAGGCAAGAGCCGACAACTTGGAGGAGAAATGAATATTCTGACCAAAGACGAATACATGCGCAGGGCCGAAACGGCCGACCGCGTTGCGGTATTCAAAGAGTTCCTCGCCGACCGTGAAACGCCCGTGGCGGCACTATCGCGCCTCGACGAAACGGAGGAGGGATTCCTTCTTGAAAGCGTTGCGGGGGGCGAGAGCCGCGGAAGATTCTCCTATCTGGGAATCGAGCCTTGCGGCCGCGTTGAAGGCGAATCGGCGCTCGAAGAACTGCGCAGGCGCTTCGCCTCGCTGCGCTACAGCCCCGCACCCGAGATTCCACCGTTCCAAGGCGGAGCGGTGGGATACGTCTCTTACGATGCGGTCGGCATCTTCGAGCCGCGGCTGAAGACGAAACGCGACGAAAGAACGCCGCTCATGTCCTTTCTCGTATGCGACAAGTTCCTCGTCTTCGACAACGTGCGCGGAACGGTGACAATCGCCGTGCTGGCGGATACGTCAAAGTCCGGCGCCTATGAAGACGCCATCGCGGAGATTGAACGCATATACGGCAAGATGCTCAGCGCGGACTCCATCGCGCGCGCGGCCCAATCGCAGGTGGCTCGCCGGGCGAACGGCTCCGCGCCGGAGTTCGCGAGCGAAATGACGCGCGAGGAGTTCTGCGCCATGGTCGTCAAATGCAAGGAGGCGATTGCGTCGGGCGAAGTGATCCAGATTGTGCCGTCCCAGAAGTTCCTTGCGCGTTCGAGCGTTTCCGATCTTGCTCTCTACCGTGCGTTGAGGATGATAAATCCATCGCCATACAACTTCTTCATGCGAATCGGCGGCAAGACGCTGATAGGCTCGTCGCCCGAAGAACTTGTGAAACTCGCCGGGCGCACGGCATCGACCGCGCCCATCGCGGGAACGCGGCCGCGCGGCGCATCACCCGCTCTCGATGCGGCGCTCGAACGCGAACTGAAAGCGGACGAAAAGGAAAACGCGGAGCACGTGATGCTCGTGGATCTTGGCCGGAACGACCTCGGGCGCGTCTGCGAGACCGGCAGCGTAAGCGTAGCGGGCTTTGCGCACGTCGAGCGCTACTCGCACGTCATGCACCTTGTCAGCAATGTATCCGGGACGCTCGCGAAGGAGCATGACGCATTCGATCTTCTGCGTGCGGCATTTCCCGCGGGAACGCTTTCGGGCGCGCCCAAAGTGCGCGCGATGGAACTCCTCGCGGAATTGGAGAAATCTCCGCGCGGCGTCTACGGCGGTGCGGCAGGATATTTCTCGCTCACGGGCGACATGGACTTCGCGATAGTCATACGCACGCTTCTCAAAGATGGCGACACCCTCATGATGCGTGCAGGCGCGGGAATCGTGGCCGACTCCGACCCCGTAAAAGAATACGAAGAAACCGTCAACAAATCCAAGGCCGTTTTCGAAGCCGTCAAATTTGCGGAGGGACTCTGAATGATACTGATGATCGACAACTACGACTCCTTCACGTACAATCTCGTCCAGATGATGAGCTCTCTCGGCGCGGACGTGAAGGTAGTCAGGAACGACAAGATCGATGTCGCCGGAATCGCGGCGCTCGAACCCGAGGCGATTGTATTTTCGCCAGGCCCCGGCAATCCCGATTCGGCAGGCGTGACGCTCGAGGCGGTCAAGGCGTTCGCGGGCAGGATTCCACTTCTCGGAATCTGCCTCGGCCACCAGTCCATCGCGCAGGCGTTCGGCGGACGCATCGTGCGG
This sequence comes from Verrucomicrobia bacterium UBA3750, assembly GCA_002371755.1. Classification (GTDB taxonomy): domain Bacteria; phylum Verrucomicrobiota; class Kiritimatiellia; order RFP12; family UBA1067; genus UBA1067. The sequence goes on along the minus strand of DFGM01000171.1, from coordinate 8,165 downwards.
GCAAAGCGTCTCATGCACGGCAAGACCAGCCGCATCCGGCATGACGGCAAGGGCGTTTTCGCAGGGTTGGACCAAGGATTCCCGGCCATGCGCTACCATTCTCTTGCAGTCGAACGCGAATCGCTCCCCGGCTGTTTCGAGATTTCAGCGGAAAGCGAGGACGGCGAAATCATGGGGCTGCGCCACAAGACGTTGCCCATCGAGTCGCTCCAGTATCACCCGGAATCGATTGGGACACCGGAGGGCGTCAAGCAGCTCGCGAACTTTCTGGAGATTGCGACAGGGCGGCGCACGCGCAAGTCTTTGCCGCAGTCCGTGCGCAAGGCCGTGATTGCGCACGCGCTTGACGGAGCGACGCCGACGGAGGAAGAGGCGGAAGGATTTTTCGCATCGATTCTCTCCGGCGAGGTTGGCGAAAGCGAGCTTGCCGCGTTTCTTACGGCACTAGCGCGAAACCCGGTGACGCCGGAATCGCTCGCAGGTGCCGCACGCGCCATGACCGATGCGGCACTCAAGGTCGATCTTGGCGACCTCGACCCCGTGGACATCGTCGGGACGGGTGGGGATGGCTCGAACTCGTTCAACGTCTCCACCACTGCGGCATTCATCGCCGCTGGCGCCGGAGTGACGATTGCGAAGCACGGCAACATCGCATCGACTTCGATGTGCGGTTCCGCGGACGTGCTTGGCGCGCTCGGGCTTGACCTTTCCGCAGGCCCTGCGAAGATGGCAGACTGCATCAAGCGCACGGGGGTGGGATTCCTCTTCTGCCGCAACCTGCATCCCGCAATGCGTTTCGCGGCGTCCGTAAGGCGCATGCTTGGCTTCCGCACCCTGTTCAATCTTCTCGGACCGCTCACGAATCCGGCAGGCGTGAAGAGGCATGTGATTGGAGTGCCGCAGGAAAAGCTCGCCGTCACGATTGCGAACGCGCTCGCGAGGCTCGGCTCCAAGCGCGCAATGGTGGCTTGCGGCGCGGGAGGGCTTGATGAAATAAGCCCGGATGGCTTCACATTCGTCTCCACGCTGGAAAACGGTTTCGTCAAGAACACGCTTCTCGACGCAGGCGGGGAATATGGCGGAAGATTTCCTATCGACGCGATAAAGGGCGGCGACGCCGAGCAGAACGCAAAGCTGCTGCTTGGCGTCTTGAAAGGCGAAGATCGCGGAGCGCGCCGCGCTGCGGCAATCGAGAATGCCGCGGCGGCCATTGCCGTCGCGGAAAAAGCGCAAACCTATGCCGACGCACTGGCGATGGCAAAGGAGTCCGTCGATTCCGGACGCGCGATTTCAAAGCTGAATGCAATGCTGGAGGCGATGAGATGAGGGAACTCGACTTCAAGGTTGTGGATGCGCACGTCCATCTCTATCCCGATGCAATCGCGGCGAAAGTCGTGCCTGCGCTTGCGGGGCGTTTCGGCAACGCGCCGTCCTTCGACGGAACGGTCGCAGGATGCACGGCAAAAGACGCAGCGGACGGCATCGCCGCATCGGTCAACCTGCCCGTCGCCACGAAACCGGAGAGCGTCGGCCACACAAACGACTTCTGGGCGGCCTATGAGCCGCGGCGCAACTCTTCCGTAGTCTCACTGGCGGCGTTTCATCCGCTTGTCGCGGACAAGGGCGCGGAGGTCGAACGCATTGCCGCTGCAGGATTCACAGGCATCAAGCTGCACCCGGAATACCAGGACTTCCGGTTCAACGACAAAGCCATGGATGACGCCTGGGCGGCAATGTCGGACTTGGGGATTGTGGCGTATCTCCATGCCGGCGGAGAGCGCGTATTCAGCCCGCCTTACCACTCCACGCCGTCTGAGATAGCCCGCCTCGCCAAACGCTTCCCCAGGCTCGAGATTGCCGCAGCGCACCTCGGCGGATTCGGCATGTGGGACGAAGCCGAAGAGGTTCTCGCCGGGTCGCGGGTGTTCCTCGACCTCTCCCACACCTTTTTCTGGATGCCGCACGAGCGGATATTGCGGATGATACGCGCCCACGGCGCGGACAGGATTCTGTTCGGCACCGATGCACCGTGGCAGGACCCGGGGAAAGTTCTCGATGCGCTGCTCGCGCTTCCTCTCTCCGGCGCGGAACTCAAGGCAATCTGCCATGACAACGCGGCAAGACTGTTCAGACTGGACATATGACATTTGCGGAAAACCCTTGCACAGACAAAACGAAAGGAAAACATGAAGACGGAAACTCTCAATGAGACGGATGCCATAGACGACGAAATCGCCCGGCTCTTCCAGCGAAGGATGGAGCTTGCAGGCGAAGGAGCCCCGGACATCCAGGATAGGATCGATGCGCCTGCCAGAGAACGCGCGACGCTTGCGCGCGTCACGGCGGCGGCAGACCCGAAAATGCTGCGGGATACCTGTGTGTTGTTCAACACGATTTTCGGTCTGGCGAATGCCAGAAGGCGCGCGGCCGCGGCGGGAGAATCTCCGATCGTCGCGTCGATTTGCCGCACCGCGTTCGCGCACAAGCCTTTCCCCGACCGCGCGGTGGTCGCGTGCCCCGGGGCGGAAGGCTCCTATGCGCAGCAGGCGGCATCGCTGATGTTCCCTGTTCCTACGATACTGTATTTTGCGGGATTCGAAAGCGTATTCGAGGCGGTCGAAAAAGGATTGTGTCCGTACGGGATTCTTCCGATAGAGAATACCGCAGCAGGTTCAGTGGCGCAAGTGTACGACCTGATGGTCAGGCATCGCTTCCACATAGTGCGCTCGGTCAATGTGAAAGTAGACCACGTCCTACTCGGCAAACGCGGCGCCAAGCTCGCGGACATACGTGAAATCGCAAGCCATCCCCACGCGCTCGCCCAATGCGGCGCGTTCCTCAAAAACCACCCGGCGATACGCGCCATACCCGAATCGAACACGGCTGTCGCCGCAAGAGAACTTGCGAAAGACGCTCCGGCGACTCGCGCCGTGATAGCATCGCGCAGATGCGCCGGCCTGTACGGATTGGACGTGCTCGCAGAACGGATTGCGGATGCCGCGTTCAACTACACGCGCTTCATCTGCATCTCGCGCGAAATGGAAATCACGCCCGACGCGGATAGGTTCAGCATCATGCTGAGCCTGCCTCACCGTCCGGGAGCGTTGAGCGGCATAATCGCGAAGTTCGCGGCGGCCGGGGTGAACCTGACAAAACTCGAATCCCGCCCGATACCTGGAATGGACTTCGAGTTCCGTTTCACGTTCGAGTTCGAGTCCTCTCCGATGAATCCGGATGTGCTCGCGCTTCTTTCCGAACTTTCGTCCGATCCGGAAATCGAGGGCTTAACCTTTCTCGGTGCATACGCATGAGGCATTCTGAATGGAAGATATTCTTGAAGAGCTGACGCGGGCCAGGCGACTGGATGCCGCCATCCGCGAGAAGGAAATCCCTTTCGGCGAGATGGTGCGCCGTGCTGCCGCCGCGCCTGCACCGCGCGACTTCATCGGCGCATTCCGCGATTCCGGCACGCCGCGCGTCATCGCCGAATTGAAGCGCGCATCGCCTTCCGAAGGGATGATCCGCGAAGACTTCCGCCCGCTGGAACTTGCGAAGGAACTCGAAGCGGCGGGCGCGGCCGCACTGTCGGTGCTCTGCGAGCCGCATCGCTTTCTCGGAAACGAAGACTACCTTAGTGCCGTTCGCGGCGAAGTAGGGCTGCCGCTCCTATATAAGGACTTTCTCTCGACACGCTATCAAGTCGCGGCCGCACGCGCGGCCGGCGCGGATGCGGTGCTGCTTATCGCGGCCGTCTTGGACGACGCAACTCTTTCAGACCTGCTGGCGTTCGCACGCGAACTCGGCCTTGCCGCACTTGTCGAAACGCACGACGAAAATGAAATCGCCCGAGCCGTCCATGCCGAAGCGAGGATGATCGGCGTAAACTGCCGCAACCTCAGAAACTTCTCGACTGACGTTTCGCTTCTCGAATCGCTCGTCGCGAAAATCCCCGCCGGTCGCGTGAGAATCGCCGAATCGGGTATGCATACGCATGAAGCGATTTGCCGCGCAAGAGAAGCCGGCGCCGACGGTTTCCTCGTTGGCACCGCGCTCATGCGCGCCCCTTCGCCCGGCGACAAACTCAAAGAACTTGCCTCCAACCACCAAACACTGCCTCTACCATGAAAACCCACTACGGAATATACGGCGGACAATATGTGGCGGAAACGCTCATGGCGCCGCTCAAAGAACTGGAAGCCGCCTACGAAGCGGCAAAAGCCGACCCTGCGTTTGCGCGGGAGTTCGAAGACATCCTGCGCGACTATGTCGGGCGGGAAAGCCCAATCACACATGCAAAGCGCCTTTCCGGCCATCTTGGAGGAGCGCAAATCCTCCTCAAGCGGGAAGACCTCAACCATACCGGTGCGCACAAGGTGAACAACACCATCGGCCAGGCGCTGCTCGCAAAGCGCATGGGCAAGAAGCGCCTCATAGCCGAAACGGGCGCGGGAATGCACGGAGTCGCCACCGCCACTGTCGCGGCGCTTTTCGGGATGCCCTGCGAGGTGTATATGGGCGCCATCGATGTGGAACGGCAGGCTCCGAACGTCGAGCGCATGAAGATGCTCGGTGCGAGAGTCCATTCCGTGACCGAAGGAAGCGCGACTCTCAAAGATGCGATGAACGAGGCGCTCCGCGATTGGGTCGCCAACTGCGACGATACGTTCTACGTAATCGGCACGGTGGCGGGTCCCGCGCCTTATCCGGAAATGGTGCGCGACTTCCAGAGCGTCATCGGCAAAGAGGCACGCAGACAATGTCTCGAAAAGTATGGTCGCCTCCCCGACGAGGCGATAGCATGCGTGGGCGGAGGTTCAAACGCAATGGGGCTCTTCGCCGGGTTCATCGACGACCCGGGCGTGAAACTTGTCGGCGTGGAGGCCGGGGGAAAGGGGCTCGCAAGCGGCGAACATGCCGCCTCCATAAACGGCGGCCGGCTCGGCGTTCTGCACGGCTCCAAAACCATGCTTCTGCAGACGCCCGACGGCAATATACTCGATACCTATTCCGTTTCGGCAGGGCTTGACTATCCCGGTGTGGGTCCCGAACACTGCTACCTGCACGACACCGGCCGCGCCGAATATTCCGTCATCACCGACGACGAGGCCTTGGCCGCCTTCGACGCGCTATGCAGGTTTGAGGGCATCATACCCGCATTGGAATCAAGCCACGCACTCGCCGAAGCAATCAAGCGCGCGCCAAAACTCGGGAAGGACAAGCTACTGCTCGTCAACCTTTCCGGCCGTGGCGACAAGGACCTGGAAAATGTAAGGAGATATAGAGATGCAAAGAATAACTGACGCATTCGCAAAAGCGAAAGCGGAAAACCGCGGCGCGTTCGTCGCCTACTTCACAATGGGATTCCCGTCTCTTGAAGAAAGCGAGCGCGCGGTTGATGACATGATTGCGCAGGGTGCAGACATAATCGAGCTGGGCGTTCCGTTCTCGGATCCTTTCGCCGACGGCGGCGTAATCCGTTCCGCCGCCTACGAGGCGCTGAAGAATGGCACGACGCTGAACGACGTTCTCGCCGCCGCGAAAAGATTGCGGACAAAGCATCCCGAGACGGCCTTCGTCCTCTTCTCGTACTACAACCCTCTTTTCTCGATGGGTCTCAAAGCATTCGCGGAAGCGGCGGCAGCATCAGGCATCGATGCCGTCCTATCCGTCGATCTGCCGCTTGAAGAACGCGGCGAACTTCTCGACGTCCTAAGGCCGCACGGCGTTTCGTACATTCCGCTTGTCGCCCCCAATACGCCTGTCGAGCGGATAAAAGATTGCGAGGCGGGCCTCGAAAACTCGTTTCTTTACGTCATCACCGTCAAGGGCACGACGGGGACGAGAACGGAGCTTCCGGCGGATCTTGCGTCGCGCCTGGATGCTCTCCGTTCCGTTGCGAGGTTGCCGGTTGCGGCCGGGTTCGGCATCTCTACGCGTGCGCACGCCGAAGAGGTTTCGCGCCACGCCGACGGCTTTGTCGTTGGCACGGCTCTCGTCAAATGTCTCGCCGAAGGAAGGCCGCCATGCCTGGTCTGAAGGTTTGCGGAATAACCGATGCCGGCTTTGCGGTCTATGCCGCGGAACAAGGTGCGGACTATCTCGGTTTCGTCTTTGCCGCGAACTCGCCGCGATGCGTCACGGCGGAAAGAGCGAACCTGATTGCCGGCAAAGTCCGCGGGCGGGTGGGACGCGTGCCGCGCCTTGTCGGCGTATTCACCACGCAGAGCGCTCGCGAGATACTGCGCATAGCATCTTCAGTCCGGCTCGATGTCATACAATTGCACGGGGATTATTCCGATGGCGATGTGATGGCGCTCAAGACGGAAGGCTATGAGGTGTGGCGGCTTTGGAACGGGAAGCCGGATTGCGAAGATGCCGTTCTTCTCGACGGCAGGTGCGGCAACACGAGCGGCTTGGCCGAATGGACACTTGTCGCACCTCTCAAAGCGGAAGGCCGCCGCGTCGTTCTCGCGGGAAGCATTTCCTCTTCTAACATCGCCGACGCCATCCGCTCCGGAGCCGATGCGATTGACGTTTCAAGTTCGCTCGAATCGGCTCCGGGCATCAAATCCACCTCGCTGCTCGACGCTTTCATCACGGCGTTTCGCAATGGAAGCCGCGTGGCATGACGCGTGGCGAGGCATATCCCCTCGCCGCCGCAATATCCCGAATGCCCCGACGGTAGGGCGGCGAGACCCCTCGCCGCCGCGTTGCCGCAGTTGCAGGAAACGGCGGAAAATGATATAATTCGTTTTGTTCTACAACATCCAACGCCAACATATACGAGAGGAATATACGATGAAATTGCCCTGCATGACCGCGCCGCGGACGCTTGTCGGCTTTGTTCTTGCAGCTGTTTTCTTCTCTGGCGGATGCATTTTCGCTCCGCCCACATACGGCAGAAGAGGCGTGGTTACGCCAAACGATACGCAATATCGCCTGTATCTGGACGAGTGCCGCAGACGCCAGGCCGTGCTCGATCGCGCATGCCGCGACTGGGGCGAACCTGCCGCGATACAGATTGGCTCTTCCGGCGGCTATTTCGTCTGGGAGGGCCGCAAGGAATGGGTGTACCTGAAATCGTTCAAAGCATTGATCCGGACTGACGCACCGCCAAGACTCCTTGCCCGGCATGCAAATCCCAATCTCCCCCCTGACGACCGGCAGCTCAGGGCTGCAGGGCGCAATGCATCTGCAACGCCGGGCTTGCAATTGGTCTTTCCGCCCTCTTCCAGTCAGCTCAGGGCTGCAGGGCGCAATGCATCTGCAACGGCGGCGCAATCCCCCGTAAAGCCACTTTATTCGGTCGAAAACTTCGAGCGTCTCGCCGACAACCAGTTTGCCTACGCTTTCAGGCTCAAGCTGAATCCTGAAGCGAATGTCGACATCTCATCCTTCGCCACCATCCGCGAAGAAATGCGCCGTTCAATCATAGCCGACTACAGTGCCACATATGGTGCCAAAATGGGTGATACTCGCGTAGACTTCTCGAAGTTTGCGCTGTCCGACGGCGTTATAGAAGGCTGGGCAGAGGTAATGCGAATCGGAGTAAAGTCGCTTTCGTATGACGATAGAACGCACAAAGGCGTTATTGCGGTTTCTATCGGCGCACACAGTTTCGAGGATGCGCGCAATTGGATCAGAAAAAACATAGAAACCCTGGCGCGGGATAAAAATGTGGCTCTCACGACTGGGCATATTCCGTCGGAGGCGCATTTCTACCTGCACAATGAACGCGTAGTCGATGGGAACGTGCTCGAAATAGAGTTCGAAACAGAATGACCTTTTCTTCATGCGCCGCGATATACCGTGCCATCCCGGCGGGAGGCTTTCGGGGGTTGGAAATAAATTCAATCGACGCCAAATCTAAAAATCTAAATGCGCCGGATTGCCCGGTTGACAGCGAGGGCGGGAAATGATAAAATACCCACCGTTTTGCCCCGAGTGGGGCGAGATGAAGCGAATGATCAGGGGTAATCCATCCCCGGACAAAGCGGATTAATCGGAAAAGAAACGGTTAGAAAGGAAAAACAAAATGGAAATGCCTACATCCGCCCTCACGGGTATTACGCTCAAGGACATGTTTGATGCCGGTCTTCACTTCGGCCATCAGACGAAGCGCTGGAATCCGAAGATGAAAGGATACATCTTCGACAAGCGCAACG
>DFGM01000123.1:14087-41411 GCA_002371755.1 Verrucomicrobia bacterium UBA3750 | reverse complement strand
TCCATTCGGGATGGCCGAACTCGTTCCCCATGAAGTTCAAGTAGGCACCGCCGTTCAATGCGCAGGTCGCAAGGCGGGCCATCTTGTGGAGTGCCACGCCCCGGTCGGTTTCCATGCTATGCTGGTCCTTGCCCATGCCGTAGTATATGGCCGCATCGGCGAGCTGGAAGAAAAACGTCTTGCCGCCCACGAGCGCCTGGTCGTGCGATTCCACATAGCTCACCACGCTCTCGTCCGCGCGTTTGTCCGTGAGCGCATAATACATGCCACCCATTGACCAATCGTCGTCCTTCACCTTTTCGGCGACATGGAACCAGTAGTCGGGCTCGCCCATTGCGAGACGGAAATCAAATCCCATGCCGCAATCTTCCTGCGGAGCGGCGATGCCGGGCATTCCGGATACATCTTCGGCAATCGTCATTGCGTCGGGTCTTACTTCATGGATCACCTTGTTCGCAAGTGCGAGATACGCCCATGCGTCATCATCCATGGAGCCGTTGAAATACATCGAATAGTTCGTGAACGCGTCGCCGAGCCCATGGTTCCAAAAGAGCATGGAGGTGATGCCGTCGAAACGATAGCCGTCGAAACGGTATTCGTCCAGCCAGAAGCGGCAGTTGGAGAGGAGGAAATGCAGAACGTTCGTCTTGCCGTAGTCGAAGCAACGGCTGTCCCAGGCTTTGTGCCAACCCTTTTCGCCATGGTGGAAATACTGGTAGTCGGTGCCGTCGAAAAGCGACAGCCCGTCGCGTTCGTTCTTTACGGCGTGGCTGTGCACGAGATCCATAATCACCCTGAGACCCATTCCGTGCGCCGTATCGACGAGGCTCTTCAAGTCGTCAGGCGTGCCGAAACGCGAAGACGCGGCGAAAAAGCTGCTCACGTGGTAACCGAAGGAACCGTAGTACGGGTGCTCCATTATCGCCATGAGCTGGACTGTATCGTAGCCGGCCTTCTTGATGCGCGGCAGCACGTGGTCGCGGAACTCCGCGTAGGTGGAAACTTTCTTTTCTTCGCCGGACATCCCGACATGCGCTTCGTAGATGAAAGGCGTGGCCGCCCGCGGCGGGGTCTTGAAGCGCCACCGGTATGGTTCGGGCGGATCGAAGACTTGCGCAGAAAAGAGCTTCGTGACGGGATCTTGCACTACATAGCGCGCATATGCGGGAAGGCGCTCCCCATGCCCGCCTTCCCAGCGCATTTCAAGCCGGTAGTTCTGGCCGTGCGAGATGAGCGGCAAGGGGATTTTCACTTCCCAGACGTCGGAGTCCGGCACTCTCATGCATTCGAAATGCGGATCTATTTTCCAGCCGGAAAAGTCGCCGACGAGCCACATGCTGGTGGCATTGGGCGCCCATTCGCGAAACACCCATCCTTCGCGGGTTTTGTGAAGACCGTAATACTCGTGCGCCGAAGCCCAATCGGACAGTTTTTGTGAACCGCCCGTGAGTTCCAACGCTTTCACGCGGGCGTGTTCCGCTCGCCCGCGTATGGCCTCTTCGTACGGCTTGAGGTATTCGTCGTCCAGCAAACGAGGCTTTTTCTCGCTCATCACACTTTCCTTTCGCTTAGTCCAGACATATGATACCAAATCCCACTACTTGCGTCAATAGGAGGCGAAACATCTCGCCAGTATTGCCATTTAAAACGGCGGCGCTGACGATGCGTTGACCGATTGACCGGCATTGCGGAATATGGTAAGATATTGCGCAACTATATCTCAAGCACATGAAGATAGACAGGAAGATATTGCCTAACGGGCGGATCGGGCTCGCCGTGAGCGGCGGGGCGGATTCCGTGGCTCTCGCTTTTCTTCTTACCAAGGGCGGAAAGAAGAAAAACGCGGCGAAGCGTTTCGTCGTACTTCATGTAGACCACGGGCTGAGGAAAGAATCGAAAGAGGAATACCGTTTCGTGCGAGCGCTGGCGAAGCGTCTGGGCGTGGCGTTCAAGGGGATTCACGCGAAGGTGGTGCGCGAAAACGGGGAATCCATTGAAATGGCGGCGCGGCGCGTCCGGCTCGACTTCTTCGCCAAATGCATGAAAACGCTGAAACTGGATGCCATTGCCACCGGGCATCACATGGACGACGTGGCGGAAACATTCCTAATGCGGATAAAGCGCGCTTCGGGTCCGGAGGGACTTTCTGGCATAAAGCCCGTTTCGCAAGTGGGGGATATAAGGTTCGTGCGGCCACTCCTTGGGTGCCGCGATGCCGAACTCAAGGCATATTTGCGTAAATATGGCGAGGAATGGCGCGAAGATGCCTCAAATGGTGACATATCGATTGAGCGCAACAAGGTGCGCCACAAGGTGATACCGTTCCTTGAAGAGGTGCTGGACCCGAATTTGGTGGAGCATATCTACAGGATTTCCGGCTTTCTACGCTCTGACGCGGTGCAGGCGGAGAAGGACGCACATGGTGCCAAAAGTCAGCCCTCTTCGGTGCGCCCCGCGCCGGGAGCATCGGATTGAGCGTGACGCGACCCTTTACCAATGGTCTGGGACGCGATTACCGTAAAGAGTAATATGCCGCATCCGGCGAGCTGGCGGGTGGTGAGCGAATCGCCCAGGAAAAGCCAGCCTGAGACGGCACCGATTGCGCTTTCAAGCGCCATTATGATGGCGGCAAGCATTGGCGGACAGCGCGTCTGACCGTAATTTTGGCAAGTATAGGCGATGCCGCTCGAAAAAATGGCTATATAAAGGATAGGCAATATGGCTGAGAGGAGCTCCTTTGGCACGTAAAAGGCTCTTTCGGAGGTGAGAAAGAGGAAAGGGGAGGCGCAAAAGGCGCCGGCGAGTTGCTGGGCACAGGAAAACGCGAAGATGTCCGTGCCTGGGGCAAAACGGTCTACGAGGAGGATTTGTATGGCGAAAAGGGCGGCGCAAAGAAGAGTCCAAGCCTCGCCACGACCGATGGAGAAGCCTTCGCCTTCGCCGATACAAATAAGATACGCGCCGGCGAGGGCGAGCACCACCCAGACAAACGCGTCCAGGCCGGGTTTTCTATTCGCGAAAATACCAAAGACAGGGACGAGGAGGATATAATTCGAGGTTAGGAAGGCCGAAATGCCGGGTGTGGTATCCGCAATGCCGATTTGCTGCGAAAGAGATGCGAAGAAAAGTGCGATACCACACGCCAGTCCCGAAAGGAAAGTGCGCCGCGTGAAAGCGCTTTTCGCTTTGCCGCGCACTGCACATATAATATAGAGGAAAAGAGCGGCAACGGCGTTGCGCGCGAAAGTCAGGGCAAAGGGTCCGATATGGTTTCCCCCCAGTTTCTGCGCGACGAACGCAGTCCCCCAGAGAAATGCCGCAAGTAGAAGAGCAACCGCGCCCATCAGCTATAGTAGGAGTAGCGCTTTTCCAGTTTTTCCATGCCAAGCGCAACGAGATAATTGAAGATATAGTAAAAGGCGCCTGCCGCGATGAGCGGTGTCATAGTGGTGTGGGCTGAAGAAAGCTGCTTTGCGATTGTAAACATCTCCGTCACTGCGATGGTGAAAGCAAGCGACGTATCTTTGACAAGCGTGATTACTTCGTTGCCGATGGCGGGTATCACGCGCTTGATGGTCTGGGGCAGGATGATACGGAAGAATGTCTGGACTTTGCTGAACCCGAGCGCCGTGGCTGCCTCGAACTGCCCACGATCTATGGAAAGGATGCCGCCGCGGTATATTTCGGCGAAATACGCCCCGTAGTTGAGCCCAAACGCCAAAACAGTGGCCAGAAGACGCGGATAGCGCGAAAGCGGCATCTTGAAGAAGATATAGGGCGCGAAGTAGACGAATATGATTTGAAGCATGAGCGGAGTGCCCCGCACCACCGATATGTAGATGCGGAACACGCCAGAAACGAACTTGTTGGAGGACATCCTGCCCAGCGCCACGGGGAATCCGAGCGGCAGCGCGATAAGCAGCGTGAACGCAAAAATCTCCACCGAGACGCCGAGTCCCGAAAGAAGATCCTTCAGCATGGGCAGGATTTCCATCGCACCAGTCCTTGTCAAGAAGTCACTTCAAAAGGAGAGAATTGACCTCTATGCCGTAGGCTTGGGCGATTTTCGCCATTGTACCATCGGCAGCCAATTCGCGAAGGACCGCTTCCACTTCATCGCGAAGCGCGGTGTTACCCTTCTTGAATCCGATGCCGTAGGTTTCGGTCATCACGATTTCTTCGAGAATGCGGAACTTGCCGGGGAGGTCGGCCATCTTCTTCTTGGCGACGCCCACATCGAGTGCAACTGCGTCCACGCCGCCCATCTCAAGTTCCTGAACGGCCTGGTTGTAGTTGGGCATCACGACAATCTGCTTGAAAGTGGCGCCGAGTTCGTTCTTTTCGCCATCTTTGCCGAGGGCTTTCTGGACAGGCGTATCGGTTTGGACGCCCACTATCTTGCCGGCGAGGTCTTTGAGCGACATCACCGGGGAGGCGACCTTGACCATCACGACCTGTGAGTTGTCGACATAGGCCGAGGAGAAGGTGTAGGCGTTTTCGCGGCCCTGCATGGTAAAGCCGTTCCAGATGCAGTCGATCGAGCCGGAATTGAGCTCCATATCCTTGGAGTCCCAGTTGATGGGGTTGGCGACGAACGTCCAGCCCTTGCGCGCACAGACTTCACGTGCGAGGTCGAGGTCGAACCCCTTGTATTCCGCGCCTTCCTTGTATCCATAGGGCGGGAAATCGGCATCGAACCCGACGACGAACTTCTTGGCGCCGTCATTGGCGTTGTTGCATCCGCAGATTGCCGCGGCGGCAGCGGCCAGAGCCGCAAAAACAGCATTGTTGATTTTCATGGCGCGTATTATACCATATCCCGTTCTCCCGCGCAAGGCGGTTGCGGGACGGCGCAAAATATGGTATAATTCATTCCAGACAAAATCTGACGCAAGGCGGAGAGGCGGGTACCTCGTGCCGTGCAATGCGTGGAGGGCGGAAAATGTCCGGCGAAGACAAGGATATAAAGGAATATCTGGCAAGAATCCGCAAGACGATTGAGGATTCGAAGAGCCTGGTGGCGCAAGCGGAACTCCGCATTGCGGAGACGGATCGCATGCTTGAAAGGCAAGGTCTTACCCGCGAACAGGTTTTGGCCATGAAATTCGACGAAGCGCAGATTGCGGCGGCGAACGCAGAGCTAAAGCGCCGGGGTCTCGACCCGCTTCCCGAGCTGGAAGGGGGCTGGGAGACCTCTTACGAGCCGCCGCGCGCGCCATTCGCCCCCTATCAGACCGGCGCCGACTCTGCCGACGATCTTGAAAACCGCCACAAAAAGTTCGGCATGATGATGAAACCTTTTCAAATCTAATGTGTATTGAGGGCAGAAAGGAACACACATCATGGCTATAGACATCAATATTTCAAGCGTATCCACCGCGGCCGCCCGGGAGCTCGCCGTTTCTTCCGGCGATGCGGGCGCGCCACAGGCCGCCAAAGCCGCAGGCGTGGAGGGCAAGGTCCTCAACGTCACGAACGGAGGCTACACCGACCTTGAAAAACTCGTTGCGCAGATAAAGGACGAGTCGAAGAATACGCGCCAGTCCATTGCGCAGCGCCGTATTGCCATACTCACCACCGTTCTCGACGCCATGGCCGAGCGCGTCTCGGAGGAGGAAAAGGCGAATATCCTCAAACTTGAAGAGCTGAATAGCCAAATCGATGCAGAAAACGCCAACATCGCGAACACCCAGACGCAGAAGGCGGCGCAGGAAGCATTGAGCGCGGAGCTGGAGGCGAAGATAAAGGCGCTTGAGAACGCCATCGAAAACGAAAAGAAAAACGGCGAAGATCACCGCAAGCAGATTGAGGAACTCAAAAAGCAGAAGGCGGAAGTCGACGCGAAAATCCAGACTCTCGAGAACGCCATCGCCTCGGCTCAGACGAAGGTCGCAGGGCTTGAATCGGAAGTGGCGGCTCTTTCGGCCAAAATCGGCACCTCCACGCTGGGCGCGGTTTCCGCCGCCATCAGGGAGGCCGCCGTTGAAGAAACAGACGTCTCCGAGAAGCACGAGACTAACGCCGAGAAGGAAAAGGTCGAAAAGAAGGCCGAGGAAACCGATGTCGCCAAGGCGATAAGCAAGGCGCTCAAGGCGCTCGACGATGAAATCATGCGCACGATAGAGCAAAGCCAGGTCGTCAAAGCGTAAAGCGCTCCTCCGGCCAATCCGTTTCATCAACCAATATAAACCCAAACAGCAAAGGAACAAAGAAAATGGCTAAAATCGATACTGCGAAGGTCGCCGCGGCAGCGGAGGAATTCTTGAAATCCAACTCCACGCTGAAGCAGCTCAAGGGCGTATCCAATGCCGAACTTGAAGCGGTATATTCACTTGCTTTCGGATACTACCAGACCGGCAAGGTGGACGAGGCTTCGCAACTTTTCCGTTTCCTGGTCCTTTTCGACCATCTCAACGCGAAGTACTGGTTCGGTCTTGGCGCCGTGCAACAGCTGGCGAAGGATTTCCAGGGCGCGACGACATCGTACGGCTACTGTTCGTTCCTGGAACTCGAGAATCCGAAGCCGCAATATCACGCGGCGGAATGCTTCCTTGCGCTGGGCGACAAGCGCAATGCCGCGAGCTGCCTTGAAGCACTGAACGAATACTGCCCCGCGAATACCGATATCGGCCGCGAATACCGTGCCAAGGCGGCGGAACTGCGGAAGCGTATCGGCGAAGAGGCGTTCGTCGAGCTCGCCAAGGAAGACGAGGCGAAGTAAAACATCCCTGCTCGGAAAAAATGTGTTTCCCTTGTAACCTTGTGCGCCGAGGAGTGTAAACAGGGCGTAAAACGAAGCACGGGAAACTCCGGCAAAGAGAAAGGAACCAAAGAAATGAGCGCAATCAATCTTGAAACGAACATCGCCCAGACGATGCTCTCCGGCCTGCAAGGCGCGGATGCGAAGGGCGCGACCGTCAATGGCGCCGATTCCACGAAAGTGAAGGAAATCGTCTCCAAGACCCTCGAGATTCTCGCCGGCACCAATGTCAAGGTGACGCGCGGCGACTCCACGGGCGTGGACGGCGCGGCGGAAAAGAAGACTTCCGGCGCCACGTCCACCCCTGTTCTCGACAACCCGGACGATGCGAAGGCCGTGGAAGCCAACCTCGAAAAGCTCATCGCCTTCCTGCAGCTCGACAACGAAGAGCGCCAGGCCGCGATGGCCAAGGATCGCATCAAGGCGCAGAAGGATTCTCTCGACACCGAGCAGAAAGACCGCATGAAGAAGATCGACGAGAACATCAAGCAGGTGGACAAGGCCGAGAAGGCTCGCAAGGCAAGCCGCCTCTTCGGATGGCTCGGCGCGATTATCGCGGTAATCACGGCGATTGTGGTGACTGTGGTGACGGGCGGCGCCGCGGCGGCCTTCGCAATCGCCGGCGCAGCACTCGCCGTCGCTTCTCTCGTCGGCAACGAAACGGGGCTCACCGACAAGTTGATAAACAAACTGGCGGAAAGCCTGGAAAAGAACGGAGACTCGAAGAACGACGCCAAGTTCAAGGCTTCTCTCATCGTCAATCTCACGATGCTGGGCCTCTCCCTCGCGTGCGGCATAGGCGCGATAGCCACTGCGGCCACTGCGGCGGCGAATGCCGCCACCCAAGCCGTCAAGACGATTTCCGAAACCGCCAAGATGGTGCAGAGCATCACGACAATCGCTAGCACGGTCGTCGGCACGGGTAGCCTTGCGGCGGGCGGCGTTTCCACCTACTTCAACTACACGAG
Organism: Verrucomicrobia bacterium UBA3750; assembly: GCA_002371755.1. GTDB lineage: Bacteria > Verrucomicrobiota > Kiritimatiellia > RFP12 > UBA1067 > UBA1067. The sequence continues at coordinate 33,683 of DFGM01000123.1, read as the reverse complement.
CCAGAACGCGCAGGCGGACGTCACGGAACTCGAGAAGTTCATGCAGATGCTCCAGCAGCGTCTCGAGGAGAGCGAAGAAGAACTCCAGCAGATTCTGTCGATGATCCAGAACGCCGTCGGCAAGATTGCCGAACTCATCAATTCGGCAACGGATACTTCCACTGAAATCAGCCAGAACATCGGAGCCATGGCCTGAGGGCCTGGCTTCGGTCGGATGAAAGGAACAAGCCAATGTCAATTTCTGTAAACGCAAACGGCAACGTCAACTGGGCGGCGCTTCTCTCCGGCGTGGGCGATGTGCAGTCCACCACCAACGCCGAAGGCAAGGAATCGCTCACGATCACCGTGAAAGGCGATGACGGCGCCGAAAAGGTGCTCAACATCGAAGTGCCAACGCTTGAAGCCCCCGAGAACGTCGACGCGGCGAAGATTGATACGCTCGTCGCCAAGCTCAAGGAAAACATCTTCAGCATGAATGAAGCGGAAATTGAGACGCTCAAGGACGAACTTGTCAAGGCGCTCAACGCGACCAGCGAGGCGCTCGGCAAGGTAAGCTCCTCTTCCAAGGGCAGTGTGATGTTCGATATCTACGCGCTTATGACGCTTCTCGTGGAAGTGGCGCAGAAGCAGCGTGATGCGACGCGCGAAATCCGCAAGTCGCAGAACGAGATGGTGCAGAAGGCGATACAGGATCAGGCCGACCAGCAGCGCGCGGCCGCCTGGAACGGGCTTCTGCTGGGCGTCATTTGCGGTGCCGTCTCCGTAGTCTCTTCCTTGGCGATCATGGCGGCGCAGACGAAGACGTTCAATCAGCAGCGGAACATCTCCAGCAATGCCGGTCTCGAGGCGGGCGCCAACAAGCTCCAGGCGATGCAGAACACGGACACTGTGGCGCATGCCGAAACCGCTCTTGATCGTGTGCAGGTGTCTGTCGGGGCGGAAGTCGCCGACAGGGTGAAGTCGGACTTCTCCAACCAACTCGTAGACGATCAGGCGGGGAATCTCGCCACCAACTTCGACAACGCCAGAACCGAGCTCGCCACCGCGAAGAGCAATGTTGAAACGAAGAATGCGGAACTTGCCACCGCCGAGCAGACTCTCGCCACAAAAACCACCGCGAAAGACACCGCCCAGGCGAATCTCGATACGGCGAAGAACAACTACAATGCGCCGGAAGACCTCACCAAGGCCTATAACGACGCCGTTGCCGAGCGCGACAACCAGGTGCGCCTCTTCGGCAATCAAGACAAGGATGCTCTCGCACCTTTCGAGATGAAAGTCGCTGAGGCGAAGGCCGCTCTGGACAACGCGAAGGTCGAGGCTCTCAAGCCTTACGAGACCGCGCTCGCCAATGCCGAGAAAGACCTTGCCACCGCCCGGGCGGACGTGAACACCAAGCAAAACGCGGTGGATCTCGCCAACCAGGCCGAGGCGAAGGCGCAGGTCAACTTCGACAAGGCCAAGGCCGACTACGCCAAGACCATTCAGGATGTGGGCGACCAGTATGGCGAGAAATACAAGACCGCGGTCGAGCGTCGCGCCAATCCCCCCAAGGATGCGGATATTGCTGCTCTCGACAATGACGTCAAGACCGCAAAGGCAGAGATGCAGATGGCCCGCGCCTACGAAGCAAAACTGCTTGCCGCCGACGACGTGCTCACACCTTCCGAACAGAAGGATCTCGTCAGGGCCGCTCGCGTCGAGTCCGAGACAGCCTCGCACAATGTGATGAACCGCGCAGACTACAAGAGCCTCGATCATCGCATGGGCGTACTCGTGGGATTGAACAACATGACGCAGGCCATTTTCAACACCGCCAGCGGCGCCATCCAGAACTATACCGCGATGAAGCAGGCAGAGGCGACGGCTCTCGGCGCCGAACATCAGCGTCAGCAGGAGCTTCTCGAAGAGACGAAAGACCTCTTCGAACAGGATCAGAAGCTCATCGACTCCGTCGTTCAGCTCATGCAGGCGGTGACTCAGGCCGAAACGCAGTCCATGCGCGACGCTATCCAGGCTTGAGAAGCAAGGTAGAATAAAGGGAGGGTAAATGGCTAGCCACCTGATTATCCAAGACGAAATACCCGGCGCGGCCGTCTACGGAGTGCAGCAAGTGCAATACTCCGTGGACGGCGTCTTAGGCCGGGACTTTACCGCCGCTTTGACAGCGGCGGCTTTCAAGCATTCGGTATCAATCGAGAAAGCCGCGGGCGGCTATGTGGAAGTGGTGCGCCAGCGCCAGACGAAAGTTTCTGAACTTGGCGAGGCGCTTTCTTGCATTTCAGCCGCGATAGCAAACCTTCCCACCGGAAGCAAGATTTCCAACGACGATTCCACCGGCTGGAATCAAGGCCTCTACAGGGCTGCGACCATACTCAACAAGTATGGAATCTCGCACAACATATCGACCACTTATCTACCGACACCATTCAACTACTACGCAGGCGCCTTGCAGCGCCGCTATGCGCAGAAAAACCAATCCGCCGTCCAGTACGAGATGGACAAGGAGGATAACAACCTTCAGCAGGATCTCGTATCGCTCAACTCCTATCTGTCGAAGCGGGACAGCGCCTATTCCACGGCCGCACGCCTCGTGAGTAAGTCGGACAACGCGGCGAAGAGCACGATTCACAACATCTCGTAAAAGCACGATACACAACATTTCGCAAAGGAGATATCGCCATGGCATCGATAACCACAAACACGATAGATCTTTCCCAATCCTGGGGTGTGCAGTTCGGCGACTACACCATGGGTGACGACAAGGTGGACTTCCAGGATTTGATGGTGAAGATTTCCGAGAACCGCGCAATGGCAGTGGAGAAGGAAGTTGCTCCTCTCACTACCCGCATCAAGACCCGCAACAAGGAACTTGAGGTTTTGGGCTCGCTTCTTTCCAAGTTCTCCGCCTTCCAGGCGAAGTTCTCTAGCGACTCCAAAGGTTCCGACACTGCTACAATCAGCGGCATCACCGATGAAGAGAAGTGGCTCTGCTGGAAGGCATACAGAAAGCAGGGCGGCACAAAAGATACCTTCCCGACCGATCTTGGCTGGTATAACACATCTTGGTCGAAGTCGCAGGGCGACGGCATGGTTTCGGCGCTCAAGTCGATGATAGACGAGCGCAACAACGCCGCTCAGACGGATATGACGCGTCTCCAATCACTTGTGGACAGGCGAGACGAATCGTACTCCACCGCCACCAATCTGATGAGTGCGGTAAGCGACACCAGAAGCAACACGATAAGCAACATGTAATGCGATGCGGCACGAAACGATGCGAAATCCAAGGTTAGGACGTGTTTTAGCGGCATTAGGTGCTGCGATGGCGCTTGCAGGATGCTTGGGACCGGCTCCGAAGACCCCTGCGAATTGGACGCTCGAGCTGGCGAGGGCGCAAGGAATGCTGCATCATGGTGAACAACTTCCCCAGAGCGTGAAGGTCTCCACCGTTACGGTGAGGCCGCCATACGATGTCGCCCGCATTGCAGTATTGCGCAAAGACGGCTCGATTGCATTCGATGCCTACAACGCATTCGCTTCTTCCCCCGTGCACATGCTCAGAGGTGCTGTCGAAGATGCTCTTTCGCCCTATGTGGGTGCGGCATATCCCGGCAACTCCGCCGCCCGCGCAGATTGGACGCGTGAGACAACCGTCACCGCTCTCGCTCTCGATTGCAGACAGGAAGGGAAGTGTGAAGCGTTCGTTGCGCTCACGCTTGCAATGCTCGATTCGCGGCGCGTCCTTTCTGTCGGCAAGGGAGAGGGACGCGAAATTGCGACGGGAGGCGACTTTTCCGCTGCATTCGCCCGCGCGTTCGCGGAAGCTTTCGACGCGGCGTTCGGCAGGCTGAGAGCCGGCATGAAGTCCGATACGGACGATGCCAGGAAACAATGATGGCAAGGAAGTTCGCCTGATGTCCGGGATATTCCACCGTGTAGGGGAAAACGTGGTTGCGAAGGCGCGTGGCGCGGATGAGGTTTTCGCCTTCACGGGAGAGGCTTTCTCGGCTGCCATATGGAGCATCTTCCATCCCCACAGATTCAGATTCCGCGATTTCGCCCGTGCTTTCGAGCGCACTTGCTGCGATGGTTTGCCCATCGCTTCCGGCATAGGTTTCCTTTTGGGCCTCATTCTCGCCTTTGAGTCTGCCGCCGCGCTGAGAATGTTTGGTGCGGAAGTGTATGTGGCGGATATGCTGGGGATTGCTCTATTCCGGGAGCTTGGGCCAATAATCACGGCTATCGTGCTTGCAGGACGCTCCGGAAGCGCCTTTGCCGCAGAAATCGGCACTATGAAGGTTGATGAAGAACTCGACGCCCTGACTACGATGGGACTCGACCCCGTGCGCTTCCTTGTGATGCCGAGAGTTCTTGCTGCAACTCTTGCAATGCCGGTTTTGACGATATTTTCCGAGCTTGCCGGTCTTGTGGGGGGTGCGATTGTACTGCGAATGATGGATGTGCCGCCTGTAGTATATTGGCAACATGTGATGTCGATGTCCGGCGCGATGACAATAGCGGCGGGTCTTGCGAAGGGAGCGCTTTTCGGCTTTCTCGTGGCACTTATAGGCTGCGGCGCCGGGATGGGTACGAAATCCACTGCCGACGGCGTAGGCGTGGCTGCCACAAAGGCCGTTGTCGGAGGAATGCTCGCAATCGCGATTTCGGATGGTGTTCTAGCCGTGGTCGCATATGCGTGGGGGGTGTGAGATGGAAGAGAATGAAACTGCGGTAGTCCAGCCTCCTGCGATGATAGAGCTTGAGCACGTCGTTGCCGGATATCCGGGCGCTCCCATACTCCTCGATGTCTCGTTCAGGGTGGAAAAGGGGGAGATATTCGTTCTGCTCGGCGGTTCGGGTTGTGGCAAATCGACCATCATGAAGCACATGATCGGCCTCAATAAGGTGCTTTCCGGCACTCTGAAGGTGGCGGGAATGGAATGGAGCAGCCGCACGCGCGAGGCGCTTTGCCGTAAAATCGGCGTGATGTACCAGTCGGGAGCGCTTTTCGGTTCGATGACATGCCTCCAGAACGTACTCTTGCCGCTTGAAGAGTTTTCGGGACTCAAGAGGAAGGCTCGCGAAGAAAAGGCTATGTCGCTTCTTGAAGATGTGGGGCTTGCCGACGCGGCGGCAAAAATGCCCAACGAAATCTCCGGCGGCATGAAAAAGCGCGTCGCCATCGCCCGCGCCATGGCGCTAGACCCTGAAGTCATCTTTCTTGACGAACCCAGCGCCGGCCTGGACCCCATAACCTCAAGCGCCCTTGACGACCTTATCCTCCAGCTCCGCAAGGAGAAGGGCACCACATTCGTCGTCGTGACGCACGAACTGCCGAGCATATTCAAGATCGCAGACCGGTGCGCGATGTTCGACAAGACCAGGAAAGGCATGATAGCGCTCGGAAAGGCCGCCGACCTGCGCGATAATTCGGCAGACCCCTTCGTCAAGAAGTTTTTCAACAGAGGAGCGTAAAGAAGATATGGCAAGTGACAACAAGACCAACTATTCCCGCATCGGCTTCACGATTATAGCCGGGACTGTGGCTATTGCGGCAGCACTCGTCTATTTGGGCGGAGCAGGCGGCAAGAAAGCAGCCCTCATGGCCGAGACCTACTCCGACACTCCGGTTTCAGGACTTAGCGTGGGAAGCGCCGTGAACTTTCGTGGCGTCCAGGTAGGCACCGTGAAGGAAATCACGTTTGTCGGGCGCGCCTACGACGTCCCGGACGACGCCGACGGCAGGAAAATCCTAATCCGTTTCGCGCTGGACGAGATGAAAGTGAGAGCCCGCAGCGACTATTCAGGCGAGGACTCGCTGCGGCGTTTCGTCTCCCAGGGCTTGAGAGCCACTGTTTCTTCCAGCGGCATAACGGGCATATCCCGAATCGAACTCAACTACCCGAAAGTCCCTTCAGCGCCGGAAAAGATATCCTGGACGCCAGAGATGGTCTGCATTCCTCCGGAGCCTTCGATACTCGAAAGTTTTTCCGAGTCTGCTTCGCACGTGATGGCGCAACTCAATACGATGGACTTCAAGAGCGCATGGTCCAATGTAAACCTGCTTGTCGAGAACATTGCGCATATCGCCGAAGATGCGGCCGTAATCGTCGAATCGCAGAAGGCCACGCTCGGCGAGATTTCAACCGATGCTTCCGCCGCGATTTCCGAGCTCCGCACCCTCGCCGGCGAACTAAAGGAGAACCCATCCCTGCTACTCAGGCCCCGCGACCCCGAGCCACTCCCAGAAACCGCACAATGAACAAACGGCATTACCAGGAAGGGTGCAGATAATGACTGATTATACGACGCCTCAAACCCCATACCCAGAGACATCCAAACCAAAGCGTTCCGGCTGCCTTGGCGAGGGCGTGGGATGTCTGCTCGATATCGCTCTTTTCGGGTGTGCTTGCCTCCTCTTGAGCGAACAAACGATGATAAGCGCGCTCGTCTACCTTTTTGCGCTTCTCATCCCCGTGCTCGTGTTCAGGTGGTGGCTCGTCAAAACAGGCAGAATGCACGGGCTTGTCGAAAAACTCTACGGACTTTGCATAGTGGGCGGCGTTCTCGTTTTGGCTTGTATAAAGCCTGTCGAAATAGAAGATTCGGAAGGCAACAGCGTGGTTGCGACCCCCGAGACGATAGGGAAAGCCGTCGCCGAGAAGGTGACGACCGAGACGTCAAAAGACAAAAGCTCAAAACCCGGAGCCGGCGACGAGATGGATGAAAGACGGATTCCGCCTGGCGTGAGCTATACGCCCGCCCCGACGAACGAAGTCGTAACGCTTGAAAGCGCCCTTGCGGAACTGAACGACCTTATCGGACTCAAGAGCGTAAAGGCGGAAGTCGAAAAGTTCGCCAAATTCGTCCAAGTGGCCAATCAAAGACGCGAATCCGGGCTGAAGGTTGCGCCGATTTCGTACCACATGGTCTTCACGGGCAATCCGGGCACCGGAAAGACCACCGTCGCGCGCATCATGGCGAAAATCTACCGGGCGCTCGGAGTCGTCAAGAAAGGCCACCTTGTAGAGACCGACAGGGGCGGACTCATAGCCGAGTATGTGGGGCAAACTGCCGTAAAGACGGCTAAGGTGATTGATTTCGCCCTCGATGGCGTCCTCTTCATCGATGAAGCCTACGCCATCACCGAGGGGGATTCAAAGCAGGGTTACGGTAGCGAGTGCATCGCCACGCTCCTCAAACGCATGGAAGACGACCGTGACAGACTCGTTGTGATCGTGGCAGGGTATACCGACGAAATGAAGCATTTCATCGATGCCAACCCCGGCCTCCAAAGCCGTTTCAACAGGTATATCGACTTCCCGGACTATTCGGCAGAAGAACTCGCCGCAATGTTCCGCATGCGTGTGAAGAAGAACGATTACGTCCTTTCCGCCGATGCCGAACACTGGCTCACGCCCTGGATATACAAGCGCACCAAGAATCGCGACCGCAAGTTCGGCAATGGACGCTGGGTGCGAAACGAGTTCGAAAAGGCGGTGGAGCGTCAGGCAATGCGTGTGGCGGAGCTTGAAAACCCCACCAAAGAGGCCCTTATGATGCTTACCCTCAAGGACTTGGATATCAAGCTCGTCGACCCCGACGCCTCTAACGAAGACTGACGAGGATTTCGTCGATTGGCTGATCGTGTGGTCCGGAGGGAATCTCAGGGAGAATCTGGAATGGGTATGCTACTGCGATGCGGCGGCCATGGGGGCAGGCGGAAAAGTATCTGTCGTAGTAGCCTCCGCCATAACCGAGGCGTGCGCCAGAGCGCGTGAAGGCGAGGCCGGGGACGATCCATACATCCACTTCTTCCGGTCGGCGCCATTTTTCGCCAACTGGTTCGTCGATGCCCCAATGCCCCGGAGCGACGCCTTCCGGACCCAGTTCTGCCAAACCGTATGTGCGCAGTTGCGCAAGCCATTTCGGTGCGACTACAGTATGGAGCGCCTCGGTGCGCAATTCACTTATCAAAGCGGAAAGGTCTATCTCTTCCTTCGTTGCAAGATAGACGGCGACGACGAGCGCTCTGGGAATGAAAGGGGATTGTGGAGCTGTTTCTCCCGCGTGGCCGGCAAGGGCATCTATTCTTCCTTTTGCAAGCCTGCAGATTTCAAGGGAATACGCATTGCGGCGCGAGGGAACGACTTCGCGCCGTAATGCGAGCATGTGCGAGCGCAGCTCCTTTTTTATATCGGCGTTGCCCGTCAAAGCGTCACGCCATCCTTGAAGATTGCAATGCCTTGGGCGCCGTTTATCTCGTTCTTGGCGAGTTCTTCACCAGAGGCGACCCGCATGATTTTCTTGGCGAATTCCTCGACATCGGGATTGGCCATGGCATCATAGTCTATCCAATTCGGCTTGTTTGCGGCAAGCGTAGAGTTGGATGCGACCTTCAATGTGGGAATCACGCAGCCGAAGGGAGTGCCGCGGCCTGTTGTAAATAGGATGAGATGCGCCCCGGCCGCCGCGAGCACGGTGGAGGCGACCAGGTCGTTGCCGGGTCCCGTCATGAGCGAAAGACCGTGCGCCTTCACATGGTCGCCATACAGGAGCACGTCTTCCACGGGCGATGAGCCGCCTTTTTGCACGCAGCCGAGGGATTTGTCTTCCAGCGTGGTAATTCCGCCCGCCTTGTTTCCGGGCGAGGGGTTCTCGTAGCAGACCTGGTTGTGCGAAGCGTAGTAGTCCTTGAAGTCGTTGATCATCTTCACGCACTTGTCGAAGATGTTGCGCGTGCGGCAACGCTTCATGAGAAGCGTCTCCGCGCCGAACATCTCGGGGACTTCGGTGAGGATGGTGGCGCCGCCGCGAGCAGTGAGCCAATCCGAGAAGCGTCCGACGAGCGGATTCGCCGTGAGACCGGAAAAGCCGTCCGACCCGCCGCACTTCAAGCCTACGACGAGCTCGGATACAGGCACGTCGACACGCTCTTTCGGGCGCGCGGCATCCAGTTCCTTGATGAGGGCGAGGCCGCGCTCGAACTCGTCGCCGGGATCTTGGGCGCGCATGAATCTGATATTGATGCCGATCTTCGCACCGTCCTCATCCTCCGGCGAAAGACCGAGCCTCGCCTTGAACGAATCGAGCGTGTTGTTTTCGCACCCGAGCGAGACGGCAAGGACGCCGCCCGCGTTCGGATGCCGGCAGAACGATGCGAGCATGTTGCAAGTGGTCTCGTGGTCTTTCCCCATCTGCGAGCAGCCGTAGGGATGCTGGAGCGATATGCCGCCGCAGGATTGGGCGAGTCTTTCGGCAAGCCGGTTCACGCAGCCTACGAGCGGAATCACCCAGATGTCGTTCCGGATGCCGATGCGTCCATCTGGGTGGCGATACGCCTTTATCATGGGAGCAGGCTTCTTTTCTGCATCCTTGAAATCCGGCTCATACTTGTATTCAAGCACATCGCCAAGGTTTGTCTTGACGTTATGGACATGCACATGCTCGCCTTTGGCGATATTGCACGTGGCGTGACCTATCGGCATGCCGTACTTGATGATGTTCTCCCCCTCTTTTATGTCTTTGAGGGCGTACTTGTGGCCGTCGTCTCGTATTTCGACGTTATCGAGCTGGTTGATGACCATGTTGCGAAACTCTCTTTCTTTTCTCTCTTTTGTGTGGTGGTGTTATTATATCATATTCAGCTGGTTGCGTGCAGCGATATTCTAGGGGAAGTCGATATTGCGTTTGGGTTGGGAGGAGCCGGGGAGGACATAGCCGTTTTCGGCCTTGAGCATTCGCACGAGAGCGCCTACCCTTACAGCCCATTTGCCTTTGGAGGCGGCGCAGTATCTATCGCCGAACTTGACGAGATCGCCCTTGTAGTGGCGTTTCACGGTGCCGGCGGCCCAAGAACCCTGAACGTAAAACGACTTGAAGCCGTCGCGGTAGCGGTGGGCTGGGTGCCCGGAGTTCATGGGGCCGCCGATTCCGAACTCCAGCCCCGGACGCCCGTTTTCGTGTTTCCGGATTGCAGCCAAGAGCCACGTCTCCTCCGTCGTGAGTTCGTAATTCGCCGCAAGCTGGCGTATCATCGCCCACTCGCGTTCAGGCAAGAGCGGCGTTTTGCCGTATTTCGCCGTTCCCGCGCCCTGGGCGCAAAAGCATGACACGACGCAAACAAGCAACGCGAAAAATGCGGATGCATTTACTTTGTCCTTGCCTCGCTTCACTGCTTTCGCTCTCCGTTCTTTTCTGTATGCGCGGCGTTCAGCGCACGTAGAATTTCCAATCCTTGATGCGGCCGACGGACTTGTTCTGCTTTGGCGTATATCTGAAGCCGTGGATTTGGGTCTTTTCAGGCGCGGCGAACTCTATCCAGTGCGGCAATGTGCGCGACGATGTGAGCCAAATCGTCTCCACCTGCCCGTCCACGGCGTTTTCGGCGACACCGTCTTCGCGAATTTCTTCTTCCGAATCGACACCCGAGACGATGAACGAACTTGACGCGAGCGGGTTGCCGTCCTTGTCAAGGAAATCGAACTCGGAGATGGACGCGAGGGATTTCTTGTCGTATGTGGATGTGGCTTCGAAAGTAAAGTAGACGCCTTTGACCGCCTCCTTGAACATCACGACTTTCGCGGCATCATCCTCGCTGAACGAGCCGGCGGCGACTTCCTTGCCGCCGATGAACTTCGTGTTTTGGCGGGCGTTGCTGTTGAAGTCGAGCTCGGGATGGAGCACGTCAAGAACTGGTTTCTCCGTGAACATGACGCTTGATTCGCCGCGCGGGCCGAAGAAGTCGATAACGGTTATGTCGTTTCGTCCCTTGCGGAGCCAGCATCCGGGCACGAACAGCGTCTGCTGCGGGCCGATGGCCCAGAATCTGCCGAGGTTGTGCCCGTTTATCCATACCATACCCTTGGACCAGGCGCTCATATCGAGCCATGTATCGGCGGGCGTCTCGTCATCCAAGGCGAGAATGCCGGTATAAATCGCAGGCGAATCGCCTTTTTGGGGCGCGTTTGCATCCTGGTGGAATGTTGCGGCAGCGAGGTCGAAGAGCTGGAAGTCGGGATCCAGGGGTATGAGACGCGCTGTCCAGCCGGTGAGCGGAGTTTTACCGAGGCGCACTTTGCCGTTCAGGCCTTTTCTATCTTCCATGCCGGAAGAAGAGTTTATGCGGCCCATGGCTTCGACTAGTATCTGGAGTTTGCGAGGCTTGCCGGCGCAATCTTGCGGGATTTGCACCTTTATGCCGCGGTGGCGTCTGTCAAGCGTGCCGAGGCGGACGCCATCGAGGAACACATAGCCGAAGTCGTGGAGCTCGCCGATATTCAGTGTGCCGGATGCTCCGGCGGGAATCTCGGTCTCGTAGCTTACAAGGCCGAACCCCTGGTCAAGCTTCTCCATATAGACGGGATTTTCAAGCGATATCTCGCGCGTGACGAGCGCTTCAACGCCGGCGACTTGCCGCAATTGCACTTTGCCGTAGGATTTCAGGGGGATGGGGGCGGGCACGGGCGGAATGGTTTCGCTTTCGTTGAGATGTTTCGCGGCCCTGTCGCGATATTTGGCGAACGAGGGGTTTGCGCGGCCCTGTTCGTTTATCGGCGCTTCGTAATCGTAGCTCGTCACATTGGGACTGAACGGATTCCGGCAACCAGTCCAGCCGCCGAAACTTGTCCCGCCATGCGCCATATATAAGGAAAAGGAGACATTGCGCTCCAGCATCCAGTCGATAGGCCCGAAAAACTCTCTGTCGGACTTTGCGTAATGGTGTGCCTGCCCCCATGTGTCGAACCATGCGGGGTAGTATTCCGCGCACATGAGCGGACCCTTCGGCTGGTATTGGCGGATGATTTCGAATTTCTGTTCCGGGCCTGCGCCGAAGTTGGCGGTCTGGAACAGTTCGGCTACATAGCCGTTTTGGATTGCCCTGGGAGGATTGCAGCAATACAGCGGCACATCGAAACCGGCGGCGAGGGTGGCTTCGCGCAAGGCGCGGATGTAGGCCGTGTCGCTGCCGTGAAGCCCGTATTCATTCTCCACCTGGACCATGAGAATCGGCCCGCCCTTGGTGATTTGCATGTCGCCGAGCTCGCGCCCAACCTCGGCTATCCACTTTTTCGCAGGCTCCAGCCACTTGGGGTCGGATGAACGCATGGAGATTCCGTCGTCCTTGAGAAGGAACCACGGGGCGCCGCCGCCTTCCCATTCCGCACAGGCGTAGGGGCCGGGACGCAGAAGCACCCAAAGTCCTTCTTCCTGGGCAATCTTGCAGAACCTCCTTGCATCCGCATTGCCTTCCCAGCGGAAACGCCCTGGTTCGCGTTCATGGTAGTTCCAGAACATGTAGCATCCTACCGCATTGCACCCCATCGCGCGAAGCATCTTCATTCTGTGCCGCCAGTACTGATGCGGAATGCGGGCATAATGAACCTCGCCGCAACGGATTGTGAAGGGCTTGCCGTCCAGTAAGAATGCGTCCTGGTCGTAAGAAATGGAGAATGTATGGGCGGGGGCGACATTCTGTGCGCCGGGAAGGGTGGGCACGGCGGCAGAAGCGACGACCGCACCGAGTGCGACCGCAGAAAATATGGTAAAACTGTTTTTCATGCCTATATTATATCACAAACCTCCGCCTGCCCGCAAGGTGGGCAGGCGGGGTTAGGCGGCTGCGCGGCGGGCAGAGGTCTGCCCGCCCAATGCCCATCGGCCGCCAAACCAATGCCCATCACCCGCAAATCCAATGGGCATTGAATCCGAATCCAATGAGCATTGAATTCCAATCCAATGCCCATTGGTCGCCTGTCCAATGCCCATTGGATTCACGGGCAATGCGCATGGGGCGAACGAAGCCAAGCCTTCGTACGCACAGCGCACGTCAGAAATGCGTCAGAAATCAGGTTCGCTGCGCTTTAATCTGAAGAACCCCGATCCGCTCTCGTTGACCGGCGCGACTAGTATGACCGTGCCGTCGTCACCGCCCGTCGCAGGCCTGTTGGCCGGCGCATTTACGTCATCCGGGGTCGCGCCGCCCTACCGGTTTGGCGGGGTTTAATTTTTGGCCTAGCACCATTTGTCCCTTTGTTGCGCATCAAAACATCCTGCGCTGCGCACCAAAATCTGAAGAAGCGGGCAATATCTGACGCAATATTAGGCATTTCTTCCACGAAAACCCCTAAAATCCGCCGATTTAGACGCTGTTTATTGCAAAACAGAAAAAAGCGGTGACTCTCCCCGCTTCCATACCTCCCCGCAATTCCCGATTCCCAATTCCCAGTATTCCGGGGACTGTCCCCGTTTTTGTACCTCCCCGCAATTCCCGATTCCCAGTTCTCGGGTGACAGCGGATGGTAGTTGGTAGTTGGCGGCGAAAACTCATCCCCCCTATACCCCCCTATAGGGGATAAGGAGGGCGGGGTTACAGGGGATTGCATTCGGACACCACTCTATGATATAATACGCGCGTCAAAAAGAAAGGATTGTGAAATGAAGAAAGCGAAATCGCCACTTGCAATCGCGCTCGCCCTCGCCGCAACGGCCGGATGGGCCACGGACTTCGTCTGGACAGGAGCATCCACCGCCGTTGACAAGACGTGGGCGGATGCCGCCAACTGGACGGTGAATGGCGCGGCGACGGATACATGGCCACAAACCGCTGAGGATACTGCTACATTCAACACCGAATGCGTCCCCGTGCGCAACGAAGAGGCGACAGTCGGCGAAATCATCCTCAACGCGGATGTCACGCTGCGTTTCGACAAATGGCTGACTGTCGGCAAGATTTCAGGCACGGGCAAGCTTATCCTCAAGAACCGTGGGCGCATTCGCAACATCAACGGAACGGCGGTCGAATTCGGCAATGACATCGAAATAATCGCTCCTGACGGAACGGACTGGAATCATCGCGATGCCATGCCGTGGATACAAGGCAATGGTGCTAATTTCGATATAAAAGGTAAGCTCATTGGCGACGGACACATATTCTTCACGATGGCAGGAAACTATGGCGTTCGGCTCTATGGCGACAATTCGGGATTCTCCGGTACGATCCACGTCGATTCAAACAACAGCAATCGCATGAAGTTCGGCGAGGCGCAGTCTGGCTTCGAGAATGGAAAACTGATGCTCTACGGCAGCGTGAACGACAATGGCTCGATGCTGTTCTCGAATGGTGTTATCCATTTCGGTTCCATCTACACGAAAGACTATGCGACGGGTGCGAAGTTCAGAAGCATCAACAACGACAATACTCTTATCGTCGGCAACCTCAACAGCCCAGACGACCGCATTACCCTCGGCATGGGCGACGACGCCAACGCTAAAGCCAAGATCATAAAGGTCGGCACTGGCACGCTTGAACTCGGACCCACGCGTCACAGAAACGGCACCATCATTTCGAACGGCACAATCCGCGTGACCCACCCAGACGGAATCTGCCATAAGGATTCCAGCCTTGTCTTCGACGGTGGTACGCTTCAGTATGGCGTCAATCCGCTTGACGAGAACAATCCTGTGACGAAGGACGTGTCGGCCTATGTCAAGGGTTCGTCAGGGTTTATCTCGGTAGACACCGATGGACACGACATTACCTGGGCCAACAGCGCGATATACAACAACAACGCCGATGCAAAAGGCTTTGTCAAGAAGGGCGAGGGAACGCTGGAACTTTCCGGCTCCAACCGTGACGGCACGTGGCAGTTCTTCAGCGATGAAACCAAGACCAACATTATCGAAGGCGGAACTCTGGCCATCAGGAATGCAAAGTTTAACTCGCGCTTCACGCTTGCTTCGACGATTCTCGGCACGGGGACGCTGAAGATATGCTCGGAAGAGGCGAATGGCGGCGTCTGGCTGCATGGCACGGAGGCGCTTGCCGATTTTGAGGGAACGCTCGACTGGGCGAATGAGCTTTCCGAGCGAGTGGAAGGCGGGGCGGCTTATGCATCGGGCTTTAGGATGGCAGACCATATCAATTTCGAAATGCCGAAGGCCAAGATGCTTGTCTCGGGCAATCCGGCCGAGCCGACCAACATCATGAAGGGCGAAACGCAGTGGAATGCCGCTGCCGCCCACGTAACGGTTGGCGCGTATGAGCATCTTCACCCCAATGCGCAGGTCTATGTTGAACGGTCGGCCTGGACTCTCAACATTCTTGGAACAGCTGGCGACAGCTACTTGAACGGCGTGTTCACGGGCGATGCCGTCCATATCCTCAAGACCGGTGCGGGCAAGCTGACGATGGGGCCTGGTTTCTCCGCGCCGGAAGGCTCGACGATCAACGTCAACGAGGGTGTGTTCGCGATGGTAGCGGGGATGAAGCAAGCCGATCTGCCTTCGTATGTGAATATTGCGGAAGGCGTCGCGTTCACGGGCGATGGCGTGTTCGATTCTGTCGACCTCGCGAAGCACGACGTCGTTCCTCCGGCGGGGCTTACGGCTGAGACGGACCACAGCACTGTGTTCACGCTCCTGACGGCGACGTCGATCACAGGCGAAAGCGCGGCGATGGCGAAGCTCCTCCAGGAAGTCAACTCGTCGATCCCCAATGGCGTCTGGAAAGTCAAGACTGTGAAGAACATCGACGGCACCGTGTCGCTGAAGTGCTCGTGGGCGCGCAAAGGCTTCATGGTGACTATCCGGTAGAATGGCGAATAGAGTAATAATCTTAGCCGTCACTCTTTACGCGGCATTCGCGGGCTACGCGGATGCCGCGCCGCTGGTTGCGGTAACTGGCGACGTGTATGAAGTCGAATTCAGGTTTCGCGCAGACGCGCTCGAAAATGGGGAGCCGGGTGCGCCTGATGGCGTCGCGGCGATTTGTCCTGTGGCGCCGCCGGGAGGCGGCGCAGCGGTGTTCGAGGTCTGGGGCGACGGATGCTGGAACGAGGCGTCCGCCGCCGGTGTCGCGCCCGCCATGGGCGAGTGGTACGGGGCGAAAGCCGTTTTCCGCGAGATAGATGGCGAGAGGCTTGTCAGCTATCTCGTAAAGTCCGGCGATGATTACGTGCGGCTAACGACGGCATCAGGGCGCGGGTGGTTCACGGCGGTCAGCACCGCACTGGCTCCCCAAATCGAGTTCTCCGGTCCCGGCGCGGGCGAGGTAATCGACTCCAGCGCCAGTGAGAGCGGCGAGGTGTTCGAATATGACGTCGCGAGACCAGTCGCAGGCGAGGCGCTTTCCCCGCAGCTGCCCGCGCTTTTCGCGTCCGATGATTTCTCCGTCATGTGGAGCCGTGTCGACTGGACCGGTACGAATATCGTGAAGACGTCATCAGCGGCGCAGTATGAACTTGGCGCGGCAGACTACGCGCACTGGGTGCGCTTCTCCGTCATGAACGGCGGTGCGAGCGTGCTGACGCGAGACGTTTTCGTATCGCGCCTGCCCGTCTGCTACATCACTACCGACGACGGCGAATTCCCGACCGCCGCCAAGGAAAAGCACGACGGAACAATGCGCATACAAGGCAACGACGAGTTCAAGGAGCAGTACAACGACAAGATTACGATCAACGTGCGCGGCAACACGTCCGCCCATTACGCGAAGAAGCCGTACAAGCTCAAGCTCGACAAGAAGGCGAGTCTGTGCGGTCTCGGTTTGCAGAAGTCGAAGCACTGGGTGCTTCTGGCGAACATGCCCGACATGTCCAACATGCGAAACAAACTCGCATACGACTTCGCCGCCTCCATCGGTGTTCTTGCGATGGAATCGACGTGGGTGGATGTCGTCATCAATGGAAGGTATGACAGCGTTTACCAGCTCTGCGAGCACATACGCATCGCCAGCGACCGCGTTGACGTCTTCGACTGGGAGGGGTATTCCGAGGATAATGGCCACACGGCGGAGGATCTTTCGTGGATCGACTCAAGCGCCACCGATGTCAACGGCGGCTGGATTTTCGAGTTTTCGAACGAGATGGACGAAGTTTCTCGCTTCACCGTCACCTCCGGAAACTTCAAGATGCTTACGATGGTGAACTCCCCCGAATACCTGAATACGAACGACGACATGTTCAACGCTGCGAAGGACTTCCTCAAGAACTATTTCGACGCCTGCACGTCGGCGAATAGGAAATCCGGCGAGGACCGCCACTACTCCGCATACTGCGACGTCGATTCCATGGCTGGATACTTCCTCGTGCAGGAACTCTTCGGCAACCAGGACGCCGGCGCGAAAAGCCGCTACGCGTACAAGGACATCGGCAAAAAGCTTTTCTGGGGCCCGGTCTGGGACTTCGACCATGCCGCCGGCACGACGAACATGCAGAAGCCGTCGCCCGAGCGCTGGCACGCCGCGCAAGGCTCCATGTACTGCGAATGGCTCTCCGACTACCGCTTTGCCCGCCGCGTACGCACGCGCTATCTGGCCATCCGCGACGCCTACGCAGCCCTGGCGGCAGACGGCGGCGCAATCGACGCATACGCCGGGTATTTGGCCGAGTCGGCCGTCGCCAACGACGCTCGCTGGCCGCAGAAGCGCTCGTTCGACCAGGACGTCACCGTGCTGAAAAGTTTCATCACCGGCCACCGCGCGTGGCTGGACGAGCAGTTCGCGACGGTGCCGACTCTGCTGGAATCCGTCCGTTGCGACTCCCAGACATTCCCCTGGAACGGCGTCATCCCGCGCCCCCTCACGATCATAATACGATGAGGCAGGCGTAAAACTATTTTTTTTTTACTTACACCCAGCTCCAATGAAAGCCGCACTTACAGCCCTCTCAATTGCCATCGGCCTTCAAGCATCCGCCGCAGCAGCGGTACGGCTCCTGCCGGGTCCGTTCCTCGAAAACATGAAGCGCGAGCGCGGCGTGATGGAGTCGCTCGACCCTGTGAATATGACGTGGATGTTCCGCGTGACGGCAGGGCTCGACGACATCGCGAACACAAACATCGTGCAGCGTCTAGGGGGCTGGGAACGACCCGACATGGAACTTCGCGGGCATACGCTGGGACACTGGCTCTCCGGCATGGCCGCGCTCTACGAGGCGACGGGCGATGATTCGCTCAGGGCGCGCGCGGCGATCGCCGTCCATGAGCTGAAGCGCTGCCAGGATGCGCTTGGCACGGGCTGGGTCGGTGCCTTCCCGTCCTCCGACATCGACAGGATCATCGCCGGCGAACGCGTCTGGGCGCCGTGGTACGTGCAGCACAAAATCCTGCAAGGGCTGATCGACCAGGCGACGATCTGCGAAAATGCCGAAGCGTATGCCGTGGCGCGCCGGTTCGGGGGTTGGGCGGCGGACAAGGTGCTTGCCCTCTCCCCTGACCAGGCCGCGACGATGCGCCGGCGCGAATTCGGCGGCATCGCCGAGGCACTGCTCAATCTTTCGCGGCTGGTGCGCGAAAGCGGCGCCGGCGCCGAGGCTGACAGGCTCGTTGAGGCGGCCGGCGTATTCTACCATCCGGAAATACTCGACCCCCTGAAGGCGCGCAAGGACAATCTTGACGGCAAGCACGCGAACACGCTCATCCCGAAGGTAATAGCCGAGATGCGGCGTTACGAAATTTCCGGCGACGATGCAGCGCGCGCCCTCGCCGAGTTCTTCTGGCAGACGGTCGCCGGCGGATATATGTATGCGCCTGGCTGCGTATCGACGAAGGAGGCGTTCCGCGGGCCGTGCCGCCAGGGAGCCAACCTGACCGGCTACACCGGCGAGACCTGCTGCACGTACAACCTCCTGCGCCTATCCCGCCAGCTCTTCGAGGCGGAACCGCGCGCCTCCGTCGCCGACTACCAGGAACGCGCACTCTGGAACCACATACTCGGTCAGATCGAGCCGTGCGACGGCAGGGTGACGTATTTCCTGCCGGTGATGACGGGCGCATACAAACTCCAGAACCGCGCAAACGATTCGTTTTGGTGCTGCCAGGCGAGCGCAATGGAAAGCCACTCAAAGATCGGACGCCTGATTTTCTCGAAGCGCGCCGACACACTATACGTCAACCAGTTCATCCCCGCTACATACGACGACGGCGATGTCGCCCTGCGCCTGGAGACGGACTTCCCGGTGCACGAAAACGCCAGGATCATCGTTGAGCGCGGACGATGCCGTCTGGCCATTCGCCGTCCCTTCTGGGCAACGGGTGAGGATGCTTCGAAATATTCATTCCACGATGTCGCAGCCGGCGACGCTCTCGAAATTCCCCTGCCCTGCCGGCTTCGGACGGAGGCGACACCTGACGCACCGGAGAGAATGGCAGTATTCTACGGGCCTTTGCTGCTCGCCGGCCGCCTCGGCTGCCAGGCACTGGCACCATCCGCCGTCCGCGCACTCGACTACTACGAGCACGACTACGCCGTGCCAGAAGAACTGCAGCACGTCGCACTCGAAAATGTCGAGGCCTGGACCCGTCTCTCCAAGCCTCCGCCGCACAAGAAAGTCTGGGACGACGCATCCCACCCCGCAGAACCCTACTGGGGCGAACCGAACTTCAAAACACCGGCCGGCATCGTCGTCTCCCCCCTCTGGACCATCCACGCCGAACGCTATGTCGTGTACTGGAACTGAGACGACGAAGGAGGGGAGGTAGTACGACGGGCCGCGGGTCAGTCGCCGCCGGCCACCGCGACGGAGGGCGACGCGCGAGCCGCGCGTCGTACTGCCGCCGGCGCGTGTGGACGTCCCCCCCCCCCCCCCCCCCCCC
>DFGM01000123.1:0-14033 GCA_002371755.1 Verrucomicrobia bacterium UBA3750 | reverse complement strand
CCCCCATCCCCCAAATAGGGGGTGTGGGTTTGGGTTTAGTAGGTGATGGCGGCTTCGGTTGGTTAAATGGTATAATAGCGGCGAATCTTGGAGACTAACAAAAAAGGAGTGAAAAAATGAACAATTGCGTGAAGGCAGTGTTGCTGTTTCAAGTCCTGGCGGCGCTTCTGGGCGCGTACGCTGCGGATGTATATTGGACGCAGACGGTGGTAGGTTCGTCCAGCCCGACGGAGGTCACGTATAGCGGCAGCGTGTGGGGCGCGACGCCGGCATCAGGCGACACGTGCTTCATCGGCAGAAACGGCAACATGGGCTCGACGACCGGCGACGACGGCGATTTCCTCGTGACATTCGACAGCCTCGCCACGCTCGGCGCAACGACTCTTTGGGTCGAGAACAACGGCAAGACGATGACGTGGCGCGGCTCGGCGATTACGGACGGCTTCACCGTGCCGGAGTTCAACATAGGCACGCTCGGCAAAATCGTGATGAAGAACGGCACGTTCTCCGCAACCGGCGATGTCGCCGTGGGAGCCTACAGGGCCGGCGCTCTGACGGTCGATGAAAATGCCACTTTCACAGCCGAAACGCTCCGCGTAGGCAGATTCAGCGGCGGCGATGGAACGTTTACGATAAACAAAGACGGCGCTGCGGATGTATCCACGATCTACATCGCAGACAACGATGCAAACAGCCAAGGGCGAATTGAAATCGACGGGGGTGGACTGGAAGTCGGCAGCCTCAACATCGCGCAGACGGGGAAGACGACCGGCGCCGTGACGCTCAAAAGCGGCACGCTCGCCGTCGCCGGCGACGCGAAGCTGGCCAACGGCGCCGGTGCAAGCGGAGCTATTACGAAGGGGTATTTGAACATCGAAGGCGGAACGGCGGACTTCGCAAAGGGTCTCTACCTCTGCTTTGCCGGTTGGAGCGAAACCGAGCTCAACGTCAGCGGCGGCGTGACTACCATTGCCGGAGAATTCGACATCGGGCGCGGCAGCACCGGCGTCGCCACCGTCAGCGGTGGAACGCTCGTCGCAAACGGCACTACGCGCATCGGACGCAATTCTGGCGGAAACGGCACATTGAAGATTACAGGCGGAAACGTCAAGCTTGCGAACGACGTCTATATGGCTGACGGCGGCGGCACGGGCACGTTGGAAGTCGATGGCGGCACATTGACCGTCACTCATGAATTCCGCGGTGCGCAAGGCGGCAGCACAACGAGCACGATTCTTGTCAAGAGCGGAACGGCGAATTTCAATAATACGCTGGACATTGCAAACAACAGTTCGACTTGCACGATGACTGTCTCGGGCGGCGAAGTGAACTGCGGCTCGGATGTATACGTGGGGCGTAACAAAAATACCACCGCCAACGGCACGCTTACGCTCGACGGCGGCACGATGAGCGTTGGCACGGCGAACACGATCCGGCGTCTCAAACTAGCAATCGACGACACAACCGGCACGCTCAACCTGAACGAGGGCGGCACGCTCAAGGTCTGGAGAATCGACGCCTCCGGGATCAAGAATGCAATCAACTTCAACGGCGGAACTCTTGTCGCGCTCGGCACGAGCACCAACAACGACAACGACTATTTCTGGGGCAAGGATTCCAACAACGCAAACATTGCAATCGGCGAGAAGGGTGTCGTAATAGATACGGCGGGCTTTGACAAGAAGACCGGCACGGCGGTGGCAATCACAGGCTCGGGGACGATTACGAAGGCCGGAAACGGTACGCTGACCATGGAATCGCTCGGCAGCTTCTCCGGCGAGTTCGTGCTTGCAAGCGGAACGCTTGTGCTGCCAGCGCAGAAGACAGTGACGACGACGAATGTCGGATACATGGTCGCCGAAAGCGAATCGAGCGGGACATACATATACACGCTCGTCCAGCAGCCGTGCAAGATTGGAGAGACGTATTACAATACGCTTGGCGAAGCGCTCACGGCAGCGAACACTGCGAGCCAGGTTTCAACGATTGAAATCAACTCTGCGAGCTGCACTGACAATGTGACGGTTGGTAGCGGTCAGACGCTCGTCATCAAGGCGGAGTCGGGCCATGTTTACACCGGCACGATCACGCTCAACGGCGGTACGCTCAAGTTCGCGAGCGGCTGCAACGAAAGTTCGTTCACGACGGCGACGTCAGTAGTGGTTGGCGGTGGGTATGTAAGCACGCTCGAATGCGATCACGCATTCAAATTCCATGGGAGGCTTTCCGGCTCTGGCACGCTCAACGTCCCTCTGCACAGCCAGATTATCAGGTTCATGGAGGACAACTCGGGCTTTTCCGGCACTATGAATTTCACTGGCAATTCTGGGCTTGGAACATCGGCATGCGGATTCTTGAACAAGCTTTCCGCCAGTCCAAACGGCAATTTCGCGATTACCGGGACGTTCGGCAGCCCTTCGGCAGGATTCTATCTTGAGCAAAACGGCGGCGGAACGTTCAGCATGGGGACGCTGACGGCGAATGACAAGAACGCCGGAATCGTGATGATGAAAGACGGCACAATACTGGCGCTTGGCGGCAACAACGGCAACAGCAGCCTGAACAACCAGTTCGCGGCGCGCGCAGACGGCACATACACGATTAGAAAGACCGGCACGGGGACACTTACGCTCGGCAGCGATTTCAAGACAGGTGCGGCCACAGATCTTGGTTTCGGAGGCTCGTATTTCGGCACGCCAACGTTCAAGCTTGATGTTCGCGAGGGTACACTTGATTTGCAGAATCCCGACTTGAGCGGGGTGGAGGTTATGGTTTGGAGCGGCGTGACGGTGACGGGCAAGGCGATGTTTGGCACGGGCACGCTGAAATACTGCGACGAAAGCGGGAATACGCTTGCCACGTATAACGGCACGACGATTACGACTGAGACGGCGAATGACGAGACATCGGCGAATGCGGTGTATGCGATGATTTCCGGCACGACGGAGGCGGGTCAGGACGAAAGCGCATTCGCGAAGACTTTTACAAGTGCTAGCGATACAACATGGACAGTCACTTCGACTTTTGACACCGCTACCGTTAAGGTGGAGCCGGCGGTGGCGGCGCCGGAGGTGGCGGGCGGGAATGTGGCGTTCACGATCCCGGCGGCGAAAGTGAAGAAGGGTCTGTACTACGCGGTTGCGACGTCGAGCGACAATGCGACGTGGGCGGCGGGGACATATGAGAAGGCTGGCGGCGAGAGCGATGTGTCGCTGACGGCGGAGATGCCGGCAAGCGGCGTGAAATACTACAGGATCAGCGTGGCGGACAGCGCCCAGACGAACTAGAGCATCTAGATGATCTAGAAAATCCAGCGGGTATGGCAGTTGCAGTGGATGGGGAATATATGGTAAAATACGTGGGATGATTGGCAAGAAGCTATATTCGCAGTGGAAGAGCGCGGCGGCGATGGCGGCGGTAATCGCCGCCGCGCCGCTTGCGTCTGCATATGGGCGAGAATTCCTGCATCCGGGGATTACTTATACGCAGGGCGACTTCGACCGGATGCGGGCGATGGTGGCGGCAGGGCGCGAGCCGTGGAAGACCACGTTCGACGCGCTTATGCGTTCGCCCTGGTCGTCGCTGGAGGTCGCAGCGCCATCGCCGCGCACGGAGATTGGCGAGGGGGAATTCAACAGAACGATAGGTCTGTGGGGGCGCAGGGCGCATGACTTGGCGCTCATTTGGAAGCTGACGGATGACGAACGCTATGCCATGAAGGCGGTGGAGATTCTGAACGCCAACTCCCGCTACACCCACACGTGCCACCATGGCACGGCGGCGCTCGACAACGGCAAGATCTTCCTGCTCGTCGAGGCGGCTGAGATGCTTCGCGACTATCCCGGCTGGGCGGCGGAGGACCAGGAACGGTTCCGGAGGATGCTGCGCTCCCCCGACTGCTTCCTGCCGTCGATTTTCAACTTCGACTGCGGGCGGTTCGGCAACCAGGGGTTTTTCGCGGCGAGGGGGTTGATGGCGATCGGCATCTACCTCGACGACGACAGGCTGTACGAGCGCGCCGTCAGGTATTTGAAGGGCGAGAAGCATCGCGAGGACGACGCGCCGTACCGCCCAGGCCCTCCGCTCATGGGCTGCCCGATGAGAGAGTCGGAATTCCAGAAGGAGTGGCGCTGGGAGAACAAGCTCGGCGACGAGCCGGATTACCAGTATGACGACCAGATCGCGCAGTACATCAAGCCCAACGGGCAGTGTCAGGAGTCGAGCCGCGACCAGGGTCACACGATGTGCGGACTCCACAACCTCGTCGCTATCGCCGATATCGCCTGGAATCAGGGCGACGATCTTTTCTCGTTTGCGGACAGCCGCATACTCCTCGGCCTCGAATGGTCGTATCGCTACAACCTGAGCGCCATCAAGAGCTATCCCGACCAGCCGGGTCCGTGGGAGCCGTCCGGTTACACCGAAAACGAAGCGGAGGCCACATTCGAGAATGGAAAGTATCTCCAGTACCTGCACCGGTCGCGCAGATGGAAATCCCTCAAGCCCACGCAGGACCGCAGGGACGTGGCCGGCTGCGGCGGCACACGCGAGGCCGCCCTCGCCCACTACCGGGTGCGGGCGAAAATGCCGGAGGAGAAGACGCTGTGGCTCGGGCGCTACCGCGACTACATGATCGAGAAGCACGGCTACGAAAGCTGGGGTGTCGCGCCGAACTGGTTCTACGAATGGACTGGCTGGGGCACGCTCACGAAGCGCCGCACCGACTGGATGCGCGGCGACCCGCGAAAGACCTGCGGCGGCAGACGCGTCTCCGGCGCGCACAGGCTCGGCGAAAGCGTCAGGTGGGACGACTGCGACTTCAGCCCCATCGCCGATGCGAAGCAGGAGGAGCGCGTTCGCTCGTTCACGTTCGCCGGGGAGGAGGATGCCGACTGCGACGTGATGATCGCATACACGAGCTACGGCAACGCCGAGCTGGCGATCAGCGTCGATAAATCCAGGCCCGCCAAGGTATTTTTGCCGAAGGCATCGTGCAAAGGCAAAGCGATGGTCAGGAACGTGCGTTTCCCGGCGGGCGCCTGCGTCATGCGCCTGGCGATCGCGAAGGACGCGCCGGGCCTGAAGATCCTTGGCTTCCAGACCGTCAAAAAGGGAAAGTGAGAAAATGAAGAGACACTTGCCTTTGCTGTTCACATGCCTTGCCTCGCTCGCCGCAGAAACATTTGCGGCCGGGCCGCCGACGACAAACGTGACGGGGCTGGTGACGTTCTACCGTCACGAGGACAGGTACGTCTTCCTGCGCCTTCCAGACGGCTCGCCGGCTAGGCTATGG
This sequence comes from Verrucomicrobia bacterium UBA3750, assembly GCA_002371755.1. Taxonomy (GTDB): domain Bacteria; phylum Verrucomicrobiota; class Kiritimatiellia; order RFP12; family UBA1067; genus UBA1067. Next base: position 8,740 of record DFGM01000123.1, on the reverse strand, counting down.
CTCAACCAGGGCGTACATACGGGAATCGGCGATGTAATAAGCGTCACCGGAAAGCGCAGGATAATCGGCCCGATCCTGTATGTTGACGATGTGGACGTCAAGACGGTGGGGCGCTCGCCGGTGCAGCCGCCGGTCGATGTCCTGGTGCGCGACCTATATATCGTCCCGCAGGACTATACAATGGCGTCCGGCGACTGGAAAGAGGGCGATATGGCGCCGATGTGGTTCGGCGTACCGGTAAGCCTGACCGTCCGCGTGGCCGACGTGAACAGGCGCCGTACGCAGCTGCAGCTCTTCGTATGCGACCTCGACGACGAGACGATGGGCACGACGGTAAGCATCCCTTTCAAGGAGAAGTGGGTAATAGATCCCGACCTGAAGCGCGGCGCGGTTGTGAACATCAAGGGAGCGGCGGCGATGGCGTTCGAACGCGAGGACGGCGTTTACACGAAGATCAAGGATCTGTGCGTCAACATGGAAAGCATCGACGATCTCGAGATTCTGACGCGCGCACCATGGTGGACGCCGGCGAGGATCGAGGCGGCGGCGTGGGTCGGCGTTTTCGCGCTTGTGCTGCTGTGCGTATGGATTATGTTCCTCATGCGCGCAATCCGCGCCGAGAAGAAGGCGAAGGCGGCGGCGCATGATGCCGAGGACGAGCGCCGGCGACTGGCGCACGATCTGCACGACGAATTCCAGCAGTTCCTCGCCGGCGCCATGTTCCGGCTGGACGCGGCCGCGAGCGTGGTGGAGGATCCCGGCGAGGCGGTCCGGCAGATCGTGGGCGCGAAGAAGTCGCTTGCGTTTTCCCAGGCGGCGCTTCGCAACATCCTCTGGAACCTGCAGGCGGCGGGCAGCCAGGCCGATACGCTCGCCGGCTTCTTCCGCTATGCGGCCAGCCGCATGCCGCACTGGGAAGGCGTAGTGGAAATCACCGAGAAAGGGACGCCGCCGCCGGAGTTCCGGCGTCATGGCGGAAGGCTGCTGATGATTCTGCAGGAAGCGGTGGGCAATGCGCTGCGGCACGGCGAGGCCGGGCACGTCAAGGTGCGTCTCGCTTCCGACGGCACGGCGCTGAAAATGACGATACGCGACGATGGGTGCGGCTTCACGCCAGCCGCGGCGGAAACGCGCGGCGGCCACTATGGTGGCTTCGGCATCCCCGGGATGCGCCGCAGGGCGGAGGAGATGGGCGCCAGGCTTTCGATTGAGTCGTCGCCCGGCAAGGGGACGGTAGTCACCGTCGTCCTGTACCCAACCGACGAAGAGAACAAAGGATCGAACTGAAGAAAGGGCATAGCCATGATAAACGTAATGATAATCGACGATCATCCGCTCGTGCGCGAAGGGCTGGAGATCATGCTCTCGCACAGGCCGCGCTTCACGGTCGCCACCACCGTATCGTCCGGGGAAGAGGCGATGACGTGGTGCCGGAAGAACGGCGTGCCAGACATTATCCTCTGCGACGTGCTGATGCCGAAGGAGGATGGCTTCACGGTTCTTGGAAACCTGAAGTCGGAATTCGGCGATGTTAAGCTGATTTTCCTCTCCGGTATGCCTCGCAAGGGAGACGAGGCGCGCGCGCGCCAGATGGGGGCGTGCGGATACATGCCAAAGAGCGCCGACACGAACACTCTCGCCGACATGATTGCAAAGGTCGCCGAGGGACTCGTCGATTTCGCCACAGAATCCTACACAAGCGAAAAATCCCCATTCTCGCCGAAGGAGCGCGAAACGCTCAAGTACCTTGCGCTGGGAAAGACTCGCGAGGAGATTTCGATCATCATGGGCTGCGGCATCGAAACGACCAAGACGCGAGTTACGGAAATCCGCCGCAAACTCGACGCCTCAAACACCATCGCCGCAATCGCCCGCGCCTACGAACTCGGATATCTGACGTAGGATGGTGCGGCAGACTTCGTCGTGCCATTGCGAGGCGGCGGTTAGCCCGACTTTCCACGTTCGCATGAAAACAGCCGTTTTTGTTAGGGTTGTGACTTGCCAAAGTAAATGCCTATAGGGTGTGGGCATCTACTTTGTCCTTTGACCCAACTTTTGGTGCGCAGCAAAGCAACTTTTGGTGCGCAGCAAAGTTCTGGACGGTGCGCACCAAAATCTGAAGAAGAGGGCAATATCCGACGCAATATTAGGCATTTCTTTCCCTGAAAACCCCCTAAAATCCGCCAATTTAGACGCTATTTATTGCAAAACAGAAAAGCGGAGACTCTCAATTACGCGCCGCAGTTAAGAAACTAGGGACAGTCCCCATTCAAACAATCAAGCATCTCTAACCGGGGACAGTCCCCATTTCTTGCGCCGGGGACTGTCCCCAGTTGTGGATTTTGGGGACAGTCCCCATTTTGTACCTTCCCGCAATTCCCAATTCCCGGTATTTCGGGGGCAGTCCCCATCTTCCCATCCAAATGGGGACAGTCCCCTATTAGCATAACTTGCCATAAATGGCGATAAAGAAGCAATTATAGTATCATGCGTACCCGTTTCTCACTCTACCTCCACGGAGCAGCCTTGCTACTTCCGGCAAAAATCAACGCAATCTTTCTTGAAAAACAGCATTCTGGCGAGAAATATCGCGGTTGCGCCGAGCGCGTATGTTCCTCCGAATATTGCCATGCCCGCCTGCAACGAATAATGTTCGCCCACCTTGCCCAGCACCCATGTTGCCGGACAGCCGAGGAAGAACGCGCCGCACAGGTACATTCCCATCGCAGCGGACCTGAACCGCGGCGCGACGACGTCGAACAGCCCCGCGTAGAGGTTGCAGTCGAAGAATCCTCCGCCGAGGCCGAGAAGGAACACGAGGCGTCGCTCTTCGCGTTCTTTGGGATGAACACGGGATGACGGCGGTCTGAAACCGCACAATCTCTGACCCACGCACGGAAACGCCTCCGCGTTCCCGCAGCAGGATTTTCACTTATCGCAAAATGGAAATCGCCACTTCACCCTTTGTTTACAGGGGTGTTTCTGTTTTCGTGCCCGAAAAAACTGGGAACCTCCAATACTGTATCAATGAGCTCTGACCCCTTCATCCCTGCCGACCTTGAAGAAAGCGCCGCCCTCCTTTGCCGGAGCGACGAGGACAACCGTTCCGTCATCACTTCCAGTGCAAGGCCTGTCGACGCTTTCGGTGACGGCGTCAGGCGTGTCGCCGGTCGTGAGATCGTAGGCGAGATATGGCGCCGCATTCTCGATGGTCACGTATACATTGCCGCCCTTCACTTCGATTCCGGCGACTGTCGGCTTCGGAACATCAGCAGGTAGCTCCGTGCCAATCGCGGCGGAGGTCGCGACGGACGCGGAAAGCGAAACATTGTCGCCCGAAGCGGCCTTTAGCGCGGCATCGCCGACAATGCTCGTCGCATTCACAAGCTTTACCGAGCCGTCATTCTTCAGCCCCGCCAGTGTGACGACACTGCTGCCGTCCATGGCGTAAGAGTACTTGCGCGTATCGAGAAGATATACGCTCCAGCTGCCGTTGGCGAACTCGGACTCTACGCGCTTGGCATCAACCCTGTAGACCACATTCGGGCATTTGCCGTTCTTGGCGACCGGGGCGACAAGAACGATCTCGGCGCCATTTACCGCCGTCCCGTCGGCCGCTATTGCGGCAGACGCGACTTTGTCGGGAGTCCAGACGAGCGCATAGCATTCGCCGTCTAAAACCGTCGAGCCATCGGCGTACGTATCCGGTCCCTTCGTAGAGAACGAAACAAGAAGGTCGTTCTGAGCCGCGAACACGGCGGCCGCGGCAAGTGTTGAAGCAAGAATCGATACAGAAAGTTTTTTCATTGTGTTTTCCCTTTCAATGCGATAGCCGATTTGAAGTTTCAGATTATTTGCGGCTTTCGGCGCATGGCGAGTGCAGCAAGCCCCAGAAGCATCAAGATGCCGCTCGACGGCTCGGGAACAAAGGACGTGAGCACGAGGGGTTTCGCTCCTCCGCTGGATGTTCCGCCGAATATATTTTCGCTTACGCTATCAAATTCAAGGGTCGTCCAGCCGAGCGCCTCGCTCTGTCCGCTGTTCCACAATTGCACGAAAAACCGCTCAGACGACAATTCCTCGTCGAAGTAGAAATAATAAGGGCTGGTGGAGTTTTTCGCCGGTTCAATGCTGTTCGCATGGGTGCCGACGGCTGTGCCGCTTGTATTGTGTATCTGAAGGTTGCTCGCGCCGTCGTCTATGCTTACTGTCATGTAATCGAAGAGCAGAGCCGAGCCCCAAAGATCCCCGGCATTTTCGACCATCGTATAGAGATAGTCGGCCGAGACTGGCGCGGCGAGAAGCGCCAGCGCCAGGAAGCATGATTGTTTCATGGAAATTATCTTCATTTTCGTATTCCTGTTAGTAGAGTGGATGTCACTTGTCCCAGTTCAGTTCCGATGCATTGGCGTCGCCGTTCAGATACCAGAAGCCCGTGCCAGGCGGGAGTTCGGGCTTGTCGGTGACGAACACCGCGTTAACGCCGCCTTTCCCGTCGTCTACATAGTCCCAGTAGCCCCACTGTCCGTTGCTGTACTCGAAGTTCTTCGGCGCCCCGGCGGTCGGCACGAGCACCTTGTCGGTGTCCTCACGGCCGTCAAGCAGAGTCGCAACGTTCACCGGTTCGAGTGAAGGCGGCGCGACGAGATTCCACGCCTGAGCGCCTTCGGCAACAGGCGTGTCGAGTTTTGTCTTGACGGAATCCGCGCTCGCGGCGCCCACGAGGTAGATCGGCGTTTCCGGATTCTGGCGCGTCAGCCACACGCCCTTGCCGCGATCCAGTTTGATCGTGTTAGCATCGGCGGATTGCGCAGACGTGCCGCCTCCGACGACAATATCCGCCTCCCACTGCTTGTTCGCGTTGAGCGTCCACGCCTGAAGATTCCCGTCGGTGTCATACGCTTTGAGTTTGTCGCCTGCCGTCAAATTTGCAGTCTGCACGAGGTTGTCGACCGAAATCCCGCCATCGTCGGAGAGCGACTTGAACGGAACGCCGATGATCGCCGTGGCCGGTGCATTCGTGACCACCAGGACGCCTATCGTGTTCTCGGTCTCGACCGGCACTTCAACGCCTTCCTTCTTCATAGTCGCTTTGACCTTGAAGAGGGCATTGCTCTTGACTTGTGTAAGGTCGAGCGTAAAGGACGCGCTGCCCTGCGGCGTTCCCGCAGCCACAACCGCGCCGTTGGCGTCGACGGCGTCGATTTGGTACTCGACCGTGAAGCCGGAGCCGGTCGCAGGAGTGCCGAAGGAGCTGGCGATAGTCACGCTCTCCACGCTCTCGCCCTGCACGCTCGCGACCTTGACCGGCTCGCTGTCGTCCTGGCCGAGCACGTAGTTCTGCCACTTCTGGAGTCCGTTGTCCGCTGTTTCGATAAGCTCTGCGGCTGCCATACCCGACGCGTCGACTTCGGCAGCGGCATCAAAATAGTTGACGCTTTGAGTGGTGTAGCCCTTGCCGGAGACGAGTCCGCTCATTCTCGATCCATCGCCGCTCGACACGCAGACTGTCGCGAGCGGAACTCCGTAGAACGCATTCGCCCCGATGCTCGTCACGGTGGACGGAATCGTAATCGTCGCCAGCTGTGTCGCGTTGGAGAACGCCGCCTCGCCGATGGTCGTCACGCCGCTCGGCAGGGTGACGTTCTTCAGCGTCGCATAGTCGGCAAACGCGCCGTCATCAATCACCGTCACGGTCGCCGGCACGGATACGCTCGACTCGGTTCCGAACGCAGAGACAAGCTCCGTGCCGCCTTTGAGCAGCATGCCGTTCGCGGACGTCCAGTTTTCGTTGCCTGCCTCGATTGTGATCGACTTCAGTTTCGGGCAGCCGCCGAAAGCACCGCCGCCGATTTCCGAGACCGTCGCGCCCAGCGTGACTTCTGCAAGGTTTTTGCAGCCGTAGAATGCACGGTTGCCGAGCGTCGTTGTTTCCGGAGACGCAGCAAGGAAGGCTTTCTTTGGAGACGTCACCAACAGCCTCTTGCGAGATTTCGGAGGCTCGACGGCTATCAACGCCGATTTGAGCGCCGTGCATCCATCGAATGCCCACTCGGCAATCTCGACGAACTTGGGAATCGTCACGGTTTCCAGCGATGTGCAGTCGTAGAACGCAAACATGCCAATATATCTGAGGCTCGACGGCAGGTTGATCTCCTTCAGCGACGAGCAGTGCCAGAACGCACTCTTACCGATTGAAGTCACGTCGCCGAGGAACGTGACGCTCTTGAGACTCGCGCACCCGGAGAACGCACGCTCGGCAATCTCGGTAACGCCGCTGCCGACAACGACGTTTTCAAGGCTGTCGCAGTTCCACAGATCCAGCGTCGTCACGCTGTCGGGAATCGTCAGGTTCTTCAGTCCCGTGCAGCCGCTGAACGGACGGTTTAGCGTCGTCACGCTATTCGGGATTTCGATTTCCGTAAGCCCGGAGCAGCCCTCGAACGCATTGGCCCAAATGTTCGTTACAGTGGTCGGAATCGTCACGCTGGTCATTTCCGAAAGACCGCTGAACGCATCAATGAAGATTTCCGTCACGCCGTCCGGAATGGTGATTTCCGTATTGCCGTTGAGCTGTACGGACCTGAGCGACCCGTTGATTATCTTGAACACCGGAATGGCAAGGTCTCTGTAGGTCACCGTTATCTTCGTTAGCGTGCTCACATTCGAGAACTGCGCACTGACAGGATCGCCTTCACTGTAAAGCGTGCCCGGCAGCGAAGCCTTCTCAAAGCGGACGCCATGGAACGCGCCGCTACCGATCGACACCACGCTGTCCGGAATGTAGAAACCGACTTCCTCGTCGGCGCACGAAAGCGACGTGCAGTAGCCGAACGCGCTCTGCCCGATGGTTTTCACACCGTTGCCGATCGTGACGCTCACGAGGTTGGAGCAGTTCGCGAACGCGGAACTTCCGATGGTTTCGACGCTTCCGGGAATATCGACGGATTTCAGGCTCACGCAAAGTCTGAATGCATTCTGCGCTATGTTCGTCACGCCCGACGGGATGTTAATCTCGCGGAGTTTGGTGCATTCGTCAAACGCTCTCCAGCCGATGTTCTCGACCGTTCCGGGAATGACAACGCGCAGCAGATTCTTGTTGGCGGACACCCTGAGTCCGTCAAACGCCCTGTCGCCGATGGATGTCACTGTATCGGGGATCGCAATCTCCGTATGGCCGTTGAGCGTCACATCCGTAAGCACGCCATTGCCATCGATGGTGAAAACAGGATCGGGCATTGTGGTTGTCCAGTGCGCATACAGTGTCCAGTCGCCACCAGAGAGTGTGTCATCCTCATTGATGCGGATGCCGCCGAACTTCTCGGTGTACCAGCCGTCAAACGTGTAGTTGTTGCGAGTTGGCACCGGCAGATTGCCGACATTCGGCAGATAGATAGTCTCCGTATAGGCCTTCGTCAGAACGGGCATATCAAGCTCGTCGCCGAGGTTGGTGTCGAGCGTCAGCTTGTAGAAGTCGCATTCGAGGATGAAGTTCTCGTTTGGCACCGCGTAGCCGGAGGCCTCAAGGAGCGCCGTGAAGCTCGCCTTGTCTCCCTTGCAGACGTAGATTCTCTCAAGTGCCGTTGCTCCGGCAAATGCGTTCGTGTTGATATGCTCGAGGATTCCGCTGGACGGAATCACCACAGCCTTCAGCGCCGTGCAGCCGTCAAAGGCGTTTTCGCCGATGTCGGTGATGGTGTCGGGCAGTGTCATGCGCGTGATCTTGTCGCAGTTCTTGAACGCATTCCTGCCGATGCAGGTAACAGGTTCGCGACCGGTCCAGAGGCATCTGCCGTCAGGAACATATACACACCCTTCCGTATTGGCGGAAATGGCATGCATTCCATCGCTGGCGAGCGACGAGGAGTTCCAGATGGAGAGTCGCCCAGCCTGCTTCGGCAGCGAAGAACTCACATAACCCCATTCAATGCCGTTGACCGTATCCGTCCGCTGTGCCGTATCCGACTGCGAGTAGATGGTGTAGTACAAGTAGGACGAATAGTTATTTGCATCCGTCACATTAAGGGCGAAGATCGAGGTGCCCCAGAAGGTCGGGGTGCCCTCCAGCTTATTGCCATTGAGCACAAGACCCGAAGGAAGTCCATGCCCCTCCCAGTCCGTCATCAACTCGAATGAGTAAGGCGCCGTTCCGCCCCTTATTGCTGACGCGAGGTCGATCTCTACTGGGAATCCAATGGAAACAGTCGCGTCCGCCCCACTGATGCCTGTAGTCTTCGATAGCATGACCTCGATGGTGTAAGTCGCGTCAATCGTTCTCTTCGGCTCGGACGAATCGGTTACCGTGATCACGACATCGTATATTCCCGCAGCCGTGGGCGTGCCGCTGAGCGTACCGTCAGACTCGAGGGTAAGTCCGTTCGGAAGTTCATTGTCCTCAATATCCTTAAGCGCAAAGGTATATGGAGCCGTTCCCTTGTGGATGGTGTCCGCAAGGTCCACTTCGTCTTCGAAGCAGGCATCAAGATAGATTTCGTCGTCGAACAGCCCGAAGTCGGCCACGTCCCACCGCACGTAGAACGTCTTGTCGCCGGTCGTTCCAGGCTCAATTCCGGTAACCTGAGGCCCAGACGTATAGCTCGCCCAGCCGTCGAACACCCAGCCCTCTCTCACGACGCTGATTTCCATCGGCAGCGTCGCGCCGCTCTCGATCGTGTAGGTGGCCGGGGCGAGTTCCGTAAGCTCGGTCGTCTCGTCGCCGACGACACTGTAGTACGTGATG
>DFGM01000124.1:2966-10041 GCA_002371755.1 Verrucomicrobia bacterium UBA3750 | reverse complement strand
CGCGCTTAACGACCTTTGGCGCGGATTCGAAATCGCCTTCAAGCGTCTTCGGGAACTTGACAAGCCGCTGCTGTTCCTTGAGCATATCCTCAATCGCATCAAGACTCTTTAAGGCAAACAGCACCTTGAAGAGTGTGTCTGTCGAGGCCAGCCCCGTACGCTCCAACCGCGAAATCGTCGTCATCGGAACACCCGAGCGCCGCGCAAGGTCGGCCTGGGTCCAGACCTCTCGCTGACGCGCAAGACGAACCAGCTCTCGCAAACTCTTCAGCACATCTTCAACTGTCGTTAGCGGCAATATCTTGCTCAAATCGTTCATGACAATATATTACCACAATATTTTGCCGTTGTCAATGGCGCGACGCTTCCCTCAATATCATGCGCGAAGCAGTGCGGAGGATACGGAGCAGTGCCTGCCCGCCGCCCCGGCAGCGGTCCCGAATCCAATGGGCATGGGACGGGAATCCAATGGGCATGGGCCGGGAATTCAATGGGCATTGGTCTGGAATTCAATGGGCATTGGTCTGGAATTCAATGGGCATTGGATTCCCGTCCAATGCCCATTGGTCGAACAACGGCCTCGGTAGGGCGGCGAGACCCCTCGCCGCCGCGTTGTCCGGCGCCTCGGTAGGGCGGCGAGACCCCTCATCGCCGTTCGGGTAGGCGAGCTTCCTGTACGCAGAATCATACCTGACGGTGACGCCAACCTGCTTCCGCGCCGCAGCCGCCAGATTCACCCCGTTTGCCGCCGACGGCTGCACAATGCCGGCGGAAGCCCGATTGCCGTCTGAAAGCGCTGCCGCGATCTCCATGCACAGGTCTGGATACCAGGCAATAGATGATTCCTCCAGTTCCGGATTTCGCCCGTTGCGCATATCGTACGGCGCGATGACAACCAAGACGTTCTTGATCCCAACGGCGTAGGCGAGATAGAAGATGTCTTCTATGGCATCGTCGCCAACGGGAACGCACCCTATCGTCACCGCCTTGCCGTGGATCATAATGTCGCCGCCGAGATTAGTGCGCCCGTCCACTTTCGCGCGCGCCCTGTCCGACGCGTTCGGATATGTCACCTTGAGCGAAAGATAGTAGTTTGAATTCGGATTCAGGTATTCAATCCCGTAGATGCCCTCCGGAATCTGTCCGTCGCCCTCGCGCAACTTCGGGCCGAGCGTCCCGCTGAAGGCCGTCATCGGATAGATGCGCGGCGCTTTCCAGCCAGGTGCGTGGACTTCGACGGATCGTTCGTTCTTGAAGACGAGTATCCGCAACTTTCCGCCCGCGCTTGCCGCAATGCCTTTCAGCTTCGGCTTCTTCGCGAGGATCGCCGCCGTTCTGTCCGCGATCGTGTGCCGCGAAGTCCTCGGCGGAGCAACCTTCGCTCCAAGTTCCAGCGGACCACAACCCGTTTCCCTCGCGTTTAGCGCGAAGGCAACCGCGACCATCGCCGCGAAAAGCGCCGCCATCATCATTTTCTTCATCGCCGCTTTCCTTTCATTGACAATTGGAATTGGCACTGGCAACATTTCCACACTGGCAACATTCTCCACCGATTCGTTCAAATGGTTTCATGGGGTGTTCCTTTCTTGTAGAATGTGGAAATGTGCAAATATCCAACAGCCAACAGCCAATATCCAATTTGCCCCGCCATCATTGAATAATGGATACTGGATATTGGATACTGGATAATTGTACATTCCATTCCCGCTCCCCCTACCCAGAGCGGCGGAGGACAAGTTGATTAGTGCAAAGGGTTTCATAGGTTGCTCCTTTCGGTGATTTGCAGTACATCGCCGTTATTTTGGGCATCCGTTGAATGACCGCCTTTATGTGGAAGTGTGGACATTCCCCATACGACAAACGTTGCGGCTATCAGTTGATAAACAAAGAACACGGCTGATGCGCCAAGTGAAACCCTCCAAAGGACGGCATCCCGTCCGTTGTTTTGATTGATGCGCCTACGGCAATATGGAACATAAAACCAAATCGTGAACAACGCGAACCCAACGCCCCAAACGTTAGACAACGCCCAAGAGAACCTCTCTCGCAAAGGCATCTTCGCCAATTTAGAATGAACTGGAATTCTAATCATTTTTCGCTCCTTTCGGCAGGGGTTTCGATGACTGGATTAACATGATTTGCAGGATTGTCGGGCAAGGGCTTTATGAACTCCGCGCCGACGATGGCGCGGCATCTCTTGCATACAGGCAGCAGACCAGATGCGATCAAGCGCCATTTCAACGAATCCAACGGCATTGGGCTGTCGCAATGACAGCATCTTGCGTCTTTCTTGGCGGCGCGGTACCAGGCCACTATGTTTATTATCGCCAGCAACGAGAATACCGACGCTAGTATCACGGGGTGCGGTCTTGCGTCCGAAGGCATTAGCTTGTCAGCCGTCACAAGAACTACGAATAGAGCCACGACCTCAATATTCAAGAATGTCAAGAACCGTCTTGTCTTTTTCGTGACATTCGGATACCGTATCTTGTCAATCGGCTTTTCTATCACGCTATCAATCATCTCGCTTCTCCTTTCGCATTCCTTCTCCCCTCTCGCGCGAGGGATGAGACGAGGATCCCCCTACGCAGAGCGTCCCCCTTCGCCAAGGCTACGGAGGATAAAACGGAGGACAAGTTGATTCGTACAAATGGTTTCGTGGGGTGTTCCTTTCATTGGTTGAATTGTTCAAAGAGCGAGGGTGAAATTATCCCAGACGACATTCTCGTTGGCGTCAGATGAAGACGAATATGCAAAAGCGAGTTCCCAATTGATGCGTTCGGATTCTATGGCATCGGGAATCGTGAAAGAGAAGTGGCCATAGCGAAGTTCTTCCGGGGAATCCGTAGCAAACACACAATCCTCGCGTTCCGGCGTATTCTCCTCGTCTTGTTTCTTCGGGAGGCGGCCGAGCATCGCATCACGCTGAAGCACATACACCGCTAATGACTTTGGCGCACTGTCGCCTTCAAACTCATAATCGACGCGAACTGTCGCGCCTGGCCGCATCCCAGACGACGTGATGCGCACGCGGTAGTGAGGTCTCGCACGGTCGCGCCTGTTTTCTTTGAGGGTTTTAGCTAATAACCATAACACATAACCAACGAATGCCAAGACATAGATCACCTCTTTCGGTTTGTTAAAATCGAAAGAGCACAACATCAGCAACAACGCAATTGCAGAAGCACACCAAAACGCACCGGAAGATTTCACTCGCCTGAGTTCGACATTGGAGTAAGATTGTGGCGAGATTCTGTTTTTGCGTTGCGCATGAACTGTCATGGCATACAACGCGGCATAAAAGACACAGAATATGCCGCCTGCAAGTGCAACGAAAGATGTAAGCATCTTGCGCCATCCGGTGAAAGAGGACTTTACTACGCCGAGAATGCCAAACGCCAGCAGAATCGCCGCCGCCGCAAAGAGGATTACAAGCGCGGCGCATCTGCGAGCTTTCGCGGCCCACGCAGGCCACACGAACGCAACGATTTCTGATACAACCAGCACAAGCGCAATAAATCCTATTGAGCAGAACACCCCAAACATCACAATCCCAACAGTTCCTCCTGTGCCGGGATTGCCTATGAGTTGCGAAAGTAGCGCTATGACTGCCAACATTACAATGCCGCCGCCTATGCGCCACACGCCGACCACTCGTTTGCGTTTTGGCGTGTCAGTGGCAATCTCATCATGATTACTTATTCCCATTGTTTTGTTCCTTTCATTCTCCTCTTCCTTCTCGCGCGAGGGAAGTGACGAGGATCATTCGTGCAAATGGTTTCATGGGTTGCTCCTTTCGGTAATCAGTTGAAAAGCGTAGCAGGCCCGTTGGGGAGATAGGAACATTCGACCGCCTTTGTGTCAAGGTCGCACGCGAAAGCAAGTGCCGTCACCTTTGCGTCGCTCTTCGCGGCAGTCTCCATTATCAACACCGCCTTTCTTCCGCCCTGCGATTCGCCATTCAGCATGTAGTCAAGCAGATACGCCTTTATGTTCGGGTCGGCATTGATCACGCCCCGCGCCATTTCGCAGAGACCTTCACGCGAATCTGTCCCTGCCAGCGTATAGAACGTCCCCTTGGCTCCATCGTGCACGTAAAGCGTCGGGGTGAATTCGCCGGTGTCAACCACTATCGATACGTCACTCTCCGTGGCGTTATCGACTAGCAACTTGCACTCCTTTGTCAGATTCAATTCTACTTTTTCCATTTCATCCTCCTTGTTTTTCAGGTCTTCCCTGCTGCAACCCAAGACGCCAACCGCCACGAAACCCAACCCTATCATAATTTTCTTCATGGGTCGCTTCCTTTCATTACAACCGCTCATAGACGAGATATGTCTTGCCGTTTGCTTCGATGAGCGTTATGTTGCCCTCCCTGCCGTCGCAATACGAAAGCGCGGCGTCATCCGGCAAAGGAACATCAATGCGGCAAAACGCCATTATCCTCCGATAGCTGGCGAGTGCCTTGTCGCCGACCTCGTCCACCCAAGGCGAACCTTCGACGAAGCGCGATTTGTCGAGTGGTGTGTCCGCGACGGCAAATACAGCAACAGTCTCTCTCGTCGAGATTCCGCCAAGAAATGTCAAATTGTCGTATTCGATTGCGGAAGGCTGGCAAATGGTCGCCTCCGTCCATTCGCGACTCGGCGGCGTGACCATTCGCGTCGGGACGCAATACGAAATAAACGCGACGAACGCAAAGCATACATACGTCACGACGCAAAGCACCAGCAGCCCGAACGCCCGAGCCCATTTGCGTCGGCAGAGCGAAACAATCATCGCAACGCCAATATTGGCGACCGCCGCAAACATAATGAGAATGTGGATATCCTTCGGCCAGGGCACAAGGTCTTCCATGCAGCAGTTGGCGAACTGCAAGCCACACAATACGGCGGCGACGGCGACAAACACGACCGCCGCGCCATACCATGTGCAATACATGAACCGCCCCACCGCCTTCATCATTTTCTTCATCATAGCTTTTCTTTCATTATTTGTTTTTGCCACAAAGAACACAAACGGCACAAAACATAGACTGCGGTTGAATATCAATACTCTCCAAATATCAAAAGCAGCACAGTTGCAACCAAACCTGCCAGAACAATAAGAACTGCAACGAATGGAAAAATTGCTTTCGTAGGCTCTACATTTTCCCACTCAAACCTAGATCGCCAACTTCTCAAGCCATCAATATATTCCAAGAAAACAGATTCCGCCTCGGCACGGGAGATAAGCCGCTTGCAATGTTGAACAACGCCATCATCACCATATTCCAACGTGAAACCATCATCGCCATCGTCTCCAGCAATCTGAACGAAATCTTTGCCATCATCTAGAATCATGAACTCGCCCCGTTTTGAGTCGTCCGCAACAAGTTCTTTAATTAGTTCTGGCGTTGCATCTGACGAAATGAATTCAGCTGCTTCGATTTTAATCTTTTTCATTGCCGTTCCCTTTCTTTGTTGTCCTTTGTGGCTACTATCCCATTCACCGCCGCGAGCACGAGGGATGAGACGAGGATGATTCGTGCAAAGGGCTTCATGAGTTGCTTCTTTCGGTGGTTGAGTTGTCGGTTAATTGTTTCTGCTCTACGGTGATTTTGCCGCCGGAGAATGCGATGCGGTATTGTCCTGTGGCGACGAAGAACAGCATGATGAACAGCACCGCGAGAAATGCGCTAAGAATAAGCCGAAGCGTGTAGCGTTCGACAAATACCCAATGTTTGCGCACCGAGTCAACCAAGTCTCCGCAAATGCCCTGCGGTGCGTCGTAACGCACAAGGCGGAGGTTCATCGCGAGGCCGAATATGAAATAGAGCGGTGCGCTGTAGGCGATGTTCGGGCCGCGAAACGCCTGCAATGCGTCGAAGCCGCGAAGCCACCAGTAGAGCGAATAGACGCCGTCTATCCCCGCCCACGCGAAAAGCCACGCCAGCGGAAGCCGCTTCAAATCGAGATAGACTATCGCCCTCACCGTCCACGGTGCGAAAACATACGCCCAAAGCCCCATGACGAAGCAGATTGGATAGTCCCAGTCGGTGGACGGCGTAAGGTGCGACCCGGCGATGAGGATGCCGATGCCGATGGCAAGCGCGGCAAGTCGCCACGGTCTGACAAGTTCCCGCGACATCAGTGGGCAATCCTGCGCCAGAAGCCCAAACTCATAGTTTAGCTTCATCTTGCTTCTCCTTTCCCATCTTCCTTGCGGAAGTCTTTCCATGAAAAAGCCCAGCGTTCGCGGAATCGCATATTATCGCCGTAGTCGTGGCAACGGTCGATGATGTGACCCGTGGCGTCCGCAATAAGTAGCGCAGGTCCGGATGAAAGTGCGCCGATAGGCTTTAAGACTATCGCCGTGTAGTTTGTGCCGTCCTGCGTGAAGTCAAAGGTCTTGGTTACTTGTTCCGCCTCGTTCAAAATCAACGCCTCTTTGTTCTCGTATTTCACAAGGCACGAGGCGGCATCGAAGGAAGGAACTTCCAGTAATGCAATAAGCACAGCAAATGCAATTGGGACGGAAGCAACCCATACAAGAACTCTTGCCGTAACGCCAAGGCAGCCCGATGGAGATTTTTTATTCGACCGCATCGCATCCGCCGCCGCGAACCATCGCCTAGCTGAT
Source organism: Verrucomicrobia bacterium UBA3750 (assembly GCA_002371755.1). Taxonomy (GTDB): domain Bacteria; phylum Verrucomicrobiota; class Kiritimatiellia; order RFP12; family UBA1067; genus UBA1067. The sequence continues at coordinate 3,420 of DFGM01000124.1, read as the reverse complement.
GGGAGGCACACAAGCAGCAGTGGGATGGCGAGAGTCAAAACGGTGCAGCCAACGATCATGTTTTGCGAGACAACAAAAGAGAAGCACGCTCCATGAGCACTGCAAATCACCACCCAAACGACAAGCAACTTCACAACATCCTCACGACCTCGTTGCAAGCCATGGCCAAACCAGAAAAGAATCAAGGCGAAGAACAGCAGGAATCCTTCATACATTGCCGTTAAAGGGCTGGTCAGGTAAACAGCATAGCCGACACAAAAAGCGGCAAGGGCATACAATTCCAACATCGGCACGCGCACCGTCCACGGCATCTTCGGCAAATCGTTTTCCTTCTTCACGCTTGCGATCCTTTCATTGGAAATTGGAATTGGCACTGGCAACATTTCCACACTGGCAACATTTCCCGCTCCCCACTCTCGCGAGTGATGAGACGAGTATCCCCCTACGCAGAGCG
>DFGM01000124.1:0-2872 GCA_002371755.1 Verrucomicrobia bacterium UBA3750 | reverse complement strand
ACGGAGGACAAGTTGATTCGTGCTAATAGTTTCATGGGTTCAATTCCATGTCCTTATGTGGCTGCATTTATCTATCCTTGGCGGTTGCCTTGAAGTGCAGTTTTTCGACCTTTACAGACATATCGCCGGCACGGTTGAAGCCGAGGTGCGCGACGTTCTCGATGCCCGGATTGAGTTGCCGCGAATAGACCAACTTGCCATTGTCGTAAACTTCGGCGTCGCGCCCCCTGAAGACTACCTTCACGGACTTCCTTGTCTCGCCTTTGGGCCACGGAAGGATCGCGAAACGGTTGTCCTTCTCGTCAGTCTTGTTCGCCACCGTCAAGACGCCAAAGCGCTGATAGCCGCCTTTCCCCCCGGTTTTCCCCCAATCGAAATATAAAATCGCCTCGCCCTTCGTTTCGGATCCGTCTATCGAAAGCTCTGCATCTACCTCTACATTGGCAAGTCCGCGATCTATCGATACCCACATGCTCTTCGGGAGAACTTTCGCAAAATCGAATCCGTCTGGCGTCATCGCCATCACGCCGAGTGCGTAACCGGCGATTGTGGAAAGGTAAAACCATTCGTCTGCGGTGGTATTTGCCTTTGTCAATTCGCGCGAATACATTTTGGAGAGAATCGTTTTCTCGAAAAGCGAATAATCCTCGCGTGTATCGATATGCTTATCGCACATACCTTTGGACCTCCACGCACCATACGAAACTCGCAAGGCGTCCAGCAAATCGCGGCGTTCGCTCTCAGGCTGCTTGGCGACCCAATCAACGAGCACATCGCGTCCCTTTGAATAGTATGCCCAGACGTGGTTTAATATGCTTCCAAGATTTCCCGCATCGCCATTCTTCCGAGCCTTCTCCCGCCAGGCGTCGTAAAGTTTCATGTCGCCGCTCGCCCACGCCGCATCCATGAAAACGTCCTCGACCCGCGCTCTCGTCGCCATGCTGATCGCCGGGTGTTTGAGCACTTCGCCATTCATGTATGCATCGCTCAAATGACGGATGAGATCGATATTGTCCTCTGTCCACTCGGCGTAATTGCGCCATTTGCCGGCCGGACCTTCCTCCGTGAAAACATCGTTCGATATCCGGCCAAGCATTTTGGCCGGCACGAGCGTATCAAGGAAATCGTCGACGAGAAATCGCGTCATGAAATCGAGCATCTCTTTCGTAGAGCCGCACCAGCGCGGACGCAGCCCCCAGAGGAATTGGCTGCACGCCTGATCGTTATCCTTGAAAATCTTCGCCGAACGAGAATACCACTTCCACGCTTCGGCGGTGTTGCCATAATTCGCCTTTGCACCCTGCGCGAACGGCCAAACGAGATCAGGTCTGAGTTCGTATGCCTTGTCCAGCCATTCGAGCGATTTCTTCTTTTCTTCGGCATATCCCTGCCAGCCTTCATCCGTCACGGTGCTCGCCGCGCCGCCGCCGCGCTCCTTCCATGCTTCTTCGATATGCCAGCATGCCATAATCGCGGCTTCAAGCCAAGGATCGAAGGTTGCGCCTTCTTCGTGAAGCTCCTTGAAAAGATCCTTCGCTTCACCCAATCCCTTGCATACAACCCAGCGAATGCGGTCAAGCGGCTGTCCGGCGATTTCATCCGACGCCAGGAATTTCTTGCGCAAATCGATGGAGAGCCGTTTCATCTCGTCAGTTTTCGCAAAACCTCTCCATGAAGATACGAAAAACACTTTGGAAGCGCACGTCCAGCGGCTGTCGTCTTTCCACATTTCCCAGATCTTGCGAAACTCCGCTTCCTTCTCCTTGTTTTTCATCCCGACCTTGCTTTCGTTGTCAAGATAGATTGCGGCGATAAGCGGCGTGCGGCATCCTGCCTTCCAGAGAGGCTTTGCGAGATTGGTGAGATATTGCTTCTTAGGCGGGAAATTCACGATGCATGGCGAATCGCTGAGCACCCACTCTCGCAAGGCAAGGCGCAACTGCTTTTCGTCAAACTTCCCGCCAGCCATCTCAAGTTCGGGCGCAACTAACAGTTTTTCGCAGAACGGAAGATGCTTGCTTGCCGTCTCGTCGAGAAGCGAGCGCGCACCTTCTAACGGCAACTTCGCATTGAAGCCTTCCTGCCCTCCGTCTTCATGCTTGTCCCGGCTTTCAGACGCAGAGGAAGCCTCCCGCGCCTCCGGTTTTACGCGTGCAAGCAATTTATCGTCTGGAGTGTCGATGATTTCCTGCAGGTTCTTTTCCCACGTCTTGTATTCTTCCAGCAGTTCTTCCTTCTCCTCTGAAAGTTCATCTGGAACTTCAATGGCGGAGAGTTTCTTTTCGAGGTCGACAACCTTGTCAATCATTTCGCGGAGTGCAACCTTGACGGCCTTGACCTTCTCAAGGGTATTTGGAGTGCCTATTGCATCGCTCTTCGAGAAGTCCAACACTGCTTCTCGTTCTTTCATATGCGCGGCGAGATATCTTTCGCGAAGCGGCTTCAGGCGCAATTCCTTTTTCAAGGCGTCAATCCATTTCTTCGCCCCGCCGCGCACATAACCCATCGTTCCAAGAATGCTTTCGCTGGCATCTGCGATTACAACCGTCGGATATCCCTCCACTCCGAACTTCTCCTGCAGCTCGCGATTGCGTGCGCGTTCGACTTTACTCTGCTTCGTATTGTCTTTGGGGAAATCTATCGCCACGCACTCGTATTCGTTCGTGGCGAAGTCGATGAACTCCTCTTTGGAGAAAACTTCCTTTACCAGCCTTTTGCACCAAACGCACCAGTCGCTGCCGGTGAAGAATAAGAAAAGATTCCTGCCTCCGGCCTTCGCTTTCGCAAGCGCCGCATCGTAGTCCGTGGAGAAATCGGCAAGCTGCGGCTCTTTCTCCATTTCCTTCCGTTCCTCCTTGATAATGCCCGTCGC
>DFGM01000115.1 GCA_002371755.1 Verrucomicrobia bacterium UBA3750 | reverse complement strand
CGCGTCTCGGACAACTCTTTCATGGACACCTTCAGCTTGTGCACGAAATCCTTGCCCGACTCCGCCTCGCAAGCCTCGGCGTAGTTTGCCGCGACGCTCGTAGAGGAGCGAAACAGCTGATCAGCGAAATTCGCACTTCCGACATTCTTCACCGGCAACGCTGCGCACACCTTGACGCACCTCGCCGCAAATGCGACAACTCTGTCTTCAAGATCATTCATCTTCTCTCCTCCACTGGATATTGGTTATTGGATATTGGATATTTGCACATTTTCACATTTCCCACTCCCCCTACGCAGAGCGGCGGAGGACAAGTTGATTCGTGCAAATGGTTTCACGGGTTGATTCTTCCGTCAGTTTGTTTTCAGCCACAGCATAAGCAGTGCCACAAGGGCAAGGACTATCATAATAACGATGCCTGACAGCCATGAGCTGAAAAATCCTGCAATAGCATGATCGACGCCGCGTCGTCCTTTGCTAAAACCAGCCCAAAGCACACCCCACCATCCAAAAAAGAATCCAGCCCAGAACGACTTGGAATCGCTTCTGGCAGACTTCGTCTTTGCCAACAGTACAGCATCGCCGCATTTCGGACACGGAACAACACGCGGCACAGGGGTTGTCTCGGCCGGGAATTCGCATCCGCAATTCTTGCATATCCATATTTTAATGCTCATCTCGCTTCTCCTTTCGCATTCCCGCTCCCCTCTCGCGCGAGGGATGAGACGAGGATCATTCGTGCGAATGGTTTCATGGGTTGCTCCTTTCTTGTAGAATGTGGAAATGTGCAAATATCCAACAGCCAACAGCCAATATCCAATTTGCCCCGCCATCATTGAATAATGGATACTGGATATTGGATACTGGATAATTGCACATTCCATTCCCGCTCCCCCTACCCAGAGCGGCGGTGGACAAGTTGATTCGTGCAAATGGTTTCATGGGTTGCTCCTTGATGTAAGTTATCCCAGACGCGAGATTTCGGCGCGGAGAATGTTGTAAAGCTTTTCCGCGTCGCAAGCGTCCCATATCATTCCGAAAATGGTCCGATTCTGCGGCTTGAGGCGATAACGATATAGCTGGCCGTTTTTGGACTGCCTGTACGTTTCGCATTCGATTTGCGTGTCGCGGTCTATGTCAAAGCGCCATCTGCGGCCCAAGCAAAATATACCGGCATAATATACGCAATGCCCGAACGCATCAATCGTGAGTTTCTGCTTGAGGAAAGTGCCTATCACCAAAAGACCGATAATTGCACCGAACCCGATAATGTGCGCCCATGTAGCAAAACTGTTCATGTTTTCCATTCGCCAGTTCCACAGTATGTCATGTCGGGAAGGGAAAAACGTCTTCCATACGATTATCGACGAAAAGAAAACTGTCACAAGGAATGATATTGGTCGCAGATGCGAATACGAAATCGCAACCGTGTGCGCCTCTGCGTCGCGTACAATCTTGATACGTCCCGTTGCGCTTTTGCCACCATAGCCTTTTAACTCTTCCCACGTGTAGCGGCTCTTCCATGATTCGAGGCCGTCGAAATAATCGAGCAAGGCGTTCCCCGCTTCAAGCCGTGTGACGGGGCGCGTACAGTGGTAGAGACTGCCTCCCGATCCCTCGCGGTATTCAAGGTCAACGCCGTCGGGGTGGTCGTCAAAGGCAATCTGCATAAACGCCTCGTCGTCACCATCATGCATGAGGATCAGCCAGTTGCCGCGCCGTGTATCATCCGCCATCAGCTCGCGGATAAGCTCCGCCGTCGCCTCGCGCTGCTTCATCCTCTCAGTCTCAATTCGCATTTTCACCTTCCTTTCGCCGTTCTCGCGGTATTATACCAAACTTCGCCGTTTTTAGGATGCTGCGCGGCGGATTCGCGGCAAAAGGCGCAACCATGAACCTGTTCCATTTTGGAACAAGTTGATGCAACATCCAACTGGCAAATAATTTTTGCAAGTTCCTTTCATTCGCCTTCTTCGTAGTAATAGGAATAGTCAATGCCTTTCATGAACATCTCGCGGTCGTCAATCTTCGAGGTCATACGCAGCTTTCCGTCGGGAGCCCTCAGTTTCAACTGGGTAGTGGCACTAACCAGTTGGCCGCCCTCCTTCTTCAGCTTGGCTTTCAGGTACTTCCAATAGTTGCGCGTCTTGGCGTAGTCGGATTCGCGGTTTATGGCGGCAACGATATCGAGTGCGGAGAACCACCACTTGGAAGCGGAATCGTCCCAAATTGCCCGCACTTCGCGGTCATCATAGAATCTGATCGAGGTTTTTATTGTTTCAACTCCTTTCAGTGGAAATTGGAATTGGTATTGGCAACATTTCCACATTGGCAATATTCTCCTCCAGCCCACGCTTGCCGTCATCCATGTATCATTTCCGCTTCGCTTCGGCGACAAGGTCGAGGGTGGTTTGCCACCAACCACGGACAAGACGGCGAAAGTTGTCGAGGCGCGACGGTTCCGGCAAAAGTTCTCTGCTTGCAAGACTGATTACGCCCACCGCCCGCTGATAGTCCCAAAGTTCGCTGATGTAGTCGAGCCGCGCCTCGGACGGAACGACAATCGGCGGGAAACCGGCGCAAAGGACGGGCAAAT
>DFGM01000121.1:3440-5453 GCA_002371755.1 Verrucomicrobia bacterium UBA3750 | reverse complement strand
GCGGAAGGGCTTCTGCTCGTAGCTGCACTTTACCATGTAGACGCGGCAGTCGAGCCCGAAGAACGCCGACGCCATTGAAAGCGCGGTGCCCCACTGGCCCGCCCCCGTCTCGGTGGTCACGCCTTTCAAGCCCTGCGCCTTCGCGTAATACGCCTGCGCAATCGCAGAGTTGAGCTTGTGCGAACCGGACGTGTTGTTGCCTTCGAACTTGTAATAGATATGCGCACTCGTCCCGAGCGCCTTCTCGAGGAAGTAGGCGCGGATAAGGGGCGAGGGACGGAACATCTTGTAGAAGTCGCGCACGGGGCCGGGAATCTCGAACCAGGCCGTGGAATCGTCTAGCTCCTGCCTGACGAGTTCTGCGCAGAAGACCTTTTCAAGCGCCTCCGGCGCGACAGGCTTCATCGTGGCGGGGTCGAGAAGGGGCGCCGGTTTCTTCTTCATGTCGGCGCGTACATTGTACCAGGCCGTTGGGATGTCTTTGGCGTCCAGATAAAACTTGTACGGTATCTCTTTCATATGCTTTGGCCTTCTTCTTTTTCGCCCCGCTCTCGCGAAACTCTTCCTTGCGCTTTTACGCGAAGAGTTCCGCGAGCTTTTCAAGCTGGGCGATCTTCTCCTTGTTTTCTTCAAGTCTCCTTCTCGCTTCGGCCACCACCGCCTCCGGGGCGTGGGCGACGAAGTTTTCATTGGCGAGTTTTGCTTCGGCGGATTTGATGAAGCCCGCCACCCTGGCCTTTTCGGCGGCAATCCTCTTCGATTCCGCCTCCTTGTCCACAAGCCCTTCCAGCGAGAGATACACCGTGCCGAACGAGGTGATTTTGCTCGGCATGGCGAAGTCGCTTCCGGCGGGGGCGAACTCCACGCTTTCGGCGCGCATGGCGCGCTTGAGGGAGTCGGCTTCTGCGGCGGCCTTCGGGTCGTCGGTGGCAATCGTCACCTTGACGAAGGTCGAAGGCGTCACCTTGTATTCGGCCCTGAGGGCGCGAAGGGCGGTAATCGCCTCGCGCTTCGCGTTGACGAATGCGTAGACCTCTTCCGTCGCACCCAGCTTCTCCAGTTCGGCGGCGTCGCCGCCTTTCGGGAAGGGCGCGAGCATGATGGTCTCGTCCTCCTTGAGATAGCCGAGCTGGTGCGCCACTTCCTCGGTGACGAACGGCATGTATGGATGGAGGAGGCGAAGCGCCTTGTAGAAGACGTCGCGCAGGATGGCCGTGGCACGCGCCTTGTCGGGTGCATCCTTCACGTATTCCACATACCAGTCGCAAATCTGGGTCCAGAAGAAATCGTAGACCGCGAGCGCGCCATCCTGTATGCGATACTGCTCGAGCAGTGCGCCAACTTTGCGGCAAGCAAGATCGGTCGCCCAGAGCATATGCTTCTCGTCGGCAGTGAGGTTTCCGGCCAGGGATTCGAGGCCTGCAGCGCGCGACCCCAGAGCCGCCTCCTGCATCTCCAGGAATCTTGCCGCATTCCAGATCTTCGTGCAGAAGTTGCGGCCAATCTCGAACTTCTCCTTGTTCACCTTCGTATCGCACTCGAGCGACGTGATAAGCGCGATGGAGAAACGCAGCGCGTCGGCGCTGTACATTTCGATGAGCTCTAGCGGGTCGAGGGAGTTGCCGAGAGACTTCGACATCTTCCTGCCCTGGGCGTCGCGCACTATGCCGTGTATGACGATGTTCTTGAACGGCGGCCTGCCCATGAAATGTATGCCGGCCATCATCATCCTCGCCACCCAGAAGAAAATGATGTCCTGGGCGGTCACGAGGTCGGTGGTGGGATAGTAGTAGTCGAGGTCGGCCGTCTTTTCCGGCCAGCCGAGCGTGGAGAACGGCCACAGCCAGGAAGAGAACCACGTATCAAGCACGTCTTCATCCTGCTTGAGGTCCTCCGCAGTCACGGAAGGATCTATCTTCTTCGCCTTCTCGAGCGCGGCCTCGGGCGTTTCCGCCACTACCGTGTTCTCGCCGAAGTAGTATGCCGGTATGCGGTGCCCCCACCAGAGCTGGC
>DFGM01000121.1:3239-3375 GCA_002371755.1 Verrucomicrobia bacterium UBA3750 | reverse complement strand
GAGATGCACCAGTCCTGGATGTTTTCCATCCAGTTGAAGTAGATTTTGCTCCAGCGCTCCGGCACGAAACGGACGCTTCCGTTCCTCACAGCCTCGATCGCCGGCTCGGCGAGCGGCTTCATCTTGACGAACCACT
>DFGM01000121.1:0-3183 GCA_002371755.1 Verrucomicrobia bacterium UBA3750 | reverse complement strand
CGAACCACTGCTTGGAGAGGCGCGACTCCACGGTCTCGTGGCACCTGTAGCAGTGCCCCACCTGGTTGTCGTAATCCTCCACATGGTCGAGGAAGCCGCCCTCTTCGAGATCGGCGACAAGCGCCTCGCGGCATTTGAAGCGGTCCATGCCCGCATATTTCGCGCCGGCAAGCTCGTTCATCGTGCCGTCGCCATTCATGATGTTGATTTCCTCGAGGTTGTGGCGCTTGCCGACGAGGAAGTCGTTGGGGTCGTGCGCAGGCGTAATCTTCACGATGCCGGTGCCGAACTCCTTTTCCACGTAGTCATCGCTGATGACCGGTATCTCGCGGCCGGTGAGCGGCAGAATGACTGTCTTGCCGACGAGCGCCATGTAGCGTTCGTCCTTGGGGTTGACGGCTACGGCGGTATCGCCGGGCAATGTCTCCGGGCGCGTCGTCGCCACCATCACGTAGTCCTTGTAGGGTTCGCCTTTGACGCCGAGGGCGCTGCCCACGACGGGATAGCGCACATACCAGAGGTGCGAGTGGCTCTCTTCATGCTCCACCTCGTCATTCGCGAGAGCCGTGCCGCAGCGCGGGCACCAGTTCACGATGTAGTTGCCCTTGTAGACGAGCCCTTCGTCGTAAAGCTGCGTGAAGACTTTCGCCACGGCGCGCGAGCATCCTTCGTCGAACGTGAAACGCTCCCTCTGCCAGTCGGTGGAATTGCCGAGCATACGCTGCTGGTGCACAATCGTGCCGCCATACTGCTTCTTCCACTCCCAGACCCTCTCCACGAACGCCTCGCGCCCAAGATCCTGACGGCGCTTGCCTTCCTTCCTCAACGCCTTTTCGACCACGTTCTGCGTGGCGATGCCGGCATGGTCGGTGCCGGGAAGCCAAAGCGTGTTGAAACCGCTCATCCTGCGCCAGCGCACGAGGATGTCCTGAATGGTCTGGTTGAGCGCGTGGCCCATGTGCAGGATGCCGGTCACGTTCGGCGGCGGAATGACAACCGAATACGGCTCGCCCTTGCCGGGCTCCGCGTGAAAATACCCGTTCTTCTCCCAGATGGGATACCATTTCGCCTCTGCTGCTTTAGCGTCGTAATGCTTTTCCATTGTATCTCTTTCGCCTTCTTTGAAACTTCACTTGGCCTTTCCCGCCTCTTTCGGCCTTGGCGGCAGCCTGCCGTTGTCCAAGAGGTCTTTCACTATCATGCGCAACTCCGTATCGAAATCTCCTTTGACGATCCACCTCAAGTAGTGCGGGTCGTCGAGGAGGAGGGACTTTAGCGATGTCCCCTTTTTGCGTCCGAAGTTGATGGTGAGCTCGCCGTTCTTCCAGCGGAGCATGCCGTTGCGGTCTGCATTGAGCGGGTCGTGCGGCACGAGAAACTCGTCCATCTCGCCCAGAGTCTTCGGAAGCGCGGGATAGACTTCAAGCTGCTTTTTGAGGACCTCCAGCGTGGCTCGCGTATCGGCTTCCGCGCCATGCGCCCCTGTATGGTCGCGCCCAAGGTATTTGCGGACCGCGGCGGTGAGATCGCGCGGTTCCATCCTGTGGTAGATGCGCTGCACATCGAGGTGGAGGCGCGTGGAGGCGCCAAGGTTGTACCCGGCGCGCGCAAACTCTTCCTCCAGAAGCGGTATGTCGTAGCGGTCGGAATTGAAGCCGCCCAAAGCCGCATCGCGGAAGAATTCGAATATCTCATCTGCGCAATCCGCGAAGGTGGGGCAGTCCTTCACTATGTCGTCCGTAATCCCGTGCACCTTGGTCGAATCCGGCGGAATCGGTATGGTGGGGTTGAGGAGCCAGGATTTCTCTTCCTCGGCGCCGTCGGGGGAGACTTTTATCGCGGCGAGTTCGATGATGCGGTCTTTGCGCGGAGAAAGCCCAGTGGACTCTATATCGAATACGACGAGCGGGGTTTCGAGTTTCAGATTGAGCATAGGAGGTTGTTCCGGTAAAGTGCGCGAACGGCATCGCAATCGAGAGTGTGCCCTGCACGGAAGCTCACTACAGTGCCGACAAACCTGTCCTTGCCCGTGAGCGCCAAAGCGGCCATCAAGTCGAGCGTGGCCCTGTGCCATACGGGCTCGAGGAACTTCTCGCCCGTCTTGAAGCGCGGCTCCGTATAGAACTTCCTGCCGTGGATGAGGATATTACGCTCGTTGTAGCCCCAGTTCCGCGTGGCCGCGAAGAGCTTCCCGACGGTGAGCGCCAGGAGATACTGCTTGTACGTGGCGTTGGTGCGCGCGAATGATGCATAGCGGAAGGTCTCGGGCGTGGCGTCGAAAAGAATGCGCTGGTCGCCTATCACCGTGTTCCAGGAGATGGCGCAGTCTATGCGCAGGGTCTTTTGACCGTTTTCCGGCGGCAGGAAAAGGAGGAAATCGCCGCGTTTGCCGCCGAAGGCGAGCGGCTCTTTCACCGTGACGAATGTCGCCGGCTCGTTCGTTTCCACGATCTTGGCGTGTTCCACCGCCTTGACGAGCGGCAGCGACGATTGGTCGAAGAGCGGCGGATCGCCGCTATTAACCTTTAATAGGACGTCATCCAGCCCCAGCCCCAGCTTCAAAGCGATGATGTGCTCCACCATTCTGAGGTAGTTATGTTCCGAACCAGACCTCAAGACGAGATTCTGGGCGCTGGTCCAAAGGTTGGAAATATCTACTGCCGTATCAAGCTGTTCCGGCAGATCCATGCGGCGAATCCACCATCCGGGCTTCTCGGACGGCGCGAACGTAATGGTCTGCTTGTGGCTGCCTTCGAAGGTGCCGACGCCTGAGACGGGCGCTTCGCCGGAAAGCGTGGTGCGGCACTTGGGAAATGCCGCTTCAGCGTCGCCCGCGAGACGGGTGTCGTCTATTTTCTGGGCGCGAAAACGCTCATATGCGGCCGCTATCGAGGCAGCCGAACCGAAAACCACGCGCCCAATCGTGTATTCTGGCACTACCTTGTCCATTCCGAAGGTATATTATACCATATTTGCGCCCCGCCGCGCAATAGTCTGGCCAGCCCGCCGCGTAGCGACTGGGGGAACGGGCGTCTCGCCCGTTCAAGCCGCGTATGCTCTCAAACGGGCGGGACGCCCGTTCCCCCAGTTACTCTTCCCTCTTCCCTCTTCCCTATTTCGCGCGCTTCGCGAACTTGGCGTGATATATATTCGTGGGGCAATTGCCTCTGGCTGAAAATAAAA
>DFGM01000028.1 GCA_002371755.1 Verrucomicrobia bacterium UBA3750 | reverse complement strand
CGCTTGTACATTTGGTAAAGCTGTTTGGCGGATGCGAAGTGCATGGCCTTGACGACGCCGCTCACGCTTTCGCCTAGGCGAATGCGCCGTTGGACTTCGTTCAGCCGTGCGGTGTTGATGGCCTTGTGGATCGTTGTGCCTGAAATTTGCGAGAGGCGCAGCTCCGCCAACCGCCGCGAGCATCCAAGGTGTGCAATGACATCGTTTGGCGAAAGGTCTTTCGTGCAGTTTGCGGAAATGAAGTCGAGCGCGATGTTCACAAGTCGCGTTGCCGAAACGGAACGCGCAGTCGATTCGCCGGCGAACACGTCATTTGCCGGCATCAGGATTTCGTGAGGTCGGCCTTTCCACTTGGGGTGCCTGAAGAGAAAGTCCAGCTCCCGCACGGCCTGCCGCCCCATCATCCGCGAGTTCAGGATCACGCTCGATATGCTCATGCCGCACTTTGCGTGCTGCGCGACGTCGTAGTCCACGCCGATGACGGCGACCTGCGACGGGACGGGGATGCCCTCAGCCTTGCAGGCGTTTATCACATCCGCCGCGCGCATGTCGGATGCGGCCATAATCGCGGCGGGCTTCGGCAAGTCGCGCACCCACGCCCTCAGACCTTTGAAGAAGTCGTCAGGGGAAACATCATAGTAGTCGGATGTAAGGGCGGATTTCGGGAACACGTGGGTTTCGCATCCGTTGCGCTTCATGGCCTGGCGGAACGCCATCATGCGTTCGCGCGAATAGAATTTGCTTTGCAGTTCGTGGACGTATCCGGCGGATTTGTAGTCGCCGCGCTCGACGAGGTGCTGCGCGGCGCGGCGTCCGGCGTCCGCATTGTCAGACCATACGGTGGCGATTGCATCGCATCGGGCGGAGAGCTTTCGGTAGGCAATGTCGACGAGAACCGTCGGGATATGCGACTGCGCGATTCGATCCATGACATCGTCGGTTCCCGCCTCCGACAGGATGATGCCGTCAATCGGTTTGCCTTTCTCGTTAATAAGCTCCTTGTATGAAATGAGCCGCTCCGGCGGAACGGTTGTCAGATGCCAGTTTCTTGTGTTGGCCATTTCGTCGAGTATTCCGGAGAAATGATCTCTCCCCGCGAAACAGTCCAGCGAGTACACGGCCAGCACATAGTGGTCTTTAAGTTTCATGTCGCATAGTATATCATATATTGCGCGGAATAGGACATGGCGGTTGCAGAAAATATGACTCTTGCCATTGCGTTGGAAACGGCGCTTCTGATATAATTGGCACATCAACCAAGTAAAAGGTAGCAACCATGAAAAAACTACTGTTGTTGATAGGGGCTGCGGCGGCTGTGCTTAGTCCATTGTCGGTCTTGTTCGCAGATTGTCCCGAAAGCCGGTTCACGTTTATATCCCCGTGCGGAGAATGGAAGTCGGAGGCAAAAGGCGGTCCACAGGTCGCCGCCTTTGCCAAGACCTTTGCAAACGAAAGCGATGTGGCAAAGGTGGAGATTTCCGCCGCCGCGCTCGGCTGCTACGAACTCTACGTGAACGGAACGCTTGTTTCGTCCGCAGAGGACGGCAACCGCTCCGATTACCTTCGGGCCGGTGCTACAGATACAAGGCGTCGTCGTGCGTACCTGACATACGACGTAACCGGACTTTGGAATAAAGAGAATGGTGCGCATAACGTTGTTTCCGCATTTGTTGCGGCATCGTGGTTCTCTGATCATCTTGGTGGTCGTTGCGATGTAAAGCCAGCCTTTGCCGCAAAGGTAGAAATGATGGAGACGAGTGGAAACACAGTCTGTCTCGCCACCGATGCCACGTGGTGCGCGTCCTTCGACACTCCTTTTCTCGTCGCCGGAATTTTCGAAGGCGAGACGTATGACGGGCGCATTTGCCAGTGCGCGGAGAAGTGTGCCGGAAGTGCGCCCGCCGAGGTCAACACGAATTTCATGGGGACGACGACGAAGGCGGAGGGGCCAGGTGTTTCGCTTCGCCGCGACCTCGCACTCAATCCTGTCACGGCCTACAAGTACAGTGGAGTCGAGGGGTCGGACAAGGACGTGTTCGGGTGCGTTAGGAAGACGGGTACATTCCGCTCCGGCGAGCAGATGCGGATAGGCGCGGGCGAGACGCTGGTCGTGGACTTTGGGCAGAACGCTGCGGCGATTCCCGAATTGGTTGCGACGGCGAAAGCCGGGACTGCTCTCAGGTTCAGAGGCGCTGAGATGCTGAACGACGCGAACGGCGAGCGGTCACGCGGCAACGACGGCCCAGCAGGTTCAATCTACCGTGAGAACTTCAGGACAATCAGGGACAAAGGCGCAGAGGTCAAATACATCTTCAGGGGCGATGGTGACGAACGCTATCTGCCGACGTTTACATTCATGGGCTACCGCTACGCGGAAATCACCGCCACCGAAGACGTGACCATCAAGTCTGTACATTCCATCCCCGTAACCTCCATTGCAAAATCAATGGAGCGCGGCACTGTCTCGACCGGCAACGTTTCGGTCAACCAATTGATCTCCAACATCAGGTGGGGGCAATACTCCAACTACCTCTCAATTCCCACGGACTGTCCGCAACGAGACGAGCGCATGGGGTGGACGGCGGACACGCAGGTTTTCGCCGCCGCCGCATACCGCAACGCAGACGTGTACGGATTCCTGACTAAATGGATGACGGACATGCGCGACAGCGCGAGCCAAGACGGACGCGGAAGGTTTCCTGGCGTGGCGCCGGCGATGCGCTGGTACTCTTGCGGACGCGGGCGATTCGGCTGGGCTGATGCTGGTATCATCGTGCCGTGGACGTCGTGGAAGATGACGGGCGACAAATCCATCGTGGAGAAGAACTGGGACGCTATGGTCAAGTTCGTAGACTTCCAGCAGACGACCAAATACAGGACGGCGGAAGCGTCGGACGGCAACTACCAGTGGGGCGACTGGGTGTCGTTCGAGAAATACGAATCCTCCTCTAGACGCGGATGGAACTCCGACAAGAAGCTTCTGCCAGAAACCGCCGTCTATTGGGATTATCTTGCCGGATGCTACTGGTGCTGGAACGCAGAGAGGATGGCTGAGATGGCGAGGATTCTCGGCAAGGCTGACGACGTGGCTAAGTACGAGAAGATGGCGGCAGAGGCGCACGGATACGTCAAGGCCGAGTTCTTCAAGGACGGCGGACGGCTTCCCGCGTTTCTGCGCGACATGCAGACACCCCATCTGTTCGCCCTGCGCTTCGGTTTCTACGACAACCCCGAAGTCAAGAAGGAGGCGATTGCGCAGCTCCTGAAGAACATCGAGGATCATGGCGGATGCCTTCAGACGGGTTTCCTCGGCACGTCCATCCTGATGGACACGCTGACTTACGACGTCGGACGCCCCGACGTAGCCTATTCTCTTCTGCTCCAGCACAAGTTCCCGAGCTGGCTGTATTCAGTTGACCAAGGCGCGACCACGATCTGGGAGCGCTGGAACAGCTACACGAAGGAGAAAGGCTTCGGCCCGGTGGGCATGAACAGTTTCAACCACTATGCCTACGGTGCGGTTCTTGACTGGATATGCGGCACGGCGGCTGGCCTGCGCCCCGGCAAGGACGGAGGCTTCGACAAGTCTTTCACGCTTGCGCCGATACCCGACAAGAGGCTTGGCAGCATTGACGCAACATATCGTACCAGAAAGGGCGTAATCCGCAGTTCATGGAGATACCTTGAAGATGGTGCGGTTGATTACACGTTCTTCGTGCCGGACGGAATTGAGGCGGACGTTGTAATCGGCGGCAAGAGTCGCAAATGGAATCACGGATTAAACAAGGTCGTAAGCAAATGATGTGTAAACGTAAACCAACTTCCAAACAAGGAGGAAAAGGCAAAATGAAAAGACTACTACTAATGACATGCGCGGCGGCGGTTGCTGCCGTGAGCCATGCTGGCGTGAAGTACTGGGACAATCCCGACTTCAAGGCGTTCGACGTAGGCGACTACGTGCAGGATGGGTTGGTTCTGAACTACGACGGCATTCGCAATGCCGGCCCGAACGCCCCGCACGATTCCAGTGCCATGACGTGGGTGAACTGCGGTTCGGGGGGAAGCGATTACGACATGACGCGCTACAGCACCAATGGCACCAAGAATAATTCGTATGAGGCGACGGAGTCGGCATGGAACAATGATGCATCGAAGGGGGCATGGACGGCCAACGGATTCTTGTTTGGCAAGGACGCGATATTCCATGAGATGGCATCGTTGACCATCCCCACGAAGTACACGATCCAGTCGCTCGTAGATGCGACGGCGAACGACCAGAATGGCATTGGATATATTATGTGCGACTACAACGCCGGCAACTGGGCAGCCTGCTGCGTTGGCATCCGTGCAAGCGGCGGCGGCACGGGCAATAATGCATGCTATCTCGTTTGCGGCAACCGTCCGTATTTCAGCACGAGTTCAGGAACGGCCCATTTCTCATACGCGACGATCATCCACAATGAAACGCAGGGTGTCATGTTCCCTGGAACGACGGCTCCTTGGAACGCAACTGACGGAAGTTACAGGTCGGATTTGGTCGCTGGTCCGTACACTCGCGAAAATGGCATTAGCATAGGTGGACATTATCCTCGCACGGACGAACTCTTCAATGGCGCTATCAAGAATTTCCGACTCTACAATCGTTGCCTTCCCGACGAACAGGTGGCATGGAACCGCGTGGTGGACGAGGCTCGCTACTTTGGCCGCCGTGCCGCGATTCCCGTGACGAACGTTGTCGTTGCCGTAAACATTGACGGTGTGGCGGACGACCACTTCGCGCTTGACGCGGAAGGCTACACCTTCACCGCACTCGCTTCGCGCACCGTGAAGGGCCGTCGCTATGTCTTGAACGGATACAAGCTGGAAACATGGGATGGTTCAGACTGGAGTTCGGCAAGCTCGCATTCGGGCGACACTTGCACCATCTCAGGCAACGCGGCGAAAGTCCGCCTCACTTGGCAGTATGTGCGCCCCGAAGGCGAAGGGTATCTCGTTGTTTACGATATCGAGGACTATGTTCAGGATGGTTTGGAATGGCACTACGACGGCATACGAAATGTCGGCGCGACCGCCGAGCACAATCCGAACACAACGACATGGGCCAACCTCGGCACTAGCGGCTCTGCACGTGACCTCACGCCCTACAAGTGGCGGAACGGCGACCAGGGCGAGTGGGATGTGGACGGCTACGTGTTCAGGGGGAATAGCGTATACAAGTTCTTGTCTGTGCCCTATACGCTCCCGACCACTTTCACGATGCAGACGCTTGTCGATGCCAGTATTGCCGGTGGACAGATTGACGGCTACCTGAACATCTATTCCGGGTCGTACAACAAGTTTTCCATGGTGTTCAGCAAATACGGCAACTTCTGCTATGCCAACGTGCAGGAGAAAGACAGGGACGGTCAGCCGCGTTTCTCCCATTCATCGTATCGTTACGACTATGCGACGACGATACTTGACGGTGCCAACAGGTCGCAGGCCACGTTCGACGGAACGACTGCGCCGACATCTGGGGACTACACGGCTGGGTTCCGCACGTTCGACGAAGAGCTCAAGAGCTACACCCTCAACGATTTCCGAATCGGCGGATATGGTGCCGCGGATGGTTCGCTTGTCGGCAAGATTAAGAGCATACGTTTCTATCCTGACAAGATTCTCACGACCGCCGAGATGGAGCAGAACCGCAAGGTTGACGAGTGGAGATTCTTCCATCGTCCATCTGTCACGAACGTTGTCGTGGCCTCGACCCGCGCGTTTCTGCACGGCAACGAAAGCGAAGGCCCTTGGCAGGTCTCCGGCTCCTACACATTCACCGCTCCTGCAAGCGTGACGGATCGCGGCATCACCTACGAACCGGCCGGATACACGATAGAAACGTGGAACGGCGGCGAGTGGAGCGCGCCTGTCGCTTACACGGGTGCGTCGTATGCGTACTCGACTGATGCCGGGCTTGTCCGTCTCACATGGCAGTGGAAGGCTACGCATGGCTTGCGAACCGCCGCCGACTACGATGTGCAGGACTATGTGGCCGATGGCCTTGTCGTCAACTACGACGGCATCCGCAATGTCGGTGCATCCACCAGTCACGATTCGTCTGCGACTAAATGGGCGAACCTCGGCTCCGGAGGAAGTGCATACGATCTGACGCGCTATTCTCTCGCCAATTCGGCATGGTCTGCGAACGGCTCGGCGGGCTCGTGGACAGACGATGGTTTCGTGTTCTCGAAGAACGCCGTTTTCCACGAGTGGTCTCAGTTTGTCGCGCCTACGCGCTACGCCATCCAGACGCTTGTGGATGCCACGGCCAACGACCAGAACGGCATCGGTTACGTTATGTGCGGCTATAATGCCGACAAATGGGATAACTATTCGGTCGGCATCCGCAACAGTGTTTTCAACAATATCGCCAACACATTCTATCTTGTCTGCCAGGGTCCGACAGCTGGGCGTCCATCGATTTGCGCTTCATCTGGCACGGAGCATTTCTCGTATGCTACGGCAATGCTTGACAAGACGAATGGCGTCATGTTTGCCGGCACGACAGCGCCATGGACGGCATCCTCTGAAAATTGGGGCATTCCCTACGGCCATGCCGTCTCGACAGCAACAAGACCCACCATATATACGTTGTCCAACGGCTACAGCATCGGCGGTTACTATCCGAGTAAGGACGGACTTTTCAAGGGGACGATCAAGAACTACCGTTTCTACGACCGTGTCCTTACGGACGACGAGGTGGTTTGGAACCGCAATGTCGATAGCGCCCGCTACTTCGGCGAACTGGCCACGACGAACGTTTTTGTCGTCGCGGGCGGCGGAACGCAGACCGAGACGGGCGCGTACAAGGTCGAGGGATCCTGGAACTTTACGGCGCAAACCGTCTCCCAGGACGGAGCCACAAAGGCGGTCGCGGGATATTGGACGGAAGAACTCTTGAATGGAGTCTGGGTCAACAAGAAATGGCACGAAGGCACGACATATTCCTACGAAGAGGGGACGTCTCCTGCCGCCGTTCGCCTGACATGGGGCGGCCCACGCCCGGGCCTGATGATCATCGTCAGGTAAAAACATTGACCAGACAGTCTGACATGGTGGCCCGATTGTTGATCGGGCAGCCGTTTGCATCATTGGTGTGCGATTATGGTATAATAGAAGACAGTTGAAAACATTTCTCAAACTGCATTTGGGAGAGACTGCAAATGACACGTTTATCTGCTCTGTACATCGCCGTCGCTGTGATTGCGCTTGCCGCCGTCGACGTTTGCGCCGATGCGACGCCATCGGCGCGGATGGGGTATGTCGTCGTAACGGATTATGTGGCGGCGGACGGCAAGACAGATGCCGCCGACGCGATTCAGCGCCTGATCGAGGCGAATCCCAATCGCACGCTCTGGTTTCCGGACGGCACGTA
>DFGM01000008.1 GCA_002371755.1 Verrucomicrobia bacterium UBA3750 | reverse complement strand
CAGCAAAACATCTTCTGTTCGTTAACCGTTCTTTCCATGTATCTTGACTCCTCTTGCTTGTTGACGGCGCGTATTATATCATTTCCGTTTGCTGAAATATGTTGGTGCGCCAACATTCCCGCAAATTAGGCCTAAACGACGCAGTCTCTTCTCCTCGTGCAGAGTGTTGGCCACCGATTTGCTGTCGGGAAATGCCCACGCACTTTGCAGGAAGCCTTTTTGACACCGAAAAGTCGCCTTGCAGATTGCAGGGGCGTTTTTTGACGCAGAACAACCCTCTCGCAAATCGCAGGGACGTTTTTCAGGCTTGAAAAGTTCCCCTGCAAATCGCGTGGCCCTTTTTTGACGCAAAACAGCCCCCGAGCAAATCGCAGGGGCTGTTTTCGCTTCCGGTTTGGCCCGGCCACGCGGACTTGATGGTTTTTGGCCGCAAAGTCCGCAAAGGGCGCAAAGGCTATTGAATGTAGCGGATGGGGCGAGAGTCGCTGCCAAAAAGCGGCCAGCGTTCGGGAAGGTCGGTGGAGTCTTTCCCGTTCCAGCCTTTGGTTCCTTTCTTCACCTCCACGACTATGTCGCCGGAAGACTCGCAAAAGATGTTTTCCCGCCAACTTGTGCCACGTGCCGGAGTATCCGGCGCATCGGCGGTGAAAATCACCTTCTTCATCTTAGGACATCCGGCGAACGCTCGATGGCAAATGCATTCGATGCTTTTGGGGTATTCGACGACTTCGAGGTTTCTGCAGCATGAAAATACGAAACAGCCCATCCATTTTATGCCTTCCGGCAATTTTGCCACCTCGAAGGCGCAACTGTTGAACGCATCGCCATCGATGCTCGTCGTTTCCCGGCAAAGTTTGATTTCTTTGCGGTCTTTCGGATATGCAATCAGGCTTTTCTTGTCCTTTGAATAAAGTGCGCCGTTCACGGATGTGAACTTCTGATTCTTTTTCGAAATTCCTATATGCTTCAATGCACGGCATCCGGCAAACATGTTGCCGGGAACGCCCCACCCGGAAATCCATGTAGGCAGCTTTTCAAGGTAGGCAGGGAGCACGATGCTTGTCATCTGGTCGCAATCGGAAAAAGCTACGCTATCTATCCTGGTGATCTTGTGTCCGTCGATTTCGTCCGGCACCACCAATGCGCCCACAGGCTTCGGCGACACGCAAGGGTCGTTGCCGTCCCGGCACAACACCGCATTGCCGTCTTCGACTTTGTAGTTGAACTTGTATTCGACCTTTGGCGCGGCGTCAGTAGAGGCGAGGACGGGCGTGAACTCTGCAATGCGCTTCTCGGCAAGATTCTTTTTCAGTCCTGTAAGCTCGCCATAGTCCATGGCTTTGCGATACAGTGCAGAGGCGTGTTCCTTGATTGCGTCCTTGGCCTCCAGTGCTGCGGGAGTGTAGTTCCACCAGAAGTCGGCGGCGGAGGCCGCGATGCCGTTCGCCTCGTCTTCGGCGATTTTGCCAACTGCCCCTCCAAGCGCGATAAATTCCTTCAACGCCGCCTCCCAGTCGCCCGTTGCGGCGACGAGTTCCGCGTGCATGCGCTTGAGCGAGGGGTCGCTCGGCGAGTTCTTCAGCTTCGCGTCCAGCTCCGTCAGGCTCGCCGCCGCCTTTGCGCGCTTTGCTATGGCCTTCTTGAGCGCGACGAGCCTCGGAGCCTTCTTTTCGGTGGCGTTCGCGGCGGCCTTCTGCAAGATGCCGTTCAGCGTCTGCGGCGGAACGTCGCTTATCTCGGCCATGATCGCCTCTACCGCGTCCGCCGCCTTGTCGTACGCCTTGCCGCGAGCATAGTATGTCACCGCCCCCCGGAAAAGCGCGAACTTCGCCGCCTCGCCATCCGCGTCCTTAGCAAGAGACATTGCGGCATCACCCACCGCCTCGTGGGACTCCTTGCCTTTCTTGTTCGCGGTTATGTGGTCCTTCATCAGTTCGTTCACTATTGACTGCGCTTTCGCCAGCTCTTCCTTCGAGGGCATGGCAGTTGCCACAAGCGTACCGAGCGCTAACACCACAACAAGCATTATTCTTTTCATGTGTTATTCTCCATAGTTTACGCGACCTTTCTAGCCGTCAAATTGTCTTGTGCCGCGACACAGACACGATTCCATGTAAAAACGTGCCCGCGACGCGACCTTCCGGATCGTGCCGAACGAGTGTTGAAAATATGCTTTCGAGGAAGCTTTAGAGAATATCCAATGTGGAATTGTTGCCAGTTGCCACTGCCAATGTTGCCAATTGGATATTGGTAATTGGTATTGGATATTTGCACATTGGCAACAATTCTGAACCCTACCCCCCATCAAATCAAAGCCGCCCGCCACGCGCGTATTCACGCGTGTTTTATCCTTGCAATTCTGGCGGGAAAGTAGCGGCATAAGAGGAATCAGTGTAAGCCTTTCGACTCTTGAAGGTGGTGATATATCCAATTTGGATCGCGGCGGTTGTCCAGTACGCCATAGACGCGCGCTTCTCCGTCCTCGATGTCATAATAGATGGAATAAGGAAATCTGCGGGAGAGTGCGCGATGGAATCCGAAACGCTTGTTGTGAATACCCGCGTAAAGGGATAGCGATTCGATCTCTCCATAAAGCGTGTCGCTAAAATAATCGCCCACACCAGGCTCTTGATTTTCATAAAACCAATAGCCGTCGCGAATATCGTTGTGGGCGGAATCAAGAATCCTAACGAGCATGAACTTCCTCGTACAGGCGACGTTTCGATTCGGCGACCGACATAAAGCCTTCTTCGCCAGCCGCAACGCGGCGGCGGCGCTCAGCCAAGATATCGCCGTGCCAAGCCGGAGGTTCCGGCTCTGCCGCAGCGGTCATTGCCGCCCACAGGTATTCCATCGTCTTGATTCGCTCGTCAGGCGACATCCTGTCTATCGCTTCCATTACTGCTGGCATGGTTTTGTTCCTTTCACTGGCGACGGCGCATATTATATCATTTTTGACCGTTTAGGGGCAATGAGAGAAAATGGGAATGTCAGCGTTGGGAAAACTTGCGAAGCGAAGGTCCGCGCACCACCTCTTGGCAACTCACGAATCGATTATCTTCCCGTCGAGCGAGAGTGTGACAACCTGCCAAGGGATGAACTTGGGAGTGTTGCCAATATCCAATGTTGCCATTCCCAATGTCCAATTCCAATTGGCAACATTGGAAACTGGAAACTTTTCCACATTGGCAACATTCTCCGAGTAGTCAACGGGATCGAGCTTGGGGCAGCCGA
>DFGM01000095.1 GCA_002371755.1 Verrucomicrobia bacterium UBA3750 | reverse complement strand
CTCATGAGCGTGAGCGACAAGACTGGGCTGGAGACGTTCGTTCCGGCTCTCGTCAAAGCGTGCCCCGGCGTGAAGATATATTCGACGGGCGGCACATATGCGAAGGTGAAGGAAATCCTTGGCGACAAGGCGGAAGGAACGCTCGTCGCGGTAAGCGACTACACGGGCCAGCCGGAGATGCAAGGCGGCCTCGTGAAGACTCTGGACTTCAAGATCTACCTGGGCCTCCTGAGCGAAAAGTACAACGATGCGCACCAGGCCGACCTCAAGCGCCTCGCGGCTGAACCTATCGACATGGTGGTGGTGAATCTCTATCCCTTCCAGGCCACCGTGGCGAAGGAAGGCGTCACCCCCGAAATGGCGCGCACCAACATCGATATCGGCGGTCCTTGCATGGTGAGAGCCTCCGCAAAGAACTACTTGAGAGTGGCTTCCGTCACGGATCCTCTCGACTACCCGAACATCATCCAGGAGCTTGAATCGCACGAGGGTTCTCTCGGGCTCGACACCCGCTTCAAGCTGATGAAGAAGGCGTTCACCCACACCGCCCAGTACGATACTGCGATTTCGCAGTTCTTCACCACCCGCACGTGGGAAGAGGTGGAAAGCACATACAATCTGCACTGAGGTTGGGCAAAAAGCGCACACTGAAGAAGCTCAAGCTTGCGTTGCTCAGACCATTTGAGTGGTTTGGCATCGCACTTGGGCTTCTTGTATTCACTTTTCTTCCGCGCAAAGCCGTCCTTGCCGTTGCCGACTTCGCCTCTCGAATCTTTTATCGTTTCGACACGAAGGGGCGCCGGCACGCGCTGGAGAACCTCCGCATAATCCGAGGAAGGGAATACGACCCCGACTCCAAGCCAACACGCCGGGAAGAGATTGTCATAAGGCGAAGCTACCGAAATATGGCGCGCACGATAGCCCACGCTTTCTGGACGATGACGAACGCCCGGCGCAAAGTGGAAATTTCCGGCGAGATGTCCCCGGAAGGGAAAGCCCTTCTCGCCTCGCACAAATCGGCCGTGACCGTATCGGGACATATCGGATGCTGGGAAATACTATCCCAGCTCGCCTTCCTCGAGGGGCACAGGATGATGTCCGTCGCAAAAGACATAGGCTCTGGCGGCATGACGAAGCTTCTTATGAAGTCGCGCGAGTCGATTGGACAGGAAATCGTCCATGCGGAGGGCGCGTTTCGTCCGCTCATGAAGGGATTGAAGGAAGGGAAATCGCTGGGGCTCTTGGTGGATCAGGCGGTAAGGCCTTCCGACGGCGGCATATGGGTGAGGTTTTTCGGGCGCCCCGTGCCGGTTTCGGCGGCTCCCGCGTTCTTTTCCGCCAAAGGCGACGTGCCGATAGCGGTGGCCTGGTGCAGACCGCTCAAGGACGGCAGATACCGTTGCGAGGTGATTTCAGTCTACGAAAGCCGTGAGGCGCGCGACATTTGGGGCATGACCCAACGCTGCCTCAAGGACCTCGAGCGCGTCATAAGGCGCCATCCTTCCTGCTGGGTGCTGAACTACAACGAGTTCCGCAAGCACCCCAAGCCGGACGAGTTGGAAAAGCTTTGTGCCAACGAAAGAAAGGCGGCCGCGAAATGAAGACGATGCAACTGGTGCCTGCGATGGAGCAAGGCGGCGTCGAAAGAGGCGTCGTGGAAATGAACCGCGTCATCGTGGCGGCCGGCTGGACTAACACCGTCGTCTCGGCAGGCGGCAGGCTCGCGGAGACCATCGTGGCCGATGGCGGCAATCATCTGGAGCTTGACATAAAGAGCAAGAATCCGCTTACGTATTTCCAGCGCGCCTCGAAACTGCGAAAACTTCTCCTCCGCGAAAAGCCAGACGTCGTTTGCGCACATTCCCGCGTCCCGGCCTGGCTCTACCTCAGAGCGGCAAAGGATCTGGACATCCCATGGATCACTTTCGCCCACGGTGCCAATTCCATCTCGCCATATTCGCGCGTGATGACGTTCGGAGACTTGACCGTCACGCCAAGCCGCTACATCGCCGACTATCTGAAGGCGGCATACGGAATACGCGAGGAGAAACTTCGGGTGATCCCTCGCGCCATAGACAGGGCAAAGTTCGATACTGATGCGCTCGATGCTTCTTTTGTCGCCGAAAAGCGCGACGAATGGAACATCTCTGGACGCAAGGTCGTGATGGGTGTCGGCAGAATAACCCAGCTTAAAGGCTACGACATCCTCATTCGCGCCGTTGCGGCAATGGACAAGCGATACATGCTCGTCATCGTAGGCGAGGCGGAGGAACTGCGCAAGGATGTGGAAGAAGATTTGCGCCGTCTCGTGAAAGAGCTTGCTATCGAAGAGCGCGTCGTATTCGCCGGCCACGAGAGCAAGGTGGCAGAGTGCCTGAGCCTTGCCGATGTGGTCGTATCTTCCAACGTGCGCAAGGCGGAAGCGTTCGGCCGCTCTATGGCGGAAGCCTTGGCCATGGGCAAGCCCGTTGTGGCGAAAGCTTTCGGCGGTGCCTTGGATATAGTGGAGAGGGGCGTGAACGGCGAACTCGTCGAAAACGGCACGCCCGAAGAGTTCGCCTCCGCCATAGAGAAGGCCGCGACGGCAGGTTATCGCGACATTCGCGCAAAGGCGCTCGAAAAGTTCTCCTTCGAGCGCATGGCGTCGGATTCGCTCAAAGTCTACGAAGAACTTTACAATGGAAGGAACAAAAGATGAAGATACGAGTTGCTTTTGCTGCGGTTTTCGCGGCCTTTTGCGCGTTTGCAGATCGCCAGCACCTCTGGCCTGAAGGGAAAATGCCCGATGCGCAATCCCACCAGATAGCCGCAATGACCGATATCTCGATGAAGCCTGGCTTCAATCCCGACGAGTGGCGCCTTCCTTACATCGACTGGTGCGAAAAGCCAGAGTCGCCGAACGGCGTATGCATGGTGCTTATCTCGGGCGGCTCCTACAATGCTTGCTGCGACGTCGGCCTTGTGAAGAAGTGGCGCGAAGAGTTCACGAAGCTCGGCTGCCAGTGCGTCAACCTCGTCTACCGCACCCCGCGTCCTGCGGGACTGCCTATCTATCAATCTGCATGGGAAGATGCTCAGCGCGCCATCAAACTCATCCGTTCCCAGGCCGCAGAGCGCGGCTTCGACCCTGAGAAAATCGGCGTAGTATCCATGAGCGCAGGCTCGCACCTTTCCACCCTTCTCGCCACCAGTTCGCAAACGAAGGCTTACGAGGATGTGGACGAAACCGACGCCACGCCCTGCCATGTAAACTGGGTCTGCGCGTTCGCTCCGGCATATATCCTCAGCGATGGCTACGGAATTCCCAATACGCGTGGCGGCATGGCCGTGGATGCCACGATCGCCGACTGTTTCAAGTTCGACGAGAAGACCTGCCCCATGTGCCTCCTCCACGGCGGCAACGACAAATACTCCCCCAACGGTTCTTCCAGAATCTACAGGGAACTGAGGAAGCGCAAGATTCCCGCCGAACTGCACGTCACACCCGACAAGGGGCACGGCGCTTTCGGTCTGGAACGCGCTGTAGAGTTTATGCGTCAGATGGGTTATCTCGGCGATCCCGGTGCGCAAGTGCCCCTCATGGACCGCTACCCCGGCGATTCGACGCGCGCCACTTATCTCAAAGAGCCAATCTGGCCCGAAGGGAAGATGCCCGACGCCCAAAGCCACCAGTGCACTCCTTATATAGAATGGCACATCCCCTCCAATCTCACCACCAAGGCAATACAGATGATATGGTCGGGCGGCTCCTACAACGGCAATACTCCCGACGGTTTTGAAGTTGCACCCGCGAGAAAGTTCCTGAACGAGAAAGGCGTGGCCGTGGTGACGCTCAAGTACCGCACGCCACGCCCGAAAGGCCTTGCCAAGCATACGACAGCCTGGGAGGATGCACAGCGCGCCATAAGGATAGTCCGTTCCAAGGCTGCGTCCTATGGTCTCGACCCGGATAGAATCGGCATCATGGGTTCATCCGCGGGCGGGCATCTCGCGCTGATGGGCGCGACCACTTCCAAAACGAACGCCTACTGGCCCATAGACGATATCGACAAGATTTCCTGCAGCGTCCAGTGGGCGGTTGCAATCTATCCGGCCTACGCTCTCACGGACGGTCTTGAAAAAGGCAACGCCACCGGCGGGAACGCCGATGACGCATACCTCGCGCCGGAGTTTGCGTTCGATCTTGCCACTCCGCCCATGCTGTTCATCCACGGCGATGCCGACGGCTGGGCCGCCATGAACAGCGTCAAGGCCTGGGAGAAGCTTCGCGCAATGGGTATCCAGGGCGCTCTTCACACTCTCGCGACGCGCACGCACTGTTTCCAGCGTGAAGCCGCCCCGGGCACGGGCAGCTTCACCTGGATGGAGCGCATCTGGGAGTTCCTCAACGCGAAGAACTTCCTAAAGTAATCTCGCCCTTTTCCGCGCTTGCGAAGATTGTCGCGCCAGGCGGATAATCGCCGGCGACAATCTTCTTGGCGATGGGATTCTCCAAGTCGCGCTGGATCGCCCTTTTTACCGGCCTTGCTCCGTAGGCGGGGTCGTAGCCGTCCTTCACGAGGACTGCCATTGCCTTGTCGTCCACTTCGAGCTTCAGATTCTCGTCCGCCAGGCGTTTGGCGAGGTCGGCCACTTGCAGTTTTACGATCTCGCGTATCTGCGTTTCGTTCAGCGGATCGAACTCAAGTATCTCGTCGAGGCGGTTCAGGAACTCGGGTCTGAAGAGATCTTTGAGAGAATCCTTGGGCGCGTTGGACGTCATGATAATCACGGTATTGCGGAAGCTTACCGTCCTGCCGTGACTGTCGGTAAGGCGCCCGTCGTCCAGCACCTGCAGCAAGAGGTTGAAGACATCCGGGTGGGCCTTCTCGATTTCGTCGAGAAGCACTACGGAGAACTGTTTGCGCCTGACGGCCTCAGTCAGCTGGCCGCCGTCTTCGAACCCCACGTATCCGGGCGGCGCTCCGACGAGACGCGAGACGGCAAACTTCTCCATGTATTCGGACATGTCGAGGCGCACCATGGCGTTTTCGTCGTCGAAGAGTTCCTTGGCGAGCGCCTTGGCAAGTTCCGTCTTTCCTACGCCCGTAGGACCCAGGAAGAGGAATGCGCCCACCGGACGAGCCCTGTTCTTTATGCCCGCACGGCTCCTCAAGACGGCGTCGCTCACGGCATCCACCGCCTTGTCCTGCCCGATTACGCGCTTGTGCAGAGTCTCCGAGAGCCGCATCAGCTTCTCCCGCTCCCCTTCCACAAGCTTTGCCACCGGTATCCCTGACCATCTGCTCACTACCTGCGCAATTTCCTCGGCTGTCACTTCTTCGCGAAGCATGGCCGTGGAAGAGTTCTTAAGCGAATCGTCTTCATGGGCCTTGAGTTGCCGCTCGAATTCGGGTATGATGCCGTACTTGTAGCGTGCGGCCGTCTCGTTGTCTCCTCTGGACAGGGCGATTTCATATGCATTTCTCGCGTCATCAAGTTTCTGCCTTATCTTTCTCGCCTCCTCCAAGGCGCTCTTTTCCTTTTTCCATTGGGCCGTCATCACGTCCGACTTCTCCTTGAGAGCTTTCAGCTCGCTCTGAAGTTCCTCCAGACGCTTCTTCGATGCATCATCCTTTTCCTTCTTCAGCGCGATTTCCTCGATCTCAAGCCTGCGCACGTGGCGGGAAATCTCGTCAAGCTCCTGCGGACACGAATCCATCTCGGTGCGTATCCTGGCGCAAGCTTCGTCGAGAATGTCTATTGCCTTGTCGGGCAGGAAGCGGTCCTGTATGTATCTCGCCGATAGTGTCACCGCGTTCACGAGCGCTTCATCGCGTATTCTTACATTGTGGTACTTCTCGAAACGATCCTTTATGCCGCGAAGGATGGATATTGCATCCTCTTCACTCGGCGCATCCACTACGACAGGCTGGAAACGGCGCTCCAAAGCGGCATCCTTTTCCATGTATTTCCTGTATTCGTCGAGCGTAGTGGCGCCGACGCAGTGGAGTTCGCCTCTCGCGAGAAGCGGCTTTAGCATGTTGCCGGCATCTGTGGAGCCTTCGGTCTTGCCCGCTCCGACAATCGTGTGGATTTCGTCGATGAACAGGATGATTTTCCCGTTGGACTCCTTTATCTCCTTCAATACGGACTTGAGCCTCTCTTCGAACTGGCCGCGGTACATGGCGCCTGCCATGAGTGCGGTCATGTCCAGCGAGAAGACTGTCTTATCCTTCAATCCTTCCGGCACGTCGCCCCGGATTATTCGCTGCGCCAGTCCTTCGACTATGGCAGTCTTTCCCACGCCCGGCTCGCCTATGAGCACTGGGTTGTTCTTGGTTTTGCGCGAAAGGATGCGGATGACATCGCGTATCTCGGTATCGCGGCCTATCACCGGATCGAGCTTGCCCGCCTTTGCAAGCGCGGTGAGGTCGGAACCGAACTTCTCGAGGGCTTTGCCTTCTTCTTCTGGCGGATTGTATTGCATGTTCATTGTTTTTACCTCCGCGCTTCCTGCTGCACCCGCCGTGCCAAACGCCACGGCAGGCGCAGCACCCCTTGAAAAGCGCGACACTCTGTCGCAACAGGCGCGACAGAGTGTCGTGTCGAACTGTCGAACGGCGTCTGGGGTTGACGGTCGCACATTCAATATGGTAAAATGGTTATGTCTTTCCGTTGGTAGATTATGCCCTGAAGCGGAGAGCAAGGACAAATTGACGATGAAGAGCATGGACAAATCGCATCAATTGCGCCGGCGCAAAGCGCCTCCCGCAACCTTTCTGCGCAAAATGCGCGCTTTCGGCGTAGATGCGCTTGCGTGTGCGTCTTTTGTCTTTCTGACTGCCGCCGATGCTCCGGCCGTCACAATCAGGTCGAAGTCGGATATGCGCCTGTGGGAAACCGTCTCAAGCAGGTCGATTCCTCTGTCGTGGCAGTGGGAGGAGGCGGCGGATTCCGCCGAACTTGTTTTTTCAAACCGCCTCACGTGTGTCGTCTCTACGGTTAACGTCTCTCGCGCCTTGGACGAGACGCATGGCGGTTGTGCACACCCCTCGCAGAACGGCGAGACGATTGTGGACGTGTCGCTCGTGCAGAAGGCGGGCGGCGCGGAGGTCGTGCGCGAGACGGCGACGCTTGCGTACTTCGACGGCGCGGGGGGAGGCCCTATAACCGTGCGCGCGAATCCAGGAACCCGGGGATGGGAACGGGTCCAGAGTCCGCGTGTATATGCGATCGACCCTGCATGGCAAGGCGAAGGCGGCGAGTCGGGCTATGATATCGCCTGGCCGATGAACATAGGGTTGACGATCATCTTCAGGTAGAAGGCAAAGGAACGTAGAAGATGTATAAGGCGATAGCTGCATTGGTTTTGTCCATGTCGTTTCCCGTGTTTGCGGAGACGGCTATTTCGCATGTAGTCGTTAATCAGCGCTGGCCGTGGAGCGAGAAGGTAGATGTGGATTTTATCCTTTCCGGCGAGGCGAACGACGTGGATGTGACGGCGACGTGGGACGCGCATCCCGCACCGTACCGCCTCGACACGCTCTTTTCCGTTGCGCCCGGACAGCACCGTCTTACGTGGGATCCGGCCAGTTCGCCTTTTGCGGGACAGACCCTCACGGGCTTCACAGTGTCTGTCGCGAATGCCGCCGCGTCGGCGCACAATTACATTGTCGTCGACCTCGTAAACGGCGGCTACGAGTTCATGGCGGAGCCGCCCGACGGCGGCTGGACCGCCGAGCACAAGTCGTCGAAGATGGTATTCAGGCGCATCCCTGCCGGAACATACACGCTGGGCGAGCCAATGGAGACGTTTAGTCACCTGCAGCACTACAATCCCGAATCGGTTACGACGGTCAACTGTAATCGCCGGACCGTTACTTTCACGAGCGACTTCTACGTGGGGATATTCAAGTACACCGAAGCGCAGCACGCCTGCCTTTCGACGGGAACGGCGGGGACAGGCTACACCCCGCAGACTCTCTCGTACAATGTCCTTCGCGGCGAAAAGTCGGCGGAGAGCGGCGATTGGCCGACGACGGGCTACAAGGTTGCGGCGGAATCCGTCGTCGCGAAGCTGCGCGCGAAAGCGGGCGCAGGTCTCGTCGTAGATCTCTGCGAGGAAGAGCAGTGGGAAGTCGCCGCGCGCGCCAACACTGCGACTTTCTGGCCGACCGGCGGCACGACTGACGAGGAACTCTCGACCATAAGCAACCATGTCAACGCGATAGTTGCCTGGTACGGCAGCACCGGCTCGACAACGCAGAGTGCGGTAGGTACAAAGGCCGACAACGGCTGGGGGCTTTACGATGTCGTCGGCCTTGCGGGCGAATGGACGCTCGACACGGCGAAGAACACGGGAATAAACACATTCCCGGACTTTGGGCTGCCTGATGTCGCCACAGATCCCGTCGGCATATCTGGCGGCACGTGGAGAATCATCAAAAGTGCCAACGGGAACGGAAGCAGAACTGCGCTCTACGACCTTCTGCCGTGTCGCCGCCAAATGGCGTCGCCCGACTCGGCGAGCTACTCTACGCGCTTCTGCATCCACATCAAGCCCCTCGGCTCGCTTGCGTTCGAGGGATTGTGATGCCTTCGGCCCGTCGCATCCTCTTTGCGCTCCTTGCGTTCTTCGCGGCTGGAACTGCGGCGAATGCAGATGTAGTCATCGATCGCGGCTCAGAGATCGTCTTGCCGGCGGACGCGGCGTATGCGACACATCTCGCGGCGGAGGAATTGAATTCCTTTTTGAAGGGCGTTCTCGGCGAGGCGTTGCCTGTCGTGCATGAGAGGTCGGCTGGCAAAACTGCGATTGTGCTGGGCGCCGGTGCGGACGGTGATCGCGCCCTGCCAGACCGCGATGGCTATGTCATAGATGTGCGCACGAATGTCGTATGCATCGCCGGGAACGACGATGATGTCTCCGATGTAGACGCAACGGCGGCGCTCCCTGACGAGGCTATTTGGCAACCATGTTTTCGGCGCGGAACGCTTTTCGGCGTGTATGCATTTCTCGAGCGGTTCGCGGGCGTGAGGACATACTTCCCCGGCGAACTCGGAACTTGTGTGCCGCGAGCGGAGCGCATCGCCGTGCCTGAAGTGCGCACCGAGGAATCGCCCGCTTTTTCCGTGCGACGTTATGGCTACGAGGATGGAACTGTAGACCCGGAAATCCTCTCCGGCATGGGCGAATCGGATTTCAAGCGCCTCAACTGGTATCGGCTGAGGATGGAGACGCACCATCTCAGATGCTGCCACGGCGCGAAGACGCATTGCCTCTCGCCGGAAACGTGGAACGCGATATACACCAACGCCTGCGCGGTTATTGCGGCGTTCAACCCCATCTCCCCTTCCCCGTGCCCCGTCTTCGACGCGATGCCGAAGGACGGCTTCACTTGGCTAAAACATTGCCATTGCGATTGGTGCGAGCGGAATATCCCGTTTTCCAAAACCGATATTGGCTTTGCCTCCGACCTCGTATGGCGGCGCACCGCCGAACTTGCGGATCGCCTCAAGGCGAAATTCCCGCACGCGCGTGTTTCGCAGATGTCGTATATTCCCTACGTGCGCATCCCGACGAACGAAATCCCCGACAATGTCGATGTCTTTGTTGCGCGGCGCGGTCCCTGGGCCGAGGGGACGGCAATTGGCGAGCGCGAGAAAGACGAGGTGCGCCGCTGGCATGAGAAGCTGGAACGCAAGGTGTCGCTATGGAACTATCCGGACAAGGTCGATTGCTGGAACCTCGAGATGAAGGACATCCCGCAACTTGCGCCACGCGCATGGGCAGCCTACTACCGCGCCATCTCGCCAGATGTGACGGGCGCGTTTGCCGAAAGCGAGTCCGACCGCTGGATATACAACTACCTCAACTACTACGTATTCTCGCGCGTCTGTTGGAATCCCGATGCAGATGTCGAGACCATTCTCGCAGAACACCACCGCCTCATGTTCGGCGCGGCGGCGAAGGAGATGGCGGAGTTCTTCGATACGCTTGAAAAGTGCTGGATGAAAGTCGTCGCAAAGCCGTTCGACACGCCGCTAGGACCAGGCGTATGCGAAGCGCCGACGGAGGAGAAACTGCGCGGTGAAATCTATTCGCCGGAGGTGCTGTCTCGTCTCGTGTCGCTCGTTTCGTCCGCCGAGGCGAAAGTCGACGCCGGCTCCGTCGAAGCGCGTCGCATCGCGCTCTTCCGCCGCGAATACTTGGACCCCCTGTGCGAAAGATTCCCTGCCCGCCCTTCTATCCGCATCGGACTTCTTGCCGACACCCACATTGGCGACAACAACGATAACTCCGACCTAAAGCGCGCATTGCGGATTTTCGACGCGAAAAAGGCAGACGCTGTGATCGCGGCAGGCGACTTAACCGACTTTGGCCTTCTTTCGGAACTCAAAGAGGTTGCCGCCGCATGGAACGAAGTGTTCCCCGGTTCCCGCCGTTCGGACGGCGAACCGGTTGCCCGCCTTTTCCACTACGGCGACCACGATACGGCGCTCAACTTCAAGGTCCGCCAGCGCGAGGTTGTCGAGAAAGGACGTTGGGCGGACTACATTCCGCACATTGGCCCAGACGTAGCGTGGGAGCGGGCGTTTGGCGAAAAGTTCGAGCCTGTCATGCGCCGCATGCTGAAGGGATGCGAGTTTACCCTCGTCCACTTCCTGCCGTCACCAGCCCCGTCCATCTCGTCCGCCTCGTCCGTCCCGTCCACTCCAGAACCGTGGCTTCGCGTCTTTTCCCAGCATCGCGCATATCGCGGGCTGTTTGCGCGGCCGGGCTGCGGAGACGAGATTTCATGGGACGACGGCGCGTCGCTCGCTTTCCTCACAAACACGCCGAATACTATCGCCGTGTGCGGACACGCCCACATTTCGGCCACCAATGCCACGTCGTTCGTGGCGGGCGGCGGTAGCGGTGCGACCGCCCTACCGGATGGCTTCGCCGCAATTGCCATACCCTCGCTCTTCTACCAGATCGAGACCTGGATGCCGAAGCCGAAGGGCGAACATGGTTCGCATCAGGCGCTTTTCATGATCGCTACGCCGGAGGGCGTCACCGTCGAGCGCCTTGACGTGCACACAGGCGGTAAGATCGGCACTGACATTAAGCTGGACTTCTGCGGTGCCCAACCATGTCGAAACGCCGAAAGGGAATCTCCATGAACAGCGATTTTCTGAAGAACTTTCACTACACGCCCGACGGGGCGACTACGCCTGCGGATGCGCTGTGCGGCTTCATAAAGGACGAAATCGCCTACGGGAGGCTCAAGGCGGGTGATGCAATACCGACAATCAAGGAGCTGGCGAAGGCAAGCGGACTTACCTTTCGCGTTGCACGCGGAGTAGTGGAGCAGCTTGCTCGCGAAGGATATGTGCGTTCGCGTCCACGCGTCGGGACGGTCGTCCTCCCGCGCGACGCCACGGCACTGCACGGTCGCATCCTCTTTATCCTTCCGGATGTTGATGCGTGCAGCTACCACGTGACTATGATAGCCGACGCGCTCCGCCGTAGACTGGGCGCCGCGGGATATGCGTTCTCCACTGTCGTATTCTCGCAGGACAGGCAGATAGGCCTTTCTTTCCTTAAGCACGAACTCGTCCGCACACCAGACGTTGCAATCGCTATCTACAGCACGAAGCCAGTCCGAAAGTGCCTGCGCGAGGCTGGCGTGAAGAGCGTGTTCATCTACGGCGACGAACCTGCCAAGGAAGAGGGGCGGTGGGTCTGCTTCTCGGCGGAGGAAGCCATCGAAAACTTCGCCCGACACTGCGTCCGCACTGGCGTAAAGCGCGTACTGCAGGTGCGCTTCGACGGAAACGACACGCCAGACGCGAAGGAGGCGCTTGCGGAGAAAGGGATAAAGTCCGGGTGGCTGACAGTCCCGCGCATGAACGGACTCGGCCGCTACGAGGGCATCGAGCGCGCGGCATACAATGCGTTCATGGAACTCCCGCGTTCAGGATTTCCGGATGTCATCCTTTTTTGGGACGATTTCGTCGCGCAAGGTGCGCTTACTGCGTTTCTCGAGCGCGGGCTGAAGATCCCGCGCGACATCAAGGTCGTGGCGCTTTCCAACCGCGGGCTCGGTCCCGTCTATTCCGAAGCCCTCACGCGCTTCGAGTGCGATGCCACGGAGACGGGCGAAAAGGTCGCCGCATATGTTCTTGGACTCCTCGCGAAAGGTAGAACGCCGCAAATCCCCGTTGTCGCGCCGCACTACATATTCGGGCGGACATTCCCGTTCTAGAGTTGAGAGTCGAGAAGCCGGGCGGTCTTATTTTGCCCATTTTGCCAAAATTAGCGAGGCTCGGCACTTTCCTTAGGAAGTGAATGTTTGCTATAATTTCTCCGTCCGCATACTATGCACTTTCGGAGAATAACACGATGATACACAAAATCTTCGGCCACCTCGCGTCGGCCCGTTCGTTCGTATTCGCAGCACTCGCGCTCGCATCTTTCGCGGCATCCGCGTTCGACACGCCCTACCTGACGTTCCGAAGCGCGTCGCAGTTCAGACTCTCCGGCACAAGCAGCCGGTGGAGCAGCGGTACGTTGGATATTGCCACAAGCAATCCGACGGACGAGGCTTCCTGGACGAAGGGGTGGACGGGAACCCAAGTTACTGCTGCCCAGACCGACGGACAATACTACATCTATCTCCGCGGCACGGGGATTACGACATTCGGCGGCAGTTCTTATTACGGCTCGCCGTTTTCGCTGACTTGGGCCACTACGGCTGCGGATCTTTATTGCGAGGGCGATATAGAAACGTTGCGCGGCTACAACGGCGACGTGCCTCCGATGGGAGATTATTGCTACAGATACATGTTTTCGGGTTGGTCTAACTTGGTGGCGGCTCCTGTGCTTTCGGCAACGACCTTGGCAAACAACTGCTACCAGGGCATGTTTTCCTCCAGTCAGTTGATGGTGCCGCCCGCGCTCCCTGCAGCGACCTTGTCGACGGGATGCTACAACTCAATGTTTTCGTCATGCACGTCGCTCAAGGCGATTCCCGCTCTTCCGGCTACAGGTTCGCTTCCTGGCTCTTGCTACTTTGGCATGTTCAGCGGCTGCACGAGTCTGGAGGTCAATACGGCCGGGCCTGGCGCAGAGTGGTCGATTCCGGCGGGTACGACTGGTGCTAGTATTTGGAACTACGATATGTTTGCGAATACCGGTGGCGATTTCACCGGAAATCCAGTCGCCGGCACGACATACTATGTTGCGAGCGCACTGCCGCCGGGGCTGAGGCTGGAGACTGCGGAGGTGCATGTCTATACTGGTGAGTCAATGCATATTGACCTTGCCGACACAATAGCCGGCGGTACGGGTGAATATACTTTCACGGACACGGCGAGTGCGCTTTCGGCGCTTGGGCTTTCTCTTTCCGGAAATACGCTTTCCGGCACAATCTCTACTGCAGGCAACTACAATTTCACACTTCATGTCGCTGACACGACTTCGCCCGATCCGCTAACACTCGATGCGGAGTACAAGCTTGTCGTCACCGATCCTGATCCGCTTGCTGCTACGGCTAACCTGGGCGTCGCCAAAATCGGCAAGACCGTGAACATTGCGCTTGCCGACACTATTTCCGGCGGCGTTCCGCCGTACACATTTGCTGTGACGGCAGACGAGACGCTTCCTGTGGGCTTTTCACTTACGGACGGAGTTCTTTCAGGTGCGGCATCCGCTGTTGGTACACTAACATTCAAGATTACCGCAAAGGATGCTCTTGAAACGTCACTGCCCGTCTCATACACACTTGAGGCCGTCGAGTCGACAGGGTTCAGCGACGACGACCCCGAAGAGCCAGAGACAGGCGATCCTGTCGATTGCCTTACGCCAGATGGCGTATTTCCGAGGACATGCAATCCGGTAACCGATTCTTCTACGACCGTCACCTGGGATAATAGCTGGTATTACGTTGCACCGAATGCAACCATAACGCTGTCTGCCGGTGCAATAGTCAGTGGCAAAGTTAGCCTTATCCTCGGCGACGGTGCGACGTTGACTATTCAGAGCACGATATATAACGCTGGTATAAAAGTTGCAGAAGGAAGTACATTAACGATTTATGCGCAGTCTAATGGTGCAGCTGCTGGAGTTATGACTGTGACCGGCGGAATGTATGGTGCTGGCATTGGCGGTAGTCAGGAGACAAATTCTGGCACGGTGAACATTTACGGCGGTAGCATTACGACGACAGGCGGCTCCCGTGGTGCTGGCATTGGTGGCGGAAAGACTGCCAACAACGGCAAGGTCATGATAGCCGGTGGTGTTGTAAACGCTAATGGCGGTTTCGGTGGCGCCGGAATCGGTGGCGGAGAATCTGGTAACGGCGGTGTCATCAATATTGATGGCGGCGATGTCCACGCCACCGGAGGATA
This sequence comes from Verrucomicrobia bacterium UBA3750, assembly GCA_002371755.1. Taxonomy (GTDB): domain Bacteria; phylum Verrucomicrobiota; class Kiritimatiellia; order RFP12; family UBA1067; genus UBA1067. The sequence continues at coordinate 4,132 of DFGM01000095.1, read as the reverse complement.
TAATAGTGCTGGTATTGGCGGTGGACAAAACGGTACTGGCGGAGATGTCACTGTGACGGGTGGATCGGTGAGTGCAATTGGCTATACTAACTGCCCAGGAGTTGGCGCATATTCCTCATATAGTCAAGGCGAATTAACTGTTGGCGCCAACGTCGTTGTGAAAGCCGGGGCATCCTCTACACCGACGGACATTAAGAACCCCAATGGTGAAACCTCGATATCTTTGGCTACGAAGTATCAGTATTACTTAATCGAGAAACAAGGTCCTGTTGCGCTTGCTCAGACGACGAGCGCGTTTGCGGCGCATGTCGGACAGGCGTTTGAGCAGTTGATTGCCGGAACGGTTAGCGGCGGAACTTCGCCTTACACCTTCACCCTTAAGTCGCAGACGCTTTCGGATAAGGGGCTGGCGTACGAGAATGGAGTAATCTCCGGCACGCCTACGGCGACGGGAAGCGCCACGGTCACGGTGACGGTGTCGGATTCCGCAACCGGGTCGGATCACCAGAGCAAAGACTTCACCTACACTGTCACGGTGACGTATCCGCCCAAGTCGATCACGTACGTTGACAGCCGCGACGGCACGACGGAACTGACGGGGCTTGTGCCTGCGCAGTACACACCTGGCACGGCAGCGACGCTTCCGGCTACTGCGACTGCGCCTACCGGCTATGCGTTCGCAGGATGGTATGCTACAAAGAAGTGCACCGGCGATGCGGTGACATCCGTGGCTACGACCGAGACCGAGGATAAGACATACTATGCGAAGTGGACTCCAATCTTGTACACGATCACCTACAGGGACGGTGCTTCGACGATGAGCGGCCTTGTGCCGACCACCTACACGATCGAGTCCACCGATATAACGATTCCGACACCAGCAACGAAGACTGGGTACGAGTTCGTGTCGTGGCACACCTCTTCCTTGCTGACGCCCGCCAGCATGGTCACGACAATTCCTCACGGCTCCACTGGAAACAAGATATTCTACTCCAAGTGGAGCCTTGTTCCGGTCAATGCACCGTACAAGGATGGGAACGGAAACACCGCTTATGTTTCTTCCACACCACTTGAAACGACATCGACATCTCTGTCGACGGGTTGGTATATTGCGACGGGTTCGATCACCATCCCCTCAACAGTGACTGTTTCCGGCGATGTCAAGTTGATTCTTGAAGATGGTTGCTCGCTGACGGTGAACGGCTCGTCCAGTAAGGCAGGCATCAATGTGCCACCTGGCACCTCGCTGACCATCTACGCTCAGGCGAATGGCACCGGATCGCTCACAGCGACCGCCGGTTCGGACGGTGCCGGCATTGGCGGCAATAGTGGCGCAGCTTGCGGCTCGGTTACGATCTATGGCGGTAATGTCACGGCACAAACGACCTCTCAATATGGTGCAGGCATCGGCGGCGGAAAGAATGGCAACGGCGGCACGGTTACGATTTACGGTGGCACGGTGATTGCGCGAGCTCAGTATAGTATTGCTTATGGTGCTGGTATCGGCGGTGGTGGTGCTACCAGTTTGAACACCGGTAATGGCGGTACCGTTATGATTTACGGCGGCACGGTGACTGCTGAGAGTTATAGAGGCGCTGGCATTGGCGGAGGTAACTATAATAGTGGCGCCACGGTCACAATCAATGGTGGTACTGTTACAGCGACAAGCTCAAGTGGCGGAGCAGGCATCGGCGGCGGATACAATGGCAGTGGCGATGCGGTCACCATCAACGGAGGCACAGTGACGGCGACCGGCGGGTCTTCCACCAGCAGTACTGCCGGCTACATTGCGTCAGGCATCGGCAAGGGGTATGGCAGTGCATCTTCTTACACTGATGGCACATTGAACGTTGGCGTCGGCATGAAGGCATACGTCGGATCGAGTGCGAATCCGACTGACGAGCTTGGAAGCAGCCGGTCTTACCGCTATTACGTGGTCAAGGCGGGGCCGCTCACCCAGAGCGTGAGCGCAATCAAGGCCAGCTCCGGCGAAGCGTGCAACATCGACCTCGCGGCGACGGTGCTTGGCGGTAGCGGAACCTACACGTTTGCGCTCAAGGCAGGCTCTGAACTGCCTTCCGGACTTGAGATTGACGGCACAACGCTTTCGGGCACCGTCAGCTCGGTCGGCGGATATACATTCACGCTGGTTGTAACGGACACGACCGAGCCCACGCCGCAGACGATTGATGCGGAATACACGCTGACGGTCAAGCTCCCTGGCTTTATCGACGAAGATCCAGAGGAACCGACGAGCGGAGATACGGTATCGGTTGACTGCCGCAATGCAGACGGAGTTGTAAGGAAAAGGACTTGCCATCCGGTTGCGTCATCTTCTACAGCCGTCACATGGGAGAATAGCTGGTACTACGTTACCGGCGATGTGACGCTGAGTGCAGGCGTGACCGTCGTCGGCAAGGTCAGCCTTGTTCTCGCCGACGGTGCGACGCTGACGGTTGTTGGAACTACCAGCAATGCCGGCATCAATGTAGCAGACGGCAACTCGTTCGTTATTTATGGTCAGAGTGAAGGTACTGGCGTGCTTAGCGCCTCTTCCGGTACAACATCAAGCTATAAGGCTGCCGGCATTGGCGGCAATCAAAACAAGCCGGGCGGTACGGTTGTAATTTGTGGCGGCAATATTACCGCAAGAGGCGGTTATCAAGGCGCTGGCATCGGCGGCGGCTATAGTGGATCCGGCGGTACCGTCACAATTTATGGTGGCACGGTGACGGCGATCGGCGGCTACAACGGCGCCGGTATCGGCGGTGGACAGTACGGCAATAATGGTGGCATGCTAACGATTCATAGTGGTACTATCACGGCGACTGGCGGTACTAATGGTGCTGGTATCGGCGGCGGCTCCTCCGGTGCCGGCGGAACCGTCACGATTTACGATGGCACTATCGTGGCTAATGGCGGCACCAACGGAGCAGGCATCGGCGGTGGTAACTCTGGCGCCGGCGGCAGAGTAGATGTTTACGGCGGCAATATCGAGGCTACTGGCGGCGGTTCTGGCAGCTATACGGTTGGCATTGGCAGGGGCAACGGCTCCAGCAAGACCAATGGCGCCGGCCTGTACGTCTACAACGATGATGCGGTCATCAAGTATAGTTCAAACGCCTCGTATACACTTAACCCGATAACACCCAATGCCACTACGCACAAGGTTGATCTCGGCACAAGCTCATCGTACAAGTATGTTCGCATCACCGGACCGATTCCGATGGCCCAGAAGACGACTTCTCTTGAGGCTGCACTTACGGGGCAGCTGAAGAGCTGGACGCTGGCCACATCGACATATTCGTCCTACATTCGTGACGGCAAGATGCCGTATACATTCGATCCCGAGAACTCCACCCTTCCCGAAGGGTTCTCGCTTACGGCGGCCGGTGTGATTTCCGGTCGTCCGTCGGCAGCCGGAAACTATGAGTTCAATATTGCGGTGACGGACAGCAATCCGAGCTCGACCAACTTCACGTTCACGCTAACGGTCACCGACCCGGCGCCCATCACAGTATCCACGACGGACTACGGTAGCATAACCAAGGGAACGAGCTTCTATCATACGATTCAGCCTACTGGCGGTGTTTCGCCCTATACGTTCAGCGCTGTCCAGGCGGAGCTTCCGCCCGGAATCACCTGCTACACTGAAGCCGGTGTTGGCGTCCTTTCCGGAACTTGCAATACACCCGGCGACTACGAGTTCACGGTTACGGTGACTGACGCCGCTCTGCCGGCGAATGTCCAGCCGATTCCGTTCCATCTGGAGATCAAGGATGTCTATCCTATCACCTACTATGATGAAGGTGGCGTGGAAACGCTTTCGCTTAATCCTGCGACATACGTGCAGGACGCGGGCCTCGCGACGCTGCCGACGCCGGTCAAGGAAGGCTCTGCATTCGTGAACTGGTATGATAATGCTAATCTCTATGGCGCGCCGGTGACGTCGATTCCGGCGACCTCGACGGGCCCAGTAGCGTTGTATTCCAAGTGGTACACGCCGGTTTCAGGCAATATCGAGGTTACATTCTATGGAGCCGACGGCGAGCAGACCGAGACCTGCACGGTCATCGAACCGGGCATGGCCGCATACGATTCTTCGATTCATGGCAACAGCACGTCTTCTTCG
>DFGM01000148.1:710-3411 GCA_002371755.1 Verrucomicrobia bacterium UBA3750 | reverse complement strand
TGGTGCCAGAACGCGCTCATCCGCGTCGACTCGAAGACGAAAGAGTTCTCGTATCGTCCTGAGTATTACGCGGTCCGCCACTTCGCGCAGTTCATAAAGCCCGGCGCGGTGCAGCTCGCGTACTCGCCGTGGCGCGACAGCACCGAGGCCCTCTGCTACCGCAACCCTGACGGAGAAATTGTCGTCGTAGCGACGAATTGGGCCAACGACGAAAAGCGCGTCAGGTTCTCCGTCGCGGGAAAGACCTATGCCGTCAACCTCAAGCCGCACTCGTTCAACACTGTCACAGTAAAGTAGACGATCTTAGCGAATCTGGCATTATTTTTGAACTATTTTTCAAAAGCACCCCTTTTTGGGGGGTGCTTTTGTATTTGTGCTCCTTGAATATTTGATATAATTGTCGCGTCAACACGGAAAACAAGGAGGGAACAATGGTAAAAAACACAATGGTGTCGGCTTTTGTCGTTGTCGGCATTTGCGCGGCCACGTTCGGAACACGGGCTGCGGATATAACATCCGATGTGGAATTCGACAGCATGAGTGGAGACTACAACTTCAAGCCATCTGGCGAGCTGACAGCGACGTTTACCGCCGACTGCACGCCGGGCTGGCTGGCATTCGGCAACGCAGCCGGCTCGTCAGAATCGTTTGGCACTACGATTTTTACGTCCGCCTCCGACGCCGTAGGCGTGAAATTGGGCGAGTGGTTTGTCGGCGCAGGTTCCGGCAGCGGCGGCGTGAGGGTCGAAAAGGGTACGTACACCGCGTCAAAATTCGAGATAGGTCAGAAAACAGGTGTGACGGGCGTTGTCGAAATAGTCGGAGGAACCGTATATTCCACGGGCGCGAATGACCCGAATGTCGGCATGTTAGGGGCGGGAACCCTGACCGTTGGCAACGGAGGCGCATTCTGGAGCGGGGCTGGATTCGGCACCCGCAAGTGGACTCAGATCGCGACGGACGCCGGCAGCACGGGTACAATCAATCTCAATGCCGGCGGAGAGATGTACGCCTCGCAGATCAATAAAGGAGCTGGCAGCGCATACGTCAATTTCAATGGCGGCAGGCTCACGGTGATCTATGGGGGCGACACACTGCTGACGAGCGGAATCGCAGTGACCGTGGGCGCACAGGGCGGGACGATAGACACTGCGGGATATTCGACGACGATAGCAACCGCGGTTGACGGCGAGGGAACGCTGACGATTGCCGGCAGGGGAAGAGTTGCGTTCAATGCAAAGCCGACATGTGCTGTCGAGATTGAAAACGGAACTGCTGTCTTCACGGCAGCGACTACGCCCGGGAGCGTCGCGCTGGGGACGGGTGGTTTCGTCGAGTATGACCTTTCCGGCGAGACCGAAGCGGAAAAGACTGTAGTGCTTGGAGAGAATGTGGCGATGACGACGTCTGATGAAAGCCCGGTCGCGGAGCATGTAATCATACGAAACAACGGCGGGCTGTACTGGAACGTCTCGTATGCCGACGGTTCGCTCACAGCAACGTCGTTTGCAGCCAATGGCGTTGTTACAGATCCGACTGGGGACTTCACGATCTTTACCGGGTATTACAATGGTGAATATGGGCAGGATCAGGTAAAAAGCTGGGTGAATGGATTTCCTACAGCGAACACGAAGGTGATCGTGCCTTCTTCGATTCCGAAGATGCAGATATATGGCAAAAGCGCAACTGTGCCTTGCGGAGAATTTGTTCTGAACGGGGACTTTACTGTCCGTGGAATTGGCCAGTGGTGCAATTTCCGTCCTAACACTGTGACTGGCAACGGGACGCTTACTTTTTCTGCGGGGGCGGATGCGCACGGCTATTTCGAAGCGCATACGGGAAGATATGCCTGCACGGTTGATGTGCCTGTCGTCCTTGGCGAGTATGCGCGTGTTTCCAGCTATCCTGGGTATCTGCTGACTTTCAACAAATCCGTTACATTCGCCGCAGGTGCCACGGTGAACAACAATGCCGAGGCGGCACCGGTCTTCAACGGAGATGTCACCGTCGAGTCCGGCGCAAGATGGATATGTTCGCTTGGCACCGTGATAGCGTCCGGCAAGACGCTTTCGGGCGTTGGCACGCTCGACGGTTCGCTTGAACTCAACGGCATTGTCGCGCCTGGCACGAACACGGCAGAGACGCTGACCGTGACGGGAGCTGCGACATTCAACTCGGGTTCCAGGCTGCTCGTGACGATCGGAGAGGACGGCGTTTCCTCATGTCTCGCGCTTACGGGTGAGGGCACCGTCGATGTCTCGAACATTTCGGTCGACGTCGCCAACAAGTCCGCGCTTGTTCGCAATTCTGAATATGAATACACGGTAATGACCGTTGCCAACGGCAGAATCGTCGGTAAAGTCGCCGGCACCGTAACTGCAGCTGACGGAAGCGTCTGGAAGGCGTTCGTGTCAGATGACGGAAAGTCGCTTGTGCTTAGGGTGTGCAGGCGTGGGTTGTGCATAATGATCATGTAAAACGACAGTATGTCCTTTGCCGCAATAATCCTAGCCGCCGCAGCCGCGTTGTCCGTCAGCCAGGATGGGGATGCTCTCAAGGTTCGAGTCCGCGTCGCTCCCAAGGGACGCACGTGCCTGACGGCGGCCTACCGCCAGAGCGGGGGCGCGCCTGGGGTGTACTCGATCTACGGGGCGGACGGCAAGCGTTGCGACTTCACCGAACTGGACGAAGGCGGACTCTT
>DFGM01000148.1:0-644 GCA_002371755.1 Verrucomicrobia bacterium UBA3750 | reverse complement strand
CATTCCGCGACGAAGCTGTTCTACCAGACGGTGACGATTCCGGAGGAGATGACGGCAGGGAAAACCGAGGTTACGCTGACGCTCAGGACCGAGCGCCAGCCGACGCGTCCGATCGTCTCGCTCTGGACTCATGTCAATCCGCTCTTCGAGCCTCCTGCAAAGGAGCGCGAGGAGGCGAAACTCGAGAAGATCGTCCTCCCCGAATTCAAGCCGCTATCCGCCTCCGTGTGCGACGCCGCGATAAAGCGGACCGTCGAGCTCATGGACATCACGGCGGACCATGCGGCGATGCGCCAGATGTGGGGCGAGGACTGGCGCGAGAAGTGCGCACGCGGCGAATGGCACGAGGATCTTGTCGGCGCGTTCGACGTCCCGTGGTGCGGGAAGGACGGAGTAATGGACGTCACGGCGACGAAGGACCGCATCCCCGGCCACTACGACCATCTGAACAACAACGGTCCTATGATCCTGAGCGCCGTGCTCGCCATCGCATACAGAACGCCGGGCCTGAAGCGATACGGCGACAAGGAGACGCTCCGCCGCATTGCGGCGCATCTCGACTTCTGCCGACGCGCGCAGGGGCTGTCGGGCTCGTACTGGAGCGCATGGGTGCGCGGGAAGTGGATGGGCGGACCGCAACGCGG
>DFGM01000072.1 GCA_002371755.1 Verrucomicrobia bacterium UBA3750 | reverse complement strand
CGGTCTTACGAGCGTGACGATAGGCAACAGTGTGACGAATATCGGGGATTGGGCGTTCAGTGGTTGCAGTGGTCTTACGAGCGTGACGATCCCGGATAGCGTCACGAGCATCGGGGTAAGGGCGTTTGACGGCTGCGGCAATTCACTTTTTGATGCGATCACTATAAAGGGGATTAAACTGGTGGATGGTTGGGCGGTTGGTACGACAGAATCGCTTTCCGGCTATTTGAACTTAACAGGTGTTCGAGGTATCGCCGGTGGAGCGTTTTCTTATTGCAGCGGCCTTACGAGCGTTATGATACCGGACAGCGTGACGAGCATCGGGAGTCTTGCGTTCGGTAATTGCAGCGGGCTTACGAGCATGACGATACCAGACAGCGTGACGAGTATCGGGGATTGTGCGTTTCAGTATTGTAGCGGGCTTACGAGCGTGACGATACCGGACAGCGTGACGAGTATTGGGGATGAGGCGTTTAGAAATTGTAACGGTCTTACGAGCGTAACGATTCCGGACAGCGTGACGAGAATCGGGTTTGAGGCGTTTTATGGTTGTTCTTCATTGCTATATGTGAGTATTCCTGATAGCGTGACAAGTTTTGGACACGATTGCTTCGAAGAAAGTCCTGCCATCTATCGTGCGATATTTGGTGGCGGTTCGGGCGGTGGATCGTCTACTGTGGTGACGACGGTCGTGCAAAACGTAGAGGCACCGTATGCTCTGACGAATGCTGCGGCAGACCGTGCTATCGCGTCAATGACGGTCAACAGCGATTGCGCCATAGACAGTTTTGTATTGAAGGATGGCAAGGTGTACGATTCGATACTATATGTCAGCAACACGGCAGATCGTGAAGTGACGTTGTCGTTGCCGTCCGGCTACACATACAAGTCGATCAAGGGAGCGAAGCCGTTGACGATACCGGCGTCTTCGCAGTGCATAATCTCCATTACACGCGTCGATGCGGGGGTGTTCCTCGTAATGCGCGAAGAGCTTGAGGATGTGAAGTAGTGGAGACGCGACAATGAAGATATTTGCAAAGACAGGCGCACTTTGCGTATTGGCGTTGGCGGCGGCGTCTGCCGATGCGATGCCGTTAGGTGTGCGCACGCTGCTGCATGCCCATGCTGTGGCGAAGCAAACTTTGTCTACTCTTTTTGTCCCGGATGATTATTCAGCCGTAGTTACGGGAGATGCGGAGAGTGGATACACGGTGAAGCCGAGCGCGAAGAGTGGGACGGTGGAGGTTACGATGCCCGACGGTGTTGACGCGGAAAAAGTGACGATCGAGGTTGCACCGACGGTGGAAAGCGTTACACCTCACGGCGCGGCTATAAAGATTGTGAAGAGCGGACATGACATAACGGCGTACCTCGACATTCCGAATGCCGACGGCAAAGGCGCCATCGCAACTAGTCTTGCCACCGTAAAAGAGGCAATCGTCAAAGAAGCGATTGACACGGCTAAGGGCGCGGAGATAGACTTGAAGGCAAGCGATCCGTCGATCAAGACGGCACCGACGCGTCCGGGGCTGACTTACACTTTCAGCGAGGGAACGACTCTCGAAGGTATGACGCAGAAGGCCGAAAAGCAGGGTGATGGCGAGCCGTGGAAGCCAACTATCTCTGTCAAGGGCGGCGCAAGCGGATTCTATTCTATAGGAGTTGGGAAATAGGCGAGTCCTCAACACAAAGGAAGCAGATACCGCAGAGCTTGAGGGGCCGATTCCGCCAATACGCGGCTCTCCCCACCAAGGATTGCGGGTAGCAGGTGAATAACAAACGGATTTGCTCACACCTGACGGTGTTCGCTTGAGATGGTGATCGCGTGAGCGGCGTTAGCCGCGAACAAATCCGTTTGTTAAAAAACGCAGTTGAAGCAAATGTTGTCGGTTTTTCAGCCGCAAATAACGCAAAGTGCGCAAAGATTCACACGAAATCCAGCATTATAAGAGTTCTGGTCACTCTCAAACTCTTTCACTTGATGGGTGAGACGCACCATAGCCAGCCCCAAACGGAGAATTGATGAAAACAAGGTAAATATCCATCGTTCTTTGCGACTTTTGCGTCCTTTGCGGCTAAAAAAAGAAATCCAACTGCAGAATCTAGATTTATTGTTTGATTGCATGGCTCGCTCCGCCCGGGGATATGCGCACGCCGTAGCGGCTCGCCCGGAGGGCTCGCCCCACCTTGGGATATGAGGCAAAGGCGGCTCTCCCCACCTTGACGGGTCTCGGGTTGCGGGTGTCGGGTTTCGGCGTGCGCGGTGCGCCCGCCCTACCAAACTCCTAACTCCCAACTCCACCCTCCTCCATGGACAAAAGGGCTAAAGTTTGGTAAAATATCCCTGTGCGTCGGGAAAGAACAAAGGCTAGGCCTGCTCAGGCCATGATAGAATACGTGATTGCGCTATGCGCCATACTGGCGCTTGCAACCGCAATCGGGTATCTTGTCCAGGCTGAAAAGTCTTCCGCCGACCGCACCCAGACGCTGGTTGGCGGTGACTGGCCGTAAAGGCTTCGAGAAAGGAACGAAACATGAAGATGCGGACGAAGAAGGGTCAGACGATGGTGGAATACATCATCATCGTGGCGTTGGTGGCGGTATCGCTTATCGCGGTGTTCACATACCTGAGCCGTGCAATCGGGCGCAAGGCTTCGGGCGCTGCAAGTGCGCTTTCCCGCGAAGAGGGCGAAAAAGCGAAGACTGCCGTCGAAAACATAAGCGAAGATACGCTGAAAGATCTCGGCGAGGATTGAAGATGCGCCTGAGGCGAGCGCAGGCGATGCTGGAGACGGTGCTCGGAGTGCTGTTCGTCACGTTCGTGCTCCTGGTGTCGTTCCAGCTCATGCATATGCTCACGGCGCGTATCGTGCTTGACCATGCGGCAGCGCGGGCGGCTCGCGCCAAGGCTGTCGGGCTGAACGATTACATGTGTCTCAAATCGGCTCGCGTGGCGATGATTCCCGTCGCCGGGCGCAGGCTTTGGCCGGAAGGAAACATGACCGCAAGCGCCGAGCTCGCACGCGTGCCGCTCTACATGTCGTCCGAAATGCCCGCGCGCGCCCGCGCCATCCTCGATTACGAATATTGGGGCTCCACGCGCCTTGAAGCGAAAAGCGACAACGGACTTAACGCAAAAGTCGATGCTCGCATCCTTATGCAGACCGAAGACTTCAGCATGGACGGCGAAAAGCGCATCGAATCGCATTATCCTTTATATATGACGGACCTCGGCCTATGAAACGCAACGGACAGGTGGCGATATATCTGCTATTGGTCATAGTGGCGGTGCTGATGCTGGCGCTGCTCAATGTCGACGTGTTTCTCGCCGTGCGCGCCAAAAACAATGTGGAGAACGGCGGAGACGCTGCCGCTATTGCCGCATCCCGCGCCCAGGGCGATCTCATAAACGAAATAGGCCGCCTCAACATCGAGCATATGCAAGCCGCAGGCCGGGGCGACTGGAAGGCTTGCATCCGCATTGAGGCCGAGCAGCGCAGGCTCGCCCTTACAGGTCCCGTATATGCATTGAGAAACGCGAGCGATGCCGCCAAGAAAAACAATCTCGAAGAGCGGGACGACTTTGCCGAAATACTCAAGCGCCACGTCTCTGACATACGCCTCAAATACGCAGGAGGCGATGGCGAACACGATCCTTATCCCGAATCATATCCCGGTGCCTGGACGGAATACGCAAGCGCCATAAACACCATCTGCGAGGAAGGCCTTGCCGCCGGTCCAGACAATGTGGAGTTCTACGACGCGGACGGCAAGCATCTTCTTTACAACCGCAACTTCTACAACGCGATTGCCGGCGAAGACTGGTGCTGGTTCCTCTTCCATTGCGAAGGCGCACTCAACAACTACGTTTCTTTCACCGACTGGGGTCCGCTGCCGGGCGCGAAAGATGTCGTTTCAACAGAGAACAGTGAAATATTCTCCTTGCATCTAAAGGCGAAGAGAGGTGCGCTCGCGGATATATTCACCGATGAGGAACTCGCAGAACTCGCCAAGCGCTTCGCCGTGGAAATAGACCCCGAAGCAATCGCCGTCACAAATCTTTTCATCGACCCAGAGCAGACGTGGTTCTTCTTCGACGAGTCGGCATGGGGCCGCTGGTTTGACGGACGCAGGCTTCTGGGCGACGAAGACGGCAACGACTTCCCGCTGGTTGGCGAGGTAAAGGAGGAATACAACGTCCGGGGGTGTGCCGCCATATGCCGCACGGTGAAAAGCGCGGAAAACTTCACCGCCGGCTCCCGGCACGACATATCTTGGTGCGCCGCAGCCAAACCGTTCGGCACGGTGAAAGACGCCAAGGGGCGGGAAGACGTCGTGACCACGCTGAAGTATTTCGTCACCCCGTGCATGACCGACACCCGTCTCGTGCCGGTGGATGCGGTGGGGGGCGAGAATCTTGCAACCGCCGACTACTCGTGGATCACGCACATACGCGAACACCTTCCCGGCTACATATTCACCGGCCCGAGGACAAATGGCGGCTGCTGGTACTGCATGCAGCTCATCACATGGGAGCAGCAGTCGTTCCATACGCGCGGCATGACGTGGCTGAAATACCATTCCGGGGAATGCGTGCGCCCCGTTGGCGGCACGAGGATGAGCGGAGGCTCCAGCCATGGACACTAGCCGCACCCGTTCCCGCGGCCAGGCCATGGTCGAGCTCGCATTCGGCATGCTTGCCCTCGCGCTCGTCATGAGCGCCGTCTTCGGATTTGCCGCGTATATCGTCAAGTCCCTTGACATGCAGCGCGAACTGCGCGCCGAGGCGGGCGAAAAGGCCATGGGCTCCAGCGGACTTACCGGCTCGTATTCTTCGGCAAGCGATTCCGACAAGGTGGAAGTCGAACCTTTTGCAACACAGTATGTCTTCGGCTCCGAGGAGGTGAAAGTCTCCGAGGAAGTCCATTTACCGAACATGAAAGGAACAAGATATGAATGAGAATCCGTTTGCAGGGAGGCTTGCCGCTTTCCAGAAGATGCTCAAGCGCCGCAAACTCGATGTGGCCGTGGTGCGCGACCAGGCCAACGTGCGCTCTCTCACCGGGATAGATTGCGACAATGCCGCACTGGTCGTGACGCCTGACGCCGTCGTTTTCCACACCGACTTCCGCTACATCCCGATGGTCCACCGCACCGCGCCCTGGCTCAAGGTGAAGGAAATCAAGAAACTCGACTTCAAAGGAGCGCGCATAGGATACGAATCGAACATGACTGTCGCACGGTTCGAAGCCATGCAGAAGACACACAAGAAGGCGAAGTTTGTCGACATCATAAAGGATATACACAATCTGCGGGCCGTCAAGACGCCCGAAGAGCAGGAGAAGCTGCGCCGCGCGGCCGCCCTCAACGACGAAATCTGGGCAAAGGCCTCGTCTGCCGTCAAGCCGGGAATGTCCGAGAAGGACATCGCCCGCTTGATCAAGACGGAAATGATACAGCGTGGCGACGGCGAAGCATTCGAGACGATAGTCTGCATTGGCGCAAACGCAGCCGAATGCCACCATGTGCCGGACGATACGGTCTGGGACGGCAAAACGCCGATTCTCGTCGACATGGGCGTGAAGCTCGATGGCTATTGCTCCGACATGACGCGCAATATAGTGCCTGGGAAGGCGTCGAAGAAATACCGCGAGACATACTCCCACGTCCTTAACGCAAACCTGGAGGCGATAAAGGCGCTCAAACCCGGAATGACCGCCGGCGCTCTGGACGCCGTGGCGAGGAAATACCTGACGAAGCATGGCCTCGGCAAGGCGTTTGGGCATTCGCTCGGGCATGGCGTGGGCATAGAGATACATGAAGCGCCATGGGCGGCCAAGAAGCAGAAGATGGTGCTCAAGCCCGGCATGAGCGTGACAATCGAACCGGGCGCATATCTTGAAGGCGAGCTTGGCGTGCGCATCGAGGATCTCGTGCTTGTGACGGAAGACGGGTGCGAGGTGATATCCCATTCGGCGAAATAAGGATTGAAACGGAAGAGAGGCAGTGAAGAGCAGAGTCCTCAGATGGTTGGCGCTGGTCGTCGCCGCGATTATGTCGTGCGCGGCTTTAGATGCGTTTGCCGCCGGCGCTGTGCCCGTGATTGCGCACGAGCCGGGCTACTATACGTCCCTCGCCAACCATGCCGTGCGCTGGCTCAAACAGCAAGGCGTGCCGGCCGAAACCGTCCCCTTGAAGGATATGGCGGCGAAACTTTCCACCGCCAACTTCGCCCTTCTAGTCGGTTTCGATTCGCCCTCGCCTGCCGAGATGAAGATATTGCGCTCCTTCAGAGGAAGAGGCGGCAAGCTCGTCGTATTCTATTCTTCTTCGCCGGCCCTGGCCGCGCTCATGGGAATAAAGACTACCGGCTACAAGAAAGCCGCGTATCCCGGACAGTGGAGCAAAATGGTCTTCAAATCCGCCTTCCCCGCCGGATTGCCCAAAGAAATACGCCAGACCTCCACCGTGCTCCAAGGCGCCGTGCCTGCCGATCCGAAGGGGCGCATCCTTGCCGAATGGGTGGACAGGAAAGGCAAGTCTTCGGGGGATGCCGCATGGATCGCCACTACAGGCGGCTACTGGATGACGCATGTCTTCCTCGCCGATGGCGATGAAGATCTCAAAGCGCGAATGCTCGCGGCACTGGCCGGTTCGGTCGAGCCGCATCTCTGGAACGCAAAGGCCGCCGACGCAAAAACCGCCGCAGGAAATGCCGCACTCAGGGCGCTTGCACTCAAACAGGTTCCGAGAAAAGGCGAAATCCATGCCGTCTGGGACCACTCCGGATGCGGACTTTATCCCGGCAACTGGAAGCGCACCATCAAGGTGCTCCAGGAGGCTAGAGTGAGCGACCTCTTTGTGAATGTGGCCGGCGCCGCTTTTGCCCACTACCCTTCTGCCGTTCTCCCGAGATCGCGCACCTACTCCGATGAAGGCGACCAGCTGAAGGCGTGCATCGAGGCTGCAAAGGGAAGCGGCATCAGAGTGCATGCCTGGATACTCTGCTTCACGGCGACCCGCGGCACTCCGGAGAGGCTCGAATACTTCAAACGAAAGGGCTGGAGGCTCAAAGACCGCGACGGCAAACTCACGGAATACCTCGACCCCGCCAATCCGGAAGTCAGGGCATATCTTCTAAAGGCCATAGACGAAATCATGGCCAACTACCCTTCCATCTCCGGCATCCACCTCGACTTCGTGCGCTGGTACGAGCGGGCGAACAAGCCCAAGAACGCGGCCGGCATTATCTCCAACTTCGTCTCCGCCGCGCGCAAGCATGTAAGGCGTCCGGCATGGCTGACGACCGCCGTCCTGGGCAAATACCCCGCATGCATCGCCTCTGTGGGACAGGATTGGGATAGCTGGCTCAACGCCAATCTCGTCGATTACGTCGTGCCGATGAACTACACCGAGAACAGCGCGAAACTGGAAGAGTTCCTCGCCCAGCAATCGGCTGTGAAAAGTCACGCGAACAGGACCATCGCAGGCTTGGGCGTGACGGCAAACGAATCCCGCCTGGGTGCAAGAGAGGTCATCGGGCAGATACTCCAGGTGCGCAAGCACGGCCTTGCGGGAGTCGCGCTCTTCGACCTCGATGTCACTCTCGAAAAACAAATCCTTCCGTATCTCAAACTGGGAATGTGGTGATGAAAGAAATAACGACTCTTAGCGTAGGCTCCTACGAGGAGAATTGCTCAATCGTCAAGGATGAAGCGGGCAAGGCGTGGATAATCGATCCTGGGCAGGACGCCGGGCGTATCGTCGCGGCTGTCGAGGCTTTGGGCGCAGTTCCCGCCGCAGTGCTTTTGACGCATGCGCACTTCGACCATATCGGCGCGATTCCAGGACTGAAGGCGAAATGGCCTGGTCTCAAGATATATGTGGGAGAAGAGGATGTGGCGATGTTCGCCCACCCGGCGAATTGCTTCCCGCCCGACTACCCGCTTGTCGCGATGCCGGAAGGCGTAGTGACGATAGACGAGAAAGGCGCCGAGGGGGTTCCGTTCAAGGTGATTGCCACTCCGGGCCATACGCGCGGCGGGAGATGCTATCTGCTTGAAGAAGACGGCGTCCTTTTCGCCGGCGACACTCTTTTCTGCGGCAGCGTGGGACGCACCGATTTCCCGGGTGGAAGCATGATTTCCTTGCTGGACTCGCTCAAGAAATTGACTGCTCTGCCGGATGCGACTCGCGTCATATCCGGACACGGCCCCGCGACCACTATCGGACGCGAAAAGGCTTCAAACCCGTTCTTGGTTCGCTAACGCCGCATAAGAGGGGGTGAGGGGAGTGAAACGTCCAGAGATTCTTGCACCGGCAGGCGATTTCACCTGCCTTGCCGCCGCCATACAGGCTGGCGCCGACGCCGTCTATTTCGGACTCGATACGTTCAATATGCGCGCGCGAAGCGGCATAAACTTCAAGACGGAAGACCTTCCGGAAATCGCCAGGCGCTGCGGCGGCGTGAAACGGTATCTTACTCTCAACGCAATAATGTTCGAGAGCGAAAAGGACATGGTCGAGAGGATGATCGTGGCGGCGAAACCATTCGTCGATGCGTTTATCGTGTCGGATTGGGGCGTGGTGGAACTCTGCAGAAAACATGAAGCGCCCTTCCATATTTCCACGCAGATGTCGACTTCCAACTCCGGAGCCGTCCGGTTTATGCTTGCCCAGGGTGCGCAAAGAATCGTGCTTGCACGCGAGTGCACTCTTGCCGAAGTCGCAGCGATCATACGCGAAACCGGCGCAGAAATCGAATGTTTCGTCCATGGCGCACAGTGCGTAGCCGAGTCGGGAAGATGCCTCATGAGCCACGAGGCGTTCGGCAAGTCGGCTTGCAGAGGAGAATGCCACCAGCCGTGCAGACGGCGCTTCCTCGTCAAGGCTGTCGATCTTTATGCCGACGAGGCGGGCAAACCCATCCATGAATCGGATACTGCATTCATCGTGGAAGGACGAACCGTCCTTTCGGCGAAGGATCTTTGCTCGATCGGCTTTGTGGACCAGCTCATGAAAGCCGGGATTTCGAGTTTCAAGATAGAGGGACGCGCCCGCAATGCCGAATACGTCAAAACATGCGTGACGGCGTATAGGCGCGCCGTGGATGCCGTCATTGACGGCACTTACACCCAAGACCTTGTCGACGCGCTGCGCGAGGAACTGGAGAAGGTATTCCATCGCGAATTCTCTGCCGGGCTCTTCTATGGACGCCCCGGCACAGACCAGATGACGGATTCTGAAGATTCGCTCGCGACACGCGTGAAACGCCATGTCGGGATAGTGATAGACTATTTCACGAAGGCGGGAATAGCGCAGGTGAAAATCCAGGATCATCCAATCCGTCCTGGCGACGAACTTCAAATCCACGGCTCCACCACGGGCGTTGTGGAATTGACTTTAGGCGAACTCAGGCGAGATGAAGAAACGCCCGCCGTCGGCGAGCGTGGTTCTTGGGTCACTTTCCGTTGCCCCCGCGTCCGCGTTGGCGACAAGGTTTTCTATATTGAGCGCAGACCTTAGGCGAGCGCTATACACTCGATTTCCACTTTGACGTCTTTCGGAAGACGCGCCACTTCCACGCACGAACGCGCCGGCTTCGTCTGCCCGAACATCTCCGCGTAAACGGCATTGAGCGCCGCAAAGTCGTTCATGTCCTTGATGAACACTGTCGTCTTGACCACATTCGCAAGCGAAGAGCCGGCTTTTTCAAGGACATTCTTCAGATTGGAGATAGCCTGGCGCGTCTGCTCTTCGATAGTTGCCGCTTCCACCATGTTGGTCGCGGGATTAATCGGAATCTGCCCCGAACAGAAGATGAAGCCGCCGGTCTTGAGAGCCTGCGAATAGGGACCTAGCGCCTTTGGCGCATTCTCGGATGTGATTGTTTCTATCATGTAAACTTGCCTTCGACAAAATGGAGCCAGGTAAGGGAGTCGAACCCCCAACCTACGGTTTACAAAACCGTTGCACTACCATTGTGCTAACCTGGCCAAGTGGCATATATTATACCATACTCTCCCGCCTCCGGTCAACCCTGTATCGACCTAGTGGGCGCGGGGGCGCAGTTTGCCATAATAATGTGCA
>DFGM01000105.1:19348-76752 GCA_002371755.1 Verrucomicrobia bacterium UBA3750 | reverse complement strand
GCGAGGGGTCTCGCCGCCCTACCGCGGGGCGGGACTCATAGCCCCATCTGACGGAGGAGGGCGGCGACTTCGGGTGGACGCGAGCGAAAGAGGCGGAACACGTCGAATGCGCTCTTGGAGCCGCCAAGGGCGAGAATGGTATCGCGATACCTCTGCCCAACCGCTTGGATAGCCGCATCATTTTCCAACCCCGCTTCTTCAAAAGCGCCATAGCAATCGGCGCTCATGACCTCGGACCACTTGTAGCCGTAGTAGCCTGCGGCATAGCCGCCGGCGAAGATATGGGTAAAGGAGTTGAGGAAGATGTCGCCTTCGATGAGCGGCATGCCGAAATGCTGCCATATTGCGGCTTTTTGCGCGTCGGGAGAGCCTTTTTGAGCGGATTCCTTCTCATGCAGAGCCATGTCGATGCTGGCGAGCGCGAGCTGCCGGCGGCAGGCGCTGGCGGCCCGGAAGGTCTTGGCGGCACGCACCTTTGCCTTCATATCCTCGGGAACCGGGATGAGAGTCCTGTCGTCAAGGCACCAATTCTCCATAAACTGGGAGGCGACTTCCACCGCGTCCCATTCAACGAGGTTTATGCCGGCGGCATCCTCTTCGTCCACACGAGTGAGCATGCACTGCAAAGAGTGGCCGAACTCGTGGAAGAGAGTCTCCACCTCTCGCCACGGCATATAGCATTTGCCTTTTGCATCGCGTTCGGGCAGATTTAGGACGAGCAGCGCGAGAGGCGTTGCGCCCCGTGCGCTCCTGTTGCGGAACTCGTTCATCCATGCGCCGCCGCGCTTGAGACCGTTGCGAACATACGGATCCACATAGAAGTGCGCCACCGCCTTGCCGCCTTCGGAAACTTCAAAAAAGCGCACGTCCTCATGCCACACGCTCGGGCGCTCCGCCCCCTTCATCTCCCTCACATCCACGCCAAAGAGGAACTTTGCCATGCGGAAGAGTCCGGCAAGGGTGGTTTCGAACTCGAAATACTTCTTCAGCTCCTCTTCCGAATAGGAATACTTCTTTTCGCGGAGGCGTTCGGCGTAGAAGGCCCTGTCCCACGGCTCAAGCCCCTCGCCCAGCTCGGCATCTTCCTTATCGGCCGCGTCCTTCGTGGCGGAATCGAGTTTATCGAACATTTCCTTCACGGCCTTGACGCCGGGTGCACATTTTGTCGCAAGCGAAAGTGCGGCATAATCCTCGAAGCCGAGGATATCGGCCATTTCGCTCCTGAGGCGAAGAATCTCGTCGATACGGGGCGTATTTTCCGGCGCCCTCGTTGCGCGGGCGCGGTAAAGTTTCTCGCGCACTTCGCGATCTGCGCAGTGCTTCATCGTGACAGGATACTCGGCATCGTCGATAGTGTAGGTCTTGCCGTCCTTTTCCAGCTTGAACGCCTTTGTCGCGTCGAGGACTGCGTTCGAGAAGTCGGTGGAGAGTTTGGCGAGTTCGGCTTGGATTGCGTTGAAGCGCTCCTTCTTTGCGCCTTCGAGGGCGACGCCGGCAAGTTCCGCACTCTGCGCCATCTTTTCCAATATGCGCTTTCTGGTAGCATCGGTTTCTGCGGCGGCGAGGCGCTTGGCGTCTTCGTAAAGCTTCTTCGACTGCCCGACACGCAGAGAGAACGCGACGACTTTCGGCATGAACTTCTCTTCCAACTCGCGCCATGCATCGCTGTTCATCACGCTGAGCATGTGCTCCACGCGTCCCCAGACGCGCCAAAGATCGCGCGTCGCATCGTCAAGCCTCCACACAAGCTCCTCGTATGAGGCGTTTTCGGCGTTTTCGACAGCCGCCACATCCTTTTCGGAAACCTCGAGCAGTCGTTCGAGTTCGCTTGAGGCGAACTTTGGGGTAAATGCGTCCCAATCCGGGAAACGATTCTGTTCTTCTACCATATTACACCGTCTTTCTGTCGCAGAGCGCGGAAACGAAGAGAGCCTTTATCGTATGCATGCGGTTCTCGGATTCGTCGAACACCTTGCTGTATTTCGATTCGAACACTTCGTCTGTCACCTCCAAAGCGCCGCTCGTCTTCGTGACTTCGGTGTTGAAGTCGTGGAAGGCCGGCAGGCAATGGAGGAACATGAGCTTGCCGTTCAGGTTGCCGGTCGCTTCCATAAGCGGCATATTGATCTGGTAGGGTCTCAAGAGCGCGATGCGTTCTGCGGTCTTCGCCTCCTCACCCATGGACACCCAGACGTCGGTATAGAGCACATTGGCGCCCTTCACACCCTTCACGGGATCTTCGAAGACGCGGATATCGACACCGTTCTTCTTGGCGACCTCCTCTGCTTCGGCGAGTATGGACTCATCCGGCCAGAGGCTGCGCGGGGAGCAGCAGATATATCTGATGCCGGCCTTGGCGCAGCCCATCATCAGCGAATTCGCCACATTGTTGCGGCCGTCGCCCACATAGGCGATAGTGCAATCCTTGAGCGAACCGAACGTCTCCTGCACGGTAAGGAGGTCGGCAAGAATCTGGGTGGGGTGATAATCGTCGGTAAGACCGTTCCAGACCGGCACGCCCGAGAATTCGGCCAGTTCTTCGCATGTTTTCTGGGCGAAGCCGCGGAAGAGGATGCCGTCGTAGATACGGCCGAGGACGCGTGCGGTATCCTTGACGCTTTCTTTCTTGCCGAAGTGGATATCGGGACGGGTGAGATATTCGGCTCCGCCGCCCTCGTCGCGCGCGGCGATAATAGAGGAGTTTCGCGTCCTGGTGGAGGATTTCTCGAAGATAAGGGCGATATTCTTGCGATGCAAAAGGTCGCCGCGCACGCCGGCCTTGCGGCGCGCCTTGAGCTGGACTGCAAGATTGACGAGGTCGAGCATTTCCTCGTCCGTAAAGGAGGTGAGCCGCATCAACGAGCGACCCTTGAGACTATCCATCCATGTAAGCATTGCTGTTTTTCCTTTCCTTTAATATATATAAGAGCGTGTGGCATCGGGGGCGGGGGCTCACTCTATCGAAAGCGTCTTGCCGTCCTTTGCGAGTTTCACGCGCATTCTGCGTTTTGTTTTCCCGGCGAGGACGAGCTCGGCGAGAGGATCTTCCACATAGTCCTGTATGACGCGCCTCAGCGGGCGTGCGCCGAGCGCCGTATCAAGACCCTTTTCCGCGAGGAAGTCTTCCGCATCCTTTTCGAGCGTCAACGAGATGCCGGTGTTCTTGAGCCGTTCCGAGAGACGAGAAAGCTCCAGCTTCAGGATGGAGCCGATCTGTTCGCGCCCGAGTTTCCTGAAAACGACCATCTCGTCGAAACGGTTGAGCAGTTCTGGACGGAACGTGCGCTTGCATTCGGAGAGAAGTTTTTCCTTGAGCGCCTCGTGGCTGGTCGAGGCATCCTCCGTGGAGAAGCCGAGTTTGCGTCCCTCGCGAGCGAAGTCGAAGCCGAGATTGGCCGTGCAGATGATGATGGTGTTGCGGAAGTCTATTGCGCGGCCCTGTCCGTCGGTGAGGCGTCCGTCGTCGAGTATCTGCAAAAGCATGTTGCAGATATCCGCATTGGCCTTTTCGAACTCGTCGAAAAGTATGACGGAATAGGGGCGGCGGCGCACCTTCTCGGTGAGCTGGCCGCCTTCATCGTATCCGACGTATCCGGGCGGCGC
Organism: Verrucomicrobia bacterium UBA3750; assembly: GCA_002371755.1. Taxonomy (GTDB): domain Bacteria; phylum Verrucomicrobiota; class Kiritimatiellia; order RFP12; family UBA1067; genus UBA1067. Next base: position 73,149 of record DFGM01000105.1, on the reverse strand, counting down.
CCCGACAAGACGCGAGGCTGAATACTTCTCCTGGTATTCGGACATATCCAGACGTATGAGCGCCTTCTCGTCGCCATACACCCTGTCGGCCAGCATCTTGGCAAGATACGTCTTCCCGACGCCTGTGGGGCCGAGAAAGAGGAAAGAGCCTATCGGGCGCTTCGGGTCGGAAAGGAGGGCGCGGGAACGCCTCAGCGCACGCGCTACCGCCTTGATGGCTTCGTCCTGCCCGATTACCACTTCGCCGAGAGACTTCTCCATGCCGAGGAGCTTTTCAGCCGTGGTGGCATTCATCTTGTCGAGCGGCACACCGCTCATCGAGCTCACAGTTGCGGCAATATCGTCTGGCGTAACGTCGATTACGTCCTCTTCGTTCTTCTCCTTCCAGGCCTTGAGCGCGTCCGCGAACTCCTCGCCTTTCTTTCTCAGTTTCTCGCGGAAGCGCGAGGCTTCGTCGAAATCGTTTGCCGCGACAGCCGCATCCTTGTTCGCGCGCAAATCGTCGAGCGCCTGCTGGAGCTTGACGAGATGTTTGGGGCGCGCGCTTGCGGCCATTCGCAGGCGCGAACCCGTCTCGTCTATCGCGTCTATCGCCTTGTCCGGGAGCTGGCGCGCGGGAAGATAGCGGGCCGTAAGCTCCACTGCGGCCCGAAGCGCCTTCTCCGAGAACTTCACGGAATGGTGTTCTTCGTATTTGGGGGCGATTCCCTTTAGGACGTCCACAGTGTCGGCAATGCCCGGCTCGTCCACCTGCACGGACTGGAAACGCCGTTCAAGCGCGGCATCGCGTTCTATGGACTTGTGGTATTCGCGCATGGTGGTGGCGCCCACGCACTGGAGTTCGCCTCTTGCGAGGGCAGGCTTGAGGATATTGGCCGCATCCATCGCGCCCTCGGCTCCGCCTGCGCCTACCATCGTGTGGATTTCGTCGAGGAAGAGAATTATGTTGCCCGCCCTCTTCGTCTCGTCGATTATTCTTTTGAGGCGCTCTTCGAACTGGCCGCGGTATTGCGTGCCCGCCACGACCCGCGCCATATCGAGCGCGACGACGCGTTTCTTCATCATGCGCTCCGGCACGTTGCCGGAGGCGATCTGCAATGCGAGCCCCTCGGCTATCGCGGTTTTGCCCACGCCCGCCTCGCCTATCAATACGGCATTGTTCTTGGTGCGGCGCGAGAGGATCTGCATGACGCGCCTGAGTTCCTTGTCGCGCCCGATTATCGGGTCGAGCTTGCCGTCGCGCGCGAGCGCGGTCAAGTCTCTGCCGAAAGAATTGACCATCGGCGTATCCGATTCCTTCTGATCGTCGGAATCTTCCTCGCCCTCTTCATCCTCGCCTTCGCCTTCCTGGGAATCGGCGGGCTGGCCCTTCCCGTCCGCCGGGCCGGAAGAAGTCTGTGCGCCGGCCGCGATTACATCCTTCACGCCGATGCCCGCGTTGAACATGAGCTGCGCGGCCGCGTTTTCGCCCTCGCGCAGAATCGCGATAAGCAGATGCTCCGTGCCGACGGGTGCATCCTTGCCCGCCTCCGCCGCCGCAATCTCAAGCACCTTGCGCGTACGCACCGAAAGCGGCAGCTCCCCGCGCTGCATGAGCGGCGCAGAATCGCCAGACACCATCATACGCATCGTCTCGTACAATTCTTTGAGCGAATGCCCGAGCTTTACGAGCCGCTTCGCCCCCTGGCATTCCGGCAGCACCAGCATCGCCATGAATATGTGTTCCGTGCCCACATGGTCGTGCCCGAGTTGCTTTGCGCAGCTCATCGCACCATTCAACACGTCTGTAGCGTTTTTCGTGAACTTCATCGTCTTTCCTCTAAAATCCGTTTCCTCATGCGTCGAAGAGCTTCATGAGCCCGTCCGGCGCAAGCTTCGTGCCCGCAGTGCCTTCCAGCACATCCTCCGATAGTTGCAAAACTTTTCCGCACCGTTGGCATGGTCACGCATCCCTACCGGGTCGCGCAACCGCTTCTATCGTCTTTTTGGCCTCGGCAAGCGCACGGGAACGGTGGGAGATTGCGTTTTTGACGTCTGGGCCGAGTTCGGCAAAGGACTTGTCGTAGCCATCCGGGACAAAGAGCGGATCGTAGCCGAAACCATGAGAGCCGGAGGGAGAAGCGGAAATCGCGCCGAAGCATTTTCCTTCGACCACATGCTCCGTGCCGTCGGGAGCGGCAAGCGCAATTGCGCAAGTGAAGTTCGCCTTGCGGTTCTCTACGCCTTCGAGATTCTTCAGCAAGAGTGCGTTGTTTGCCTTGGTGTCGGTGGGTTCGCCTGCATAGCGGGCGCTTCTCACGCCCGGTGCGCCTCCGAGCGCCGCCACCTCCAACCCGGAATCATCCGCCATGCACCACGCGCCCTTGTGCCGCGAAGCTATCGCTCGCACCTTGATGAGCGCATTGCCGGCAAAATCGGGCGCCGTCTCCTCCACTCCATCGGGATCGTCGGCCACAATGGAGAAGCCAGGCAGAATCCCGCGAATCTCCTCGAGCTTGTGGGCGTTGTGCGTGGCTACATACAGCGTCATAGGAGTTCTCTCACTGCCTCGTCGATTCCGGCGACATCCACCACCTTGTTCTGGACTATCGGGAGGGTCTCCAAATCGCGGAAGGACGGTGGAGGGTCGGCAAGGACTCCTTCGCCGAACGCCTTTGCGCAAGTCTCGGGGAACTTGTAAGGCGTGGCCGTGGCGGCCACAAGCACCTTGCGCCCGGCCTTGGGATAGCCCAGGTCGCGCGCCACTTTTGTCGCGACCGCGGTGTGGGGGTCGAGCACATAGCCCGCCTCGTCGCGCATCCTGCGCATTTCGGCCTCCGTCTCTTCGGGTGTGGCCACACCGCCCTTGAACTCCGCAAAGAGTTTCGCTTTCGCCTTGTCGTTCAATTCGTAGCGACCCTTCACGGCCAAGTCGTCCATAAGGCGGGAAACCTCGTCGCAATCCCCGTCGTTGAGAATCCAAAGGAGTCTTTCGACGTTGGAGGACTTGCGGATGTCCATGGATGGCGAGTTCGTGACCGTGAACTTGTCGCCGGGGTCGTACACACCCGTCTTCACGAAGCGCGCAAGCACATCGTTCACGTTGGAAGCGCAAACGAACGTGCCGATTTTCGCGCCGAGGAGTTTGGCGTAGTAGGCGGCAAGGATGTTGCCGAAGTTGCCGGACGGCACCACCACGTCATACTCGCCAAGGCGTGACGCCGCAAGCATATAGTAGCCGATTTGCGGAACGAGCCGCCCCGTGTTGATGGAGTTTGCGGACGAAAGAAACACGTTGCGCGCCTTCGCTTCGTCGTTCATCGCCTTGGAAGCGAATATGCGCTTCACGGCGGCCTGCGCGTCGTCGAAGTTGCCGCGTATCGCGATGGCATGCACGTTTGCATCGGCCGGAGTCGTCATCTGGAGACGCTGGATGCGCGAAGTGCCGGTATTGGGGAAGAACACCGCCACGGCCGTTCCATCGACACCCGCAAAACCCTGCATCGCCGCAGAACCCGTATCGCCGCTTGTCGCGGTAAGCACAAGCACCCTTCTCCCTCCGGCGGAATGGCGCATAAATACGGGAAGCATGGAAAGCGCCACATCCTTGAATGCACCCGTGCGCCCGTGGAAGAGCTCAAGGATGTGCATCCCGCCCGCTTCGACCACAGGCACCGCATCGCCTTCGGGGAAGCGCGAAAGGAGGCGCGCAATCGCCTCGCAGCGGACTTTCTCCGGGAAGTCGCCGAAAAGCCGCTTGAGAACATAATCCTCCGCCTCCCCCAGCCCGGGAAACACGGGCAGCTCTTCGCTCTTGACACTCTCGGGCACATAAAGCCCGCCATCGGGCGCAAGCCCCTGGAAAACAGTTTCGACCGCGCTGGCGCGATATCCTTTTCTCGTTGAAACGTATTGCATCGTCATGTCTCCTTTGTCTTGACTCCTTCCGGCTCCCGGCTCCTTGCCTGCATCCTGACTTTCCAAGTCATCGTCATTCGCACTGCTGCACGGAGCGGGGACGGACGGCTTTGCTCCTAACTCTCTCTAATTGAACATGAACTCCACTACATCGCCATCCTGCATTTCGTATTCCTTGCCTTCCGGCCTGAGAGCGCCTGCCGCTCTCGCGCCGGATTCGCCGCCGTACTTCACGTAGTCTTCGTACGACACCACCTGAGCGCGGATGAATCCCTTTTCAAAGTCGGTGTGGATTACGCCTGCACACTTCGGGGCCTTCCAGCCGCGCCGGAAAGTCCAGGCGCGCACCTCCTTCGGACCCGCCGTAAGATAGCTCGCAAGCCCGAGCGTGCGGTACGCAAGCTGTATGGTGCGGTCCAGAGAACTTTCCTCGAGTCCGTAGCTTTCGAGAAACTCTTTCGCCTCCGCATCGCTCAAACCCGCGAGATCCGCTTCCATCTGCGCGCACACGACCACGGTCTCGGCACCCTCCCGGTCAGCATATTCCTTCAGCGCCGCCACATGAGGATTCCCTTCGCCGGTCACATTGTCGTCCGAAACGTTGGCGCAGTAGATGACTTTCTTGTCCGTGAGGAAATGGAGCTCCTTGAGAACGCCGAGAATCGCATCCCCCTCTTTGCGCGGAAACGTCCTCACGCTCTTGCCTTCCTCCAGATGCTTGAGCAAGGCTGCGCACGCTTCCGCTTCCGGCCGCAGCGCCACCTTAGCCTGCGCCTCCTTGCGCACCTTGTCGTAACGCTTCTGGAGCTGCTCCATGTCCGCAAGAATGAGTTCCGTCTCGATCACCTCGGCATCGCTCACCGGGTCGATGGGGGCGGACTTGTTGCCGCCCTCCTGCACGTGGATGATGTCGTCGTTCTCGAAACACCTGACGACATGCAGTATCGCATCGCACTCGCGGATGTTCGCCAGAAACTTGTTGCCGAGGCCTTCGCCTTTGGAAGCCCCCTTCACCAGCCCGGCGATATCGGTGAACTCCACCGTCGCATGGATTATCTGCTGGGGATGGACTATTTCCGCAAGCTTCGCGAGCCTTTCGTCTGCCACTTCGACAATGGCGCTGTTGGGTTCTATCGTGCAGAACGGATAGTTCTCCGCCGCCGCCTGCTGCTTCTTCGTGAGTGCGTTGAACAATGTCGACTTTCCGACATTTGGAAGTCCCACTATACCTACCGAGAGACTCATTTCTTTTCTTCTTCCTTTTCCTGTTCCTGCATTCCCGGTTTCCAATCGGGATAAAGCGATTTTATGGTTTTGAAATAGGATTCCGCGTCGACGACCCTATCCTCTTCGCGGGCCTTGCGGAGCAGCGTTTCGAGACGTGCCAGAGCCTCATTGCGGATTCTCTCCCTCTCGGCCTCGAAAGCTTCGCCGAGCAGTCTCTCCCTGCGCGCAAGTTCTCGCGTCTCTTTCGGTAGCGAAGGGTCGTTTTCCGGCAGCACCTTCACAGCCTTCTTGACTCTGTTCGTCTCGCCTATCGTCTCCGCCTCGGCTTCCGCCACCCAAGCAAGGTCGGCCGCCGTCTTGTCGGGGCGCAGCGCCCTTTCGCGTTCGTCGAGTTCCCGCTTGAAATCGATAAGGTCGCGCTCCATGGAAGCGAGATCCATGGCGCGCAGCTCCATCAGCTTCGCCTCGTCGGCAATGGCCTGGGCGGCTATCCGCTCACGCTCTGTCTTTGCTGCCTCGGTCTGGGCCTCGGCCTCGGCTTTTGCCTTTTCGGCTTCGGCCTTTGCGGCTTCGGCCTGGGCGGCTTCGGCTTTCGCCTTCTCTGCAGCCTTCACGTCGGCAGCGGCTTTCGCCTCTGCCTCTTTGGCCGCTCGCAGGTCCTTTGCCGCCTTGCCGTCGAGTTCGGCCTTCTTTTCCGCGGCCTTCGCGGCATCCTTCTCGGCTTTAGCCGTCTCGCTCTTGGCTCTTGCCGCTTCGGCCTCCGCCTTCTTCGCCCTCTCGTTCGCTTCGGCAGTCTTCTTTTCCGCTTCCGCCTTGCGCATGGCCTGCTTTGCCGCCTCCTCCTTGGCTTCTTCGGCAGCCTGGAGGGCCTGCGCCTCCTCCTCGCGCAAAGACGCCGTCTTCACCCACGAAAACGCCCCTGCAATGCCTGCCAGAGCCAGCACTATCACCGCTATCGCTTTCAGATTCATCAAATCTTCTCCTTTCGCTTCACACCTTCCCTCGTCTGCGTCATTTTCACACCTCAGGGATATGGTAGTGCGGGAGGGCGACATCCGCAACAAGTGATTTTGGCACGGAGGAATCCGTCAAGGCCGGTCTTCCCAGACGCATGCGCACATTGCGTATGAAAGTTCGCATGCCGTACGGCGACGCGCCGGCTTGATAGAGTGCAAGTCGGTACACGGCCCTGGCATTGGCGCAGCCTTCCGGCAACGGCAGGTGCAATAAGGCCGCTTCGTCAAGCGCCCGCAATTCGTCGGGATCCGCTTCGCCTGGCGCCTTGAGCCAAGAATGGCACATGCCGTTGAGCCTCTCAGGCAGAAATGCAAGCTCATAGGCCAGCCGCTGTCTCTCCCTAGGGGTCACGATATCTCCTTCCATAGCATAAAATCTGTCTCGAGATTGGAGAGATTTTCCGCCACAAGCACGTCGCTTCTGAGCCTTGGCGACATTCTGGCGACCGAGGCTTTGACATCTTCCGGCGACACCTTGCCCAAACCGGCGAGAAATTGCACGTCGGACCTGTCCTTGTCGTTATAGCGCACAAGTTTTGAGGCCACGAGATCGGATTCGGAAGCTGTGATTACGGTCAAGTTCAATCCCCTGAAAAGGACTGTGGCTTCATCCCTCTTCTGGACCGGCAAGGCAAGCATTCTCTCTTCGACAAACTCCAAATACGCGCCTTGATACCCCATCCCTGGATTGACAGGAAGCCCGGCAAGTTTTGACGCCTCCTTGAACGAAACCATATCCACCCTGGAATAAGGCGCCGCCACATCGACATCCACGGTAGTGCGGATTTTAGAGCCAAGAAGCGCTATTGACGCACCGCCGAAAACGAACAATTCAGTGCCCGGCGCGACAAGCCTGTCGAGCCTGGCGAAATAATCGCGCAAAACCTGTTCGTTTATCTCTGCAATCATGCTGCTGGGGCTGTGGCGGGAGTGAGGGGCACGGTGCTTTCGGATTCAAGATCTTCAAGCATGAATTTCAGCTCTTGGCCGGCTGGGGCCGATTGGACAGGCTCAGCCTGGCCATCTCCACTTGGCGCGGGTTGCGGGGCGCTGGGCGCGGATCCATTATTGGTTCCAGACGGCTCAGGCGCCGGCGCGAGAGACGATTCAGGCTTGGGAGACTTCTTCTCGGCCTCTGCCTCTACCGCTTTCTCTATCTTAGTCTCGGCCTCTGCCATGCGCTTTGCACGTATCTGCTCCGCAAGTTCGCTCAAATCGCGCTGCTCCCTCATGAACTCGTCGAAACGCTTGCGCTCCTCTTCCTCTAACTCCTCGCGGTGCGCTTCGATCCAGAACTTGCGCTCAGTTTCGCTCATCGCCTCAAGTGCCTTTGCACGGTCGAGCTTAGCCTTCTCCAGCGCGAGACGCGTCTGGCGCTCTTCATCCTGTTTCTTCCACTCGTCTTTCAAGCGGCGCATCTGCTCCTTCTTCGCCATTGGATCGGCAAGCTTGGATGCGCTCCAGCCATGATCCTCCCACGGAGACGCATCGCTAAGCGCTTTCTTGCGCCTGAACGCTTCGGCCTGCGCAGATTCCGCATCGTCCAGCACGTACGGCGTCATGAACACAAGCAGTTCTTTACGGTCTTCAACCTTCTCTACGCTACCGAAGAGCCACTTGCCAATCCAAGGTATATCCTTCAAAAGCGGTATGCCGGATTCCTTTTCCGATGCAAAGGTTTCCGTCAAGCCGCCTAACACTACCGTCTCTGAATTCTCCAGAAGAATATCTGCAGACATTTTACGCGTCAGAGCAGTATCAATGGTTTCTTTGGCTGCACCTTCGCCAACAAGGATGCTTTGGCCTGCGCCGAGCTGCGAATACTCCTCTTCCACCTCAAGCATCACGGTGCCGTTGGGATTTATTTTCGGCGTAACCTTGATAGTGATGCCGATATCCTTGGAATCGTACTTCGGCGTTTTCGTATAGTTGGAGTAACTGTTGGAGGTCTCGTACCCCGAGAAGAACTTGCGCGATTCAGTCGCCTCAATGGTCGCTTCCTTGTTGTCAACTGTCATAATGACAGGGGAGGCCAAGTATTTTGCCCTGTTGTCTGTCTTAGCCGCCTGAATTACTGCCGCAAGATTAAGCTTGTCGGACTTCAGAAAATAGTTCAACCCCCCGCTCGACAACTTCGTGACCATATTAGAGGTGATATTGTCGCCCATGCCAAGGACATTTCGCATAATCCCTTGAGACCCGCCGCCGCCGCCACCAAGCGCCGAACTATTTCTGTTCCACAAGGTGTCTCTTGCCGTGATGTATACATTCTCTGTTGTCTTATTTCCATCTGCGTCTGTCACGGTACGCGTCGACTGGACTTTCGATTTACCGCGCAACACCCAATCAATACCGGTGCTGAGATTGTCGCCGAGCGTAACTTCGATGATGACAGTCTCAATGAGAACTTGGGAGAGGCGCACATCCATGGACTGGATGATATTCTCGATGGTTGGGACGAGTTCCTTTTCGGTCATGACGACGAGGCCGTTGATGCGCTTGTCGGCGAGCACGGTGGTGTTGTCCTTGGAAAGTTCGCCGGCCTTCGCTTCGCCGGAGCGCTGGTTTGCCGGGGAGCGTGAAGCGGAGCCGCCAGACGTGTTGCGCGTAAGGTTGCTGCTGGAGCCCGCTTTCGCATTCTGGTTCTGGTTGCCGCGCGACGAGCCGGAGTTCCTGCCGCTGGCCGAATTGCCGATGAGGTCGTTTATCATGTCGGAGACATCCTCCGCGTCCGCGTATTTGAGACGATAGACTTTGACGACGGTATCGGGCGTCGTCTCCACGTCGAGCTGCTCGATGACGCGGTCGAAGAAGTCCATGTTGCTCTTCGAGGTGATTACGACGAGCTTGTTGGAACGCTCGTCCGCGAGGATGAGCACCTTGCCGCGGATAAGGCCGCGGTCGGCGTCGGAAACGCTCGTGACGAGCGAATCCAGGGTGGTGGGCTGCGGCTGCTGGTTGGCGCCGTTCTGCCCGGGGCGCCTGAGGAAGCTCGGCTGCATGGGGCGCGCCGCCGCGCTGGCGGCCGCGTTCTGCTGCGCCTTCCCGTTCTTCTCCAGTTCCTTCTGCGACTCCTGCACAATCTGCTCCAGGGCCGTCTTGATGTCGGAGGCGGACGCATTCTTTATCTGGCGCACGTAGACGTTCTCGAGGACGGGCGTCGCAATATCTATGGCGCGCGCAATCTCAAGCATCCTCACGATGTTCTGCTTCGTATCGGTGACAAGTATGGAGTTGGTGCGCTCGAAGACCTGAAGAAGCCCGTTCCCCGTCTTGAACCCCTCAAGCGCCTTCTGCGCCTCTTCCTGCGCCGAGATGTTCTTGAAGTTTATCATCACGGATACGACCTTGCCCATGGGGACGGCGCGAAGCTCTTCCACCTGCGGATCCATGTAGAGCGGAATGCCTTCCTTGCTCGCCTCTTTCCTGGGCAGGGCGCGCACGAACTTCTCCCCGTAGTTCTCGAAGTGTATGCCGTTCATTTCGCACACGACCTCGATGGCCTCTATCTGCTCTTCCTTGGAAAGCCTCTGGCCAGGACGCGACTCCAGCGTGATATTCACCGATGGCGTGGCGGGGTCCTTGAGAACGGTCCTGTCCACAAGCTTGCCATAGACCTGGAACACAATCTCCACCGGGGCTTCCTTGAAATTGAGGTCGCTCGTGGTGTCGCCTTCGACGCCGTCCGCCGCCGCACTCGCTTCGGCAAGCGCATTGGCTGCGGCCGCCGCCGGGGCGGATGCCGCATTGCGCGACGCACCTCCGCGAGACCTGTTCAAGATGCTGCTGCGCGATTGCGCACCGACCGTGCCGGAAAGCAGCGCAAGCGCAAGCACCAGCAAACATGCCTTTATTTTCTTCTCAAATTCCATATTCCACCATCCCTCCTCGTCATTTCTGGCGCATATACGCGCATGTGAGCGTGAACGAACCTTTAAGATAGCCGGGCTTGTTCGACGGCTTGAAGCTTATCGCCTTCACATCGAACATCCCATCGTCGGTGTTTTCAAGCTCGTGTATGAACTTGACCAGCGGCTCAAGCGCACCTTCCCAACTGCGCACTTCAATGGGAAGCTCCAGCACTTCGCCGGCCTCCACCTCCTTGCCGCCCTGTCGCTGCGAGATGGAGACGAGATGCTTCTTCGCAAGCTCGTCCATCTTCTGCAGCCACGTGGTATCTGTGCTCTTCCCCTCTTCGAAAAGCGGCATGCGAGACTTTTCCACCTCGTACGCCTCCGTCCATTTGGACTTCTCGCCTATCAGCTTCAGCTCGTCGCGGTATCGCTGCTCTGCCTTGTGGTAGGCTTTTGCGGACTTCTTCCATTCCGCATCCTGACGCATGAACCACAGCCCTATCGCGGCAGCGTAGAGGAGTATGACGCCCAGCACGGCGAGCACGGCCTGTTCCTTTAGACTCATTTTGCCCATCAGCGCTCCTCCTCCGATTCATACCGGCATTCGATATCGAACTTCTGCTTGCCGCCCTTGGTGGCCGAAGGCCCGGTAAGAAGCACCTGCGCAAAAACCTTCTCGGCGTCATCGTCTTCGCCGAACGCCATCGCCTGCAAGGCGTCCTTGAAAACGTAGACGCTGGAAGCATCGTCGGATTCGCCCGAAAAGCGCACTCCGTCTTCGCGTTTGAAGTTCCAGTTGCCGAGGACGATTCCCGCCGGCATTCTGTCGCTGACGGCCTTGAGGATTTCGAGGGCGCCGCGCGAATGGTCGGAATACTTCTGCACAAGCCGCACCTTTTCGCGCATTTCCTTCACTTCGTTGTAGCGCCTGGAGTGGGCGCGGCTCAACGACTTCTGATGGTCGGTCATGTAGCCGTAAGCCACCGGAACCCCGAAAAGAACCGCCATCACGAGCACCCAGACCGAAATCGCCGCAACTAGCGCCCTTTTCATCTTCCCCTTGAAACGCGTCTCTTCCAGCATGACGCGCCAGCTCTCGGGTAGCGCATTGAGCGTGCCTTCTTCCACCGAACGCTCCGCGACGCCGTCGAACCCGGCATGATCCTCCACCGCAAGCTCAAGACGGCGGATGTTCTTGGAGAAAATCCCAAGCCCTTCCACCGGCACGTCGCCCAAGGTCACGACCTCGGCAACTTCCCGGCTGCCGCCAAAATCTTCGGCCTCCAGCAAAAGGCGCGTCGTCTCGCGCACCATATCCGCTTCTATGGAAAGGCCTGAAATCGCACGCATCGCGACTGGCATATCGCCATCCATCGCAAACGCCGCCACATCGTCAAGTTCCTGGACGAATACAAGCCGCCGCACGGAAGCATCGGCTTCTGGTTGATTGCCGAGAATGAACGGCCATTTCTCGCGTAAAACGCCCAAAGAGAGCGCGTCTATGCGCGTTATGTTCAGTTTTGCCGCGTCCAACGCTTCGCCTATGTCTTCCGTGGCGCTTTCAGGAAGAGCGGCGGCAATGGCAATCTGGCCGGATGCTGTCTCGCGCATCGTCTCCAGACTCAGAGTCAAATCATCATCGGGATACGGGCTTGCCGCCTTCAACTCGGCCAACGCCGCCGCAACGGAGCCTTCCTTATCCGCAGAATCGATGCGGACGATTTTGGCCAAAAGCCGCCCGAGCGGTAGCGCAAGCACCGCTTCGTTGGACTTTTCACCCGTAGCACGCACATCCAACCGGCCTCCATGAAAGGCCGCTATCTGTATACTACCTGCCATTGGTTGTATATTATACCATATTTCGCTGGTTGCGGATAGTAGGAGTTGGGGCGGTTTGAGTGCCGCAGCGGTAGAGCGGTAGGGCGGTGAGCCCCCTGCCCGCCGCGTAGTATCGGTGCCGCCCCGGCGGTAGGGCGGTGAGCCCCCTGCCCGCCGCAGTATATCAACCCGGCGGCGAGGGGTCTCGCACCCCTGCTAGGGCATCCGCATCGCGGACAGCCTTCGGCTGGGGGATATGCCCTACCACGCGACAACCGCGACAACCGCGACATCCGGCGGTAGGGCGGGCAGACCCCTGCCCGCCGCGTAGTATCGGTGCATTGCGGCGGAGGTGCATTCTCGCCCGGCGAAAGAAAACCGCATACAGGCAGCATACCGCGACGGGCCTTTTCGACCATCCGCTCTATCTCCGGCAAATGCTGCTCGACCGTCATCTTGCGCGTCAGTCGCACGGGGAACATGAAAGGCGACGCTAGAAGCGTCAAGTCGCCAATGGCGGTCCATGAAATCGACGGATCTAGAACCGCATGCCTCAGCCCGCTCCTGCGGACAAAGCGATCCGGATTGAGCGTCTTCCACATCTTCCGCGCCGGGTTCATCTTGATATACTTGCGGACGGCCGCCAGCGGTCGTCCGGCGTTGACGAGCAACAGCCAGAAATGATCTTCCCACACAAGGGGCGCTTTCACACCGATCAAGGGAGCGACAACATCTTCTCCCTCTCGCCTGAAATGCTGAAACCAGTCGAGAATGTCAAATTCCCGCGCCTTGCCGTAATCGGCTATCAACAGCAAATGCAGATGGTCGGGCATGATGATGAAGTTGCTCGCTGTCAGGAATGTCCATCTGGCATGGGTGCCTCGCCACAGGGCGGCCATGGCCTCGCCCGCCGGCGTCAGTTCAACGGCGTAGCCCTGCTTGCCGTCGCGCTCCGCTTTCTTCACGATATGCGAGAGCACTGCCTTCCTTCCCCTCACGCAGAAAGTGAGAAAGAAAAAGCGCCGTCCACTCTTATCGAATTGCAATTTCACGAGCCACACCCCCTCTAACATCGACCGGGGGAGGTTTCCCCCGCACCCCCTCTGCAACGCGCAGCCCCTCTACAGTGCGCAACCCCACAAAGCAGGGCTCGGGACGCAGCCCCGGTTGTTGTCCAAACTTCGCAATCATCGCCGCGCCAAACCAACCGCGGAGCGGCTGTCGGCACTGCACAGCGGCGGCGGGTTTCCCCGCCGCCGCTCAGGGCGGCCGCGATAAACGCGAGCCGCCCAATCTCAATCAAGGATTACTCCTTGATATCGACGTAGAGCCTGAAGAAGCCCTTGTCGCCTTCGGGCTTGGTGACCTTCTTGCAAGCATCGCCATTCTCGCCGGTGAACTGCGTAAGTGCCGCAGGACGCGCAAGCTCATTAAGCGAAGTAGCGGAGCCAACACCATAGTAGAGGCCCGGGACGAGCGTCGCGTTCAGCGTGACGTCGCTGGTGCCGACGACAAACGCATCATCGGCCTCCGCCACTGTCTCTGCGAGCACAGGAGCGACCAGCGTCGCCGTGGTGCCGCTGACCGTGAAGCCGGCCGTGACATCATAGCTGCCGATCTTGATCGCCACCGTCCCCTCCGGAACCGTCAGGGTGCCGCCTTCGCCAAGCGCCGCCTCCGCAGGAACTGTGTAGGTATTGGACACCCACGAAGCCATGAGCGTGATGGTGCTCGTCACGGGCGTCGTGAAGTCGTAGGCCGTTCCGCCCAGAGTCCACGCGACGAAGGTATAGCCTTCCTTGACAGGGTCTTCGGCGGGCTTGGTGGCGGTGGCGCCGCTTTCAACGGTCTGCATCGCGGCAAGCGTGGTCGAGCCATCGGTATCCACGAACCAGACATTGTAGGTCACCGTCATTTCCTTCGTCAGCGTGCCGAACTCCGTCTCCGACGCCGCAGGCGTGTTGTAATCCCAGCCGTCGGGAACGGTCATATCGCCAATCGCCACGAGGAGCGTCACCGTACCGTATCCATACTGCTCGGCAGCGGTGCAAGCCTCGGCGAGGGTGGGATACTGGATTGCGGAAGGACCGGTGCCGATCTGCGCGACGGCGGCGAGCTTCGTGTAGGTGAGCGTCGCGGCATCATAGGTTGTGCAGGGCACGGGCGTATCGGCGAACGGATTGGTGCCGACGAACCTGAGGGTGGAGCCGGTGGCGGATGCGATGAAGTCCGTAAGGGCCGTGTAGGCGACCGTGTAGGGCGTCACAGTCTCGCCGACGATGAGGTAGGCAGCAACAGCCGTAGTGGTGTAGGTGCCGGTCTTCGTGGCATCGTCCCAGCTCGTATTGAGGACGTAGTCGGTAGCCGCGGTGATGTCGCCGGTGCTATATTCGCCGAACTTAATCACAACCGTCTGACCCGCCGCGACGACAACGCCCTCTTCTGTGGACTTCACGAGCGCAACAGTCGCTCCGTTCGCCGCCGTGATGGCTTCCGCGAGCGTATTGTAGTACGCTTCGCCAACCTGCGCGACAGGATCGAAGTAGAGACCGTCAGCCTTGGCGACCAGCGGATAGCCATCTGCAATCTTGCCGGTGAGCGATGCCGTGCCAGCAACAGTGGCGCTGACCACCTTCGTGCCAAATGCAGGCGTTGCCGCAAGTTCTACCGACTCGACCGTCACCTGGTTGTAGGGGTTGAGGACGAACGCACCGGCGAAGTCCTTCAACTTCGTGATGGTGTAATAGGTCGCATCCTTCGCTACCGCACCAGCGAGGTAGCGGAAGGAGAACGTCACGCCTTCATCGGCGCCGAGCTGCGAGAACGTCGTCGCCTGACTACTACCGGCATAGCCGTTATCAAGATTGACGTTGGCCTTGAGATACACTGCAGGTGCGATGGACGGAGCGGCGTTTGAGCCTACTTTCTTCAAGTAGCCGTGCGCAATCGGCTGGGCGATGACGACGGTGGAGCCGTCATTGCCGTAATTGTCAAGCACCCACGCCGTGCCGCTCGTCGCCGCAGACGTATTCCAGTTCATGACGAACGTGCCCGTCCAGCTAGAGAAGCCGGCGGGAGTCGTAACGACCTTGGCATCGACCGTGCCGGAACCGGAGAGAGTGCCAGTGTAGGCACCCTCGACGACGAGCGTCTGGCCTTCGCCAACAGTGACATTTTCAGCGCTGGCGCCGAAGAGAACGACCGTGTCGCCAGCCGTGGCATCCTCGAACGCAGCAGCGAGGGTATCGTACTGTGTCGTGCCAATGCGGGCGATTGCCGTCGTGTTCTTCGTGAGTGTACCAGCCTCGGAGTCATAGTTCCAGCCATTGACAGCGCCATCGCCGAAGAGCACCGCGAACTCGGTCACGCTGTTCTCGTCGGCGAACGCCGCTGCCGCTTCATACGTCGCGAACGGAGTGGTCACAGGATCGCCCTCCTCAGGCGTCACCGTTACGGACGCAACTGCGACATACAGGTTGCCGTCGTCGGCCTTGAAGAGCTTGTCTACCGTCGCCTCGCCGCCGACCTCGACCGCGATAGCCGCAGGATCGGTCGTCAGGTTGGAATTAGCCGCGAGCTTCACGACAGGCGTGCCGGGAACAACTTCGCTCACCGCGACCGTGCCGATGGCGAGAGCCGCATACTTCGAGTCGGAAGTCTTGACGGCGTTGATTTCGCCCGTGTAGTCGGTCAGTTTCGTGAACGTGTAGGTGTAGTAGGGCGAGCCGGTGGAACCCGTCGCGCTCAGGAACATGTTGCCTGTGCCGGTCACTTCGGCGAACGTGTAGTTGGCGCCGGTCGAACCATTCGTGAACTTGACGTCGCCCTTGAGCTCAACGGTGCCATTGATTGCTGATGCATCGCTCAGATAGATGCTGTTCGCATCCGTGCCGGTGATGCCATTCACGACAATCTTCGAGCCAGTCCTGCCGAGACCGGCGAGAGCAACCGAACCAGAGCCAGTGCGCGAAGGCAGAACAACCGTGCCAGTCCAAGCCGGAATCTCGCGGTTGGTGCCGGAGGACGTGCCGCCGGCGCAGCAACCGGGAGCCGTGGAGGGAATCGCCGCATACGCAACCGTGCCGTCACCGCAGAGACCATTGGTCGAGGTGAGCGAGCCGGTGGAAGCGACGTTCACCTTGCCGAGGACGACGATACCGCCCGGAGCGTTCCATGCGCCGGAGACCGTAACCGTGCGCTCTGCCGCGACGATAATCTGACCATAGTCATTCACCGCAGGTGCGTATGTGTTGGAATCCTTGATTATGACCGCAGGACGATATGCTGTAAGCGAACCGAAGTCGATTGCGCCGGTGAAGCCATCGAGCGAGCCGGTCAAGAAATACTGGCCGACAGACGCATCGTTGTGACGAGTGCCGAAGTGGATCGGGCCGGAGCCAGTGATGTCCGCCGCGATGATGTAGCCGAACGTGCCCGACGTGAATCCATTGTTCAGTGTCAGGCCGTTCGCTCCAATCTCAATCGTCTTTACCTTGCCGACTTCGGTTGTGGAGTTGGCGCTGTAGCGCAGGTAGCCCGAAACGCCGTTGAAGCAGACGCTCGAGTTGGCATTGCCGTAGTTTGCCGCATCGATGTTGCCGATGCTGATTCCAGCGAGTTCGCACGTGCCAGACCAGCGTTCGTCGTTCTTGAACGCATTCTGGAAGTAGGTGAGCGCAGAGCTGGTCGGGAGCGCGTGGACTATGATACGACCATCGCCATTGACGCCGGTCGAGGAGAGCGTGCCGCTGCGCCCCTCGAATGTCGGGTAGTAGTTGCGGAAATCGACGGTGCTGCCGTCGTTAACGGTGATGCCGCTGCCGGACGCGAAGTCGAGAGTGCCGCTATAGACGCGGAATTCGCCTGTGCCCTCGAGGCTCGCCTGGAGCTGGAAGTTTCCGGTCACCCAGCTGTCGCCGGTCGTGTTGTAGAACTGGAGCGTCGGGCGGACGGTGACGCGCTCAGTCGTGCCGTTGTCGATGCCGCAGCGATAGAGCTTGAGTACGCAGTTGCCATGCGCACCGATGTTGCCATAGACTTTCACGCGCGGCCAGTTACTCTCATTGTAGTCAACCGGTGCGAACGTCACAGTCGCATTATCTCTGCTGATATAGATCGAGCCGCAGTCATATGTGTTGTTGCCTGAGAGGAACACGGTGGCGTTGCCGGTGAAGGTCACGGCCGTGCCTGCATCCGGCACATAACCCGAAGACCAGTTCTCGGGATTATCCCAGGCGGCACCAGCGGCATCACCCTGCCAGGTCGCTTCAGAATTGTCATCCGTCGTCCAGGTGCCGGTCTCTTCATTGTAAGAAACAGCGACGCCGGCGACGCCTGTGACGGAGCCGACCGTGTTGCCATTGAGAGCGAGCGTATAGTCAAGCGGGAGCGCGACGGCCTCAGCCGTGCTCTTGGCGAGTGTGATGGCCTTCGTCAGGGTGCCTGTCTTATCGGCTTCAATTGCTGCAATAGCGAGAGCAACGCTGTCGTAGGTCGTGCCTGCGCTGTCCGTAGCGACGTCCGTCAGAACCGTGTAAACGTCGTATGTGACACCGTCGGTTGTTTCCTGTGTGACTTCATACTGGCAACCAACGAATGCGTCGGTGAAGCCAGGCTTGAAGGATGCGGGGATGTAGGTCGTAGTAGTGGTCTCCGTGACTTCTTCCACCGTCTCATCTTCTTCGGTTTCAGGGCCGTCGGCCACCGCAGGCGTAACTACTGTCGTGGTCGTCTTGGAACGCGCAATTTTGATTTTCGCGCCAGTGCCAGCGAACTTGGCTGCGGCAGGAGCAACAGTGCCGTAGATGACGACTGTGCCGGCTTTTGCCTCGACAGTGCCGTAGTTTTCCGTGAGCGTAAGATTAAGCGTCGTGCTGTCACCGACCTGACGAAGAGTGTTGCCGTTGTTGCTGAGCGTGCCGCCAACGTTGGAATCGCCCTTCGCGCCGACTTCGATGGTCGTCGAAGTGCGCCCCGCGAGCGTCAGACGCTTATACTCGCCAGCATAAGTATTAAGCGAGCCGAACTGGTAAGTGACGCCATCGACTTCAAAAGGAGTGGCGAGTGTGTTGCCATAGCCGCAGAAGTGCCAGCTGGCGAGTGCGCTGCCGCGCGCGTTGCCACGGAACTTCGTGTTGTCGCGGTTGCCGTTGTTGCGCATACCGCCCGTGTAGGAGCCGCTGAATGCGGACGTGTCACCGTAGAACGCGATGCCAGCATCATTGTTGCCATTGCAGCTAATTGTGCCGTTGCCGCTGAGCGCACCATTGATGACAAGCGTTTTGGCGCTGCCATTGGAGAGATAAATGTAGCTCTTGACTTCAAGATCTGTATCAATCACATAATCTCCGCCTAATGCTAAGCGCAGATAGCGAGAACTGCTGGCTCCCTGAAGAGTCAACTTGCCAGTACCGCTGATTCTATTGAGATAAAGGTCTCTGCTGCCAGCAACATTTTTTGCTACAAGCGTCACATTGCGCTCAATTGTCATCTTGCCCGTGTGTGCGCCTGTTTCCGTGACCGTGACCGTAACGTCATCGCCCGCAGGGAACAAAACTACAGAGTCATCGGCAGGCAGAGTGGCGGGGATAGAGCCGTTGACGAGCCAGTTGTTGACGTTCGACCAGAGGTCGGTGTCGGTGTAGGTGGTTTCGCCGCCCTCTTCTTCGGGCTCGACAGCCGTGCCTGCGCCAGTCCAGGTATAAACGCCGAACTGGACTTCCTCGCCTGCGGCAATGGTGACGTCGCCGACGATGACGGAGCCAGCTTCAGCCGCGACGGCAATCTTGCCCATGAAGGCGGAGATGCTGCCAGTGATGGTGAGCGTGCCAGTGCCGGTCTTGGTCAACGTGCCAGAGCCAGTGATGGCGGTGGCGATTGTGGCCGCTTCGGCGTTGTCGAAGGTGCCGCCGTTCTCGCCGACTGCGAGCGTGCCCGTGCCGGTGACGGAGGTCGTGGAGAGCGTGCCGCCATTGAGCGTGAGAGTGGCCGTGCCGCCATTAGTTCCGTCAACATTGACGTTGACAGCGCCGAACTGATACTTACCGCTGGCAAGCACCAACACGGAATTGCCGGTGTACCACCAGGGGGCGGCTACGTTCAGCACGGTGGAGGAATTGGCAATGCCGTTTACAACGCCTTCAACCTCGGATGCAGAAGCCGTGAAAGTGTTTGTTCCGTTGGCAACCAAGACGGGAAGACCTTCATCAACAACTGTAGTGAAGTTTACGGTCTTGTCAGTCAGGATTCGCCTTTCGGTGAATACCGCACCTTCTGGAACTTCCGCAGGATCTACGACAGTCCAAGGATTTGTCGATGTATCTGTGCAATTCCAATTGGCCGCATCAGACCAATTGCCAGACGCACTATCGCCCCATTCGTAGACGTAGTCGCCGAACGCTGTAGTGCCCGCGGCCATCGCACCTGCTAGCGCGACAGTCTGGAGCAATGTTCGTGTAGTTCGTTGTTTCATCTCTCTTTACTCCTTGTTTGAGGTTTTATGTTGGTCAATGCGCAAAGTCGAATGCATGGCAACTTCCAGTCTGCAGGAAACTTCAGCTCCCCACAAGAACCTTTCATGCCACGTCCATCAATTGGCTTTTACCAAGTTTACGCAAACATTTTAGCATTTATATCCCCTCTCGTCAAGGGGGGCAATTCAGGGGAAATGGGCAGGGCGGAATCCTTTTCAACTGCGCAAACCTGTTTGTCACATAAAAGCCCCTTGCCGCGCCAAAAGGAATATGCTACAATGCCCCCTGCAAACCGATTATAATCGGCTGAGCAACTGATTATAATCGGTTGAGAAACTGATTATAATCGGTTGAGAAACTGATTATAATCGGATGAGCAACTGATTATAATCGGTTTGGCAACTGATTATAATCGGCTGAACAACTGATTGTAATCGGGTAATGATGCCCTACCACAGCGACGGCACGGACATCCCGGCGGGCAGGGGTCTGCCCGCCCTACCACGCGACGGTGCGGACATCCCGGCGGGCAGGGTCTGCCCGCCCTACCATGCGACGGTGCGGCGGTAGGACACTGGGGTAGTTAATTTGCGCGTGAGGCCGGGCGGGCGAATTCGCTGATGCGTTTGCTGCCGCGGGCGAGGGAATAAAACTTCACCCAATCCACTTTCATAGCCACCGGCAGGGTGGTTTCATCGACTTCGCCCACCCATTTGCCGCCCAGCTGCATATCTATAATAAGGTAGAAAGGAGCGTCCCACGGCCAGCGTTCGCGGCTGTCGCCAATTTTGGCATACGAGTGCGTGGCCTTGCCGTTCACCCGCCAGACGATTTTCTCCGGCGTCCATTCCAGTGCGTATGTATTCCATGCGTCCGGCTTGATGGCGGCTTTGCCCATCTTCGGCGGATCTTGCGGGTTTGATTGAGTCCAGGCGGAATGAACGGTCTGATAGACGAAGCCATCATGGTTCAGCCGTTCGAGGATATCTATCTCGCCGTCGTTCGGCCAGCCGTTTGGCGATTTATCCGGCATCATCCAAATGGCGGGCCATGCGCCCTTTTGCCCTTCAAGCTTCGCTCGAATCTCAACCTTGCCATACTTCATGGAAAAGAGGCCGCGGGTGGATATTCCGCCGCAAAGAACCCTGCGCGAATCTGATGCAGGGTCTTGGTTCTTTACGCCTTTGAGGATAATAAAATCGCCGGCAAGCTCGACGAGATCTTCCCGCGTAGAGATGTTTTTCTGCCAATCCGCGCCGCCGTTTGGGTTGCCTTCGATGCGCTTCCACAGCTTTGGGTTTAGTTCCTTGCCGCTGAAGTTTTCGGTAAACTTGAGCTGCCATTTGTCCGGCGGCTGTGGTTTCGTGCGCGCAGGCGCGGCCAGGACGCAAAAAGTCAACGCCGCCAAACTGAGAAATAACCATCTCTTCATACCGATTTTCATATGATTGCGTGCTCCAGAATCGCGGTGCCGAGACGCAAACCGGATGGCTGCACATCCGTCTTGACGCTCCTGCCGTAGTTTGAAAGTGAATGCCATAGGATTCCAATAGGTGTGGATGCCGGGTATTTTACCATATTATCGCCTCGGATAACAACCCGCATTTGCGCCGATAGGGAGATGCGGCGTTTGCGGCGGCAGGGGCGCAAGA
Source organism: Verrucomicrobia bacterium UBA3750 (assembly GCA_002371755.1). GTDB lineage: Bacteria > Verrucomicrobiota > Kiritimatiellia > RFP12 > UBA1067 > UBA1067. Next base: position 52,213 of record DFGM01000105.1, on the reverse strand, counting down.
AGCAGGCATCGTCGCAGGTTCTTTACGGACATCCCCCGTCAAATGGCGGGAATGAGGCTCATGGCCAAAGCGATTATGACCGGCATGGTGAGCATGCTCAGGAGCGTGGTGCCGCTTACAAGGCCGACGGAAAGATCGACGTCGCGTCCGTATTTCGCGGCAAACATTGCGACCATTGCCGCAACGGGAGCGGAAGCGGCAGTGACAAGCGCCAGCATCATGTCGCGCTCGAAGATGCCTCTAAACGGAATTAGGCACGCGATAAGCGCAAGCGGATATGCAACGAGGCGCACGAAGGCGACCAGATACGCCTCGGGGCTTTGGGCGATGGGTCCTAGTTTCGCACCGGCGAGGTAGTAGCCAATGACAAGCATCGCGAGGGGTGTGTTCATGGAAGCCATCATGGATACCGGGGTTGCCACTACTTCAGGCAGACGTATCGAGAAAAGGAAGAGCGTAAGTCCCGTCGCCAGACCCACCGTGCCGGGATTCACTATCATCGTGCGAATGACGGCTTGGCGCCCTTCCCGTCCTGACGAGCTCCCCAGCATCGTCTTCAACCCCCAGCTCCACATGAAGAGATTGAACACTGCCACATATGTTATGCCGAAAAATACGCCTTTATCGCCCAAAATAGCCTGTTCAAGCGGTATCCCCATGAACCCCGCATTGGAAAACACCATCGCCAGCCGCACCACGGGCATGCGTTTTTCGCCGGAATTGCGCCCAAGAAGGCCGGAGAACGCAATTATCGTCATATGGGCAAGAATCGCGACAAGGAACGACAGACCAAGCTGGCGAAGCATTTCAGGTTCGAACGGACGCTGAAACACCTGCACGATGAGGCAAGGCGTGACGGCTATGACGAGCACGTTCACGATTCCCTTCACCGAGTTTTCGTCGACAAGCCGGGTCTTTCTGCAAAGTGCCCCCGCGCCAATGAGCGCGAAGAGTATCCAAACCTGTTTGGCGACTATGAAGAAATTGTCCATGGGTTGCACTATATATAATAAGGATTAAAAGCGCACCAGGATGCTGACAAACGGCTTTTTCGCCAACTCGCTCATGGTTTCAAGTAGAGCCGGCAATGGCAAAGACCGTGGAATGCATCATCGGCCAATTGGGAGCGAAACTCTTCGCACGGACAGAAAAACTCCGGCAGCTTCGGCAGGCGGCACGGACAATACCCTTCTTTCCTGACAAGCCCCGCACGAACGGCACCGGCCAGTTTGGCATCCGGGTTTTCCGTGACGCGGTGCTTGATGAAAAGCCCCACCTGTTCCGGCACAAGTTCGCCCAGATCCTCGCCTGACATTATCCTGCGGCGGATTTCCGTGGATGATTCTTTCGTGCGCGGATATGCCTTGAACGCGCAAAGCTCCTTGAGGCGAGAGTAATCTTTCCAATCAGGAAGGCCGGGGACGGAATCTTCTCCAACGATGAACGTTATGGCGGCGCCGGGATTTTCAGCGGCTATTTCTTCGACGGTATCGACGGCGTAGGATATGCCGCCTTTCTTGAGCTCGCGATCGTCCACCGTCACCTTGGCGTTGCCGTTGAATGCAGCGCGAAGCAGCAACAGGCGCGTCGCCGCATCGAAGGAGCCGGGCTTTTCGCCGTCTTGAGCCTTGAACGGATTCATCGCCGCCGGCACAACATAGAGCTTATCGAGCGAGAGTTCCGATATCGCCTTCCCGGCAATTCCAACGTGGCCTGAATGGACGGGATTGAAACTCCCTCCGAAGATGCCGATATTCATCCAAGTTCCTCCGAACGTTTCGCGGCTGCCGCAAGCGTGCTTGCGACGACATCGCCGAAGTCGCTCTTTTCGAGCACTTCCAAGCCGGCCGCGGTCGTGCCGCCTTTCGTGGCGACGCCGGAAATGAACTCGCCAAGATCGACACCGCTCTCGCGCAAAAACTTCGCCGTGCCGTACATAGTCTGCCCGGCGAGAAGTCTCGCCGCTTCCGGAGGCAGCCCCAGCTTGACGCCCGCTTCGGCCATGGCTTTCTCCATGTAGGCAAAATAGGCTGGGCCCGACCCCGAAAGCGCCGTCACGGCGTCGAAATGACGCTCGTCGAGCTCGATTGTCTCGCCCGCACCGCCAAGAATAGCGATGATTGCATCCAAATGTTTGCGTTTTACACCCTCGCCTGCGCAAATCGCGCACATTCCCGCCTTCGCCCTGAGGCACAGGTTAGGCATCACCCTCACCAGGCAAGGATCTTCACCAAACACCTTCCTCAGCTCGCCTAACTTCTTCCCGGCGACTATCGAGACAATCGTGTGGCGGCTGACGAAAAGCCCCCTCGTCACTGCGGCAATATCCGCAACATCCTGCGGACGCACCGCTAAGAAGATGATATCCGCCTCCGAGGCAAGATCCTCCAGACTCTTCGCGACACAAACGCCATACTTTTTCGCGAGATAGCGGCGTCTTTCGGGGTCGCGTTCCACCACGCTCGCCCGGCCGGGGTCTTCCATGGCCGAGATTATCCCCTCGGCCATCTTCCCTCCTCCTATGAAACCTATCATCTTTCGTCTTCCTCAAAAAGTCCTTTGGCGCATTTTCAGGTAGCCACTGCCGCCTTGCTCTTACAGGGAATGGCGCGTTCAGGCGCAGGATTCACACCGTCGCAACCAATCCATTCCGCGGTTTTCATCTATCGCGTCTCAAGCCTTGGGCCAGAACTCGTTTGTGAGCTTGGTGGGAATGCCCACCTCGTCGCGCTCGAAGTTTTCGGCAAGTATCTTCCAGCCAAGATCGAGCGCCTCTTCGAGAGGAATGTTGACGGAAAGATCCATCATCTCCTTCTCGAACTGCACGCCATACTTGAGGAGTTTCGTATCCCATGCAGACATCTTGAATCCCATGGACTGCTTTTCCACCGTCTCCTTGTACTGCGCATACAACTTGATCATGGCGTCCATCACGGTGCGATGGTCCTTGCGGGTGTTCTTGTTCACCTGCTGTTTGAGACGCGAAAGCGAGCCAAACGGCTCGATGCGGCCGTTGCGCAGATAGAACTGCCCTTCCGTAATGTAGCCGGTATTGTCCGGCACCGGGTGCGTGACGTCGTCGCCAGGCATCGTGGTGACGGCGAGGATGGTGATGGAACCGGCGCCGTCGAAATCGACCGCCTTCTCGTAGCGCGAGGCGAGCTGCGAATAAAGGTCGCCCGGATAGCCGCGGTTGGAGGGAATCTGCTCCATGGTAATGGCGATTTCCTTCATCGCATCGGCAAAACTCGTCATGTCGGTGAGCAGCACAAGCACATCTTTGCCGGAAAGGGCGAACTTCTCGGCCACGGCCAGCGAAACATCCGGCACGAGCATGCATTCCACGGTGGGATCGGCCGCAGTGTGGACGAACATGACAGTCTTCGCCAGCGCGCCGGACTGGTCGAGCGTGTTGCGGAACTTCAGGTATTCGTCATATTTAAGCCCCATGCCGCCAATGACGATGACATCCGAATCGGCCTGCAAGGCGATGCGCGCGAGAAGTTCATTGTACGGTTCGCCGGCGCGTGCGAAGATCGGGAGCTTCTGCGACTTGACGAGCGAGTTGAAGAGGTCGATCATCGGGATGTTGGTGCGCACCATCTCGTGCGGCATGATACGCTTTGCGGGATTCACCGAAGGCTGGCCGATAGGCGAAGGGTTCTCGTCGATGGCCGGACCCCCGTCGCGCGGCACGCCGGCGCCAGTGAACGCACGGCCCAAGAGCGCCTCGGAATACGGCACCTTCATCGTCTCGCCGAGAAATCTCACATGCGCCGCCGTATCCACGCCTCTCGCGCCTGCGAAAATCTGAAGTGTCACCTTGTCTCCATCCAGCTTGATTACCTGGGCGAGCGAAGTCCCCGCACGCGATTCCACTTCCGCGATTTCATTGTATTTCACACCCTCCGCACGGAGCGTGGCGACGCTTCCAGAGAGCGCGTCGATTTTATGGTAAACCTTGTTGTTGAACATTTTAGGCCTTCCTTGAATGATATGGCGGTATTATACCACACTTCGCCCCCGCTTGGCAAGGGGAACGCCATAGGAGTTGCGAAGCCAAAACGCCATGTGCACCTCTGCGTGAGACAAAAACCTGCGTGACGGACTCCCATGGTTTGCAATTTCTGGCGGCAGGGCGTTGCTTTTGCAAGGCGGCGGGGAAAATGCTATAATATCCTTCAACCATGGACAACGACTTCAATACAGTAGAAGAATGCCTCAAGGCTCTTGCCGCCGGTGAAATAGTGCTTGTGACGGACGATGCAGACCGCGAAAACGAAGGAGACTGCATCTGCGCAGCCCAGTTTGCGACTACCGAGAACGTGAACTTTATGGCGAAATACGCCCGCGGGCTCATCTGCATGCCAATGTCAGGCGAATGGTGCAAACGCCTCGACCTGCCGCAGATGGTCAACCAGAACACGGACAACCACCAAACCGCCTTCACGGTGTCCATAGACTCCGTGCGCACGACCACCGGGATTTCCGCGGAGGAACGCGGCTTCACGGCGCGCGAATGCGTGCGCGACGGCGTCAAAGGCGAAGATTTCCGCCGTCCCGGCCACATGTTCCCGCTGCGCGCACGCGAGGGCGGCGTGCTCAAGAGAGCAGGCCACACGGAAGCCACCGTAGACCTTTGCCGCCTTGCCGGCCTTAAGGAAGTGGGGCTTTGCTGCGAAATCATGAAGGACGACGGCACCATGGCGCGCCTTGAAGATGTCCGCGCCTTTGCCGCCACACACCACCTGAAGATGATGACGATTGCCGACCTCATCGCCTACCGCAGGCGCTTCGACAAGCTCGTCGAGCCGGTGGAAGACGTGGATCTGCCGACGGCGCACGGGCACTTCCGCCTCAGGATGTACCGTTCGCGCATCACAGGGCTGGAGCATCTCGCGCTTATCAAGGGCGATGTATCCGATGGCGAACCCGTGCTTGTGCGAGTGCATTCGGAATGCTTCACCGGCGACGTACTCGGCAGCGAACGATGCGATTGCGGGCCACAGCTCCACAAGGCGATGGAGACGATAGAGCGAGAGGGGCGCGGCGCCATCCTCTACATGCGCCAGGAGGGGCGCGGTATAGGCCTTGCCAACAAACTCCACGCCTATCGCAAACAAGAAGAGGGGCTTGACACCGTGGAAGCAAACGTCGCCCTCGGATTCGCGCCCGATTTGCGCGACTATGGCGAAGGCGCGCAGATGCTGGTCGACATGGGCATAAGACGCATACGTCTCATGACGAACAACCCTTGCAAAATCAAGGGACTCGACGGCTACGGCATCGAAATCGTCAAGCGCGAGCCTATCGTCATCAAGCCCAACGAATACGACAGGCGCTATCTGGAAACGAAAAAAGCCAAGATGGGCCACATCCTCTGAGACAACTAGAGGAATAATGCAACTGGGGGAACGGGCGTCTCGCCTGTTCCCCCATCATCCCCACACACCACGCTCTCACACCAAGGTGGGACTTCAATCGCCACACCGCAAATGCTATAATATCCGTGAACTTGACCAAAGGAGGAATATGCCATGAAACATCACCAAAAGCCAACCCTTCTCGCCGCCTCGACGCTACTCGCCCTCGCGTGCGCAATGACGTCTGCGACTGCAAATGCGTCCGAGGATACCTACAGGTGGATTGGAGACAATTCGACAGGGAAGTGGCTAACGGAAGGCGCTTGGGAGGCAGTAGGGGAAGTCACGAACACCTATCCGCAAAGCGATGATGTGGCGATTCTGCCCGACGAAACTTCAATTCTCCTCAACAGAGACGGCGCCTGCGTCTCAAACATAACCGTAGAGTCCGGAACAGCGGCGACCCTCAAGACGGACGCCGGGAACACCGCTCGCGTAATCTACGCCCGTGAAATCAACGGCGGCGGCACGCTGACTCTTCAGGGCATACATCTTTGCTACTTACCCATGCCGAAGAGGCGGAGGGTGGCTCGGAAATCCGCCGGAAGCGGGGCGTGCACTTTTATTTCCTTGCCCTTTGCCATGGGATCTGGGAGAGAAAGGGTGGAAGCGTGAAGCATCTGGCGCGGTATTTCCATAAATCTCGCGTCTCGGGCCGATTTTAGGCCAAATACCCTATCTCCCACTATCGGATGACGAACAGAGGACAAGTGGCGGCGAATCTGATTCGTGCGGCCGGTTTCGATTCGCACCCGCAGGAACGAAGCATCGGCCGAGACGGCCTCGCGCACCACATTCGACACGGCGTTTTGTCCGTCCAAGGGAGCATCAATACGCATACGCGGCAGTTTGAAAGAGCCTGCCGAAATCGCATGATATATCTTCGTCACTTTGTGGGTTTTGAAGATTTCAATGGCCGCGACGAGGGCGGCATGGCATTTTGCGAACAAAAGGCAGCCCGTCGTATCGCGGTCAAGCCTATGCACGGCCTCGAGTGTGGGGATGCTTTCTTGCACCCGCAATGCGGCTTCGACGCTTTTCGGGTCGTCGCAACTGACCATTCCGGATGGTTTATCGCAGACGAGATAGTTTTCGTTCTGCCAGAGCACCCTGATGTGACGCCTGGACTCTGCCGGCTTCAAAGCTGCGGTTCGGCCCGATTTCCGGTCAGGGGCGCCCCCCGTCTGTGCGGCGGCAGCCTTGATAATGGCAGAAGGCACTTCCACCTTGTCTCCGGTATCGAGATTGTAGCGTGCAATCCAGACGCATTTGCGGTTCACCCACACATTGCGCCCGTCGATGACGGCCTTGGCGCTGCGGCGCGAGAGGTTGAACTTCGCCGACAGAAAGTCTTGAAGAAACTTAGGGTCTGATTTAGCGACCGTTAGGGCGGCTACGCCCGCTGCATGGCGTGGTGCCTGGCGCATGGGAATGCCTCAGACTTTCAGCACGCTGCCGACAACGCCTCTGATCTTGCGTCCGACACGATTGGGTGCAAGCGTAATTTCGATTTCGCTCGCGTCCTCCCCTTCATCTGCCTCTGCAACGATTCCGACCGTAGTCGTTTCGCCTTCAAGCGCCTTCTTGAAATTGGCAGGAAGCGGCTCGTCGGACATGAAATCGACGAAAAACTTCGTCTTGGCCGCGGCATCGTCTTCCAGACCGAAGAGTTCCAGGAAAGATTGGTTTACATTGGTGAAACGCCCATCCGGCGCACAGGAGAAAAGAGCGCACGGCGAAATCGAGAATGCTCCGGCCTGGGCGCGCAGAGTCTCTATCGTATTGCGGCGCTTTTCGACATTGCGGACGGTAAAGACCAAATCGCCGGGGTCCATCAGGTCAATCACTGAAACCGTAACCTCGCAAGCAAACTTCGAGCCGTCCTTGTTGAGCCCGTTTGCATCGAGCATCATATGGCGGTCGTCATCAAGCCCGCGCCTGATACGCTGGACAATTTCGGGGGAAAGCCCGGGAATCAACATGGAAATGGGCTTATCCAACGTCTCTTCCTGCTGATAGCCGAAGTGCTCTTCAGCACGGGGGTTGGATTCCAAGATATGTCCGTTGGGGTCGGTAATGATAACGGCATCGTACATTCCTGCCAGAAACTGGCGGAATAGCGATTTCCTGTCCTTAGGTACGAATAAAGGTGCCATACGGCCTTATATTATACCATATTCCCTAGGGGTTGTGCAAGGGGGCGCAATTGATGTGCAGTTCGCGGATTAGTCGCTTACGCATGTCGCCCATGCGGACCAGGAAAGAATCCCAATCTTTACGGGCGGGGTCTGACCAGAGACATTCTGCGAGAGCGCCCATTCTCGGCCAAATCTTCCATTCGTATTCGGCTTGGCTGAATGTGTATTCAGTCCAGTTGTTGCCTTGGCCGCCCAGGATATGGTGCTGTTCCGCTTCGGGTATGCCGGCGACGGGGTTGAATCCGTAGCAACGCTTGAGATCGTCCACAAAGCCGTAGTTGATGTATTCGTACGGGTCGTCCGCGAGGCCCTGAGGATTATCGAGATAGCAAGGGTCGATCGGGCACATGACAGCATCATTGCCGCGGGCGGCCGCCTTTATTCCGCCGCCCGGACCGCGCCACGACATCACAATCGTCTCCTTGCCGGGGTCGCCGTCGAGGATTTCGTCCCAGCCGATGGCGCGTTTGCCTTTGGCGGCCAGATAGCGCGTAAAGTGGTCTGTCATCCAGCCTTGCAACCCCTCTTCACCCTTGAGACCAAGCTCGGAGATGCGTTTTTGGCACTTCGGGCAGGTCTTCCACACCGTCTTGGGCGCTTCGTCGCCTCCGATATGCACGATGGGGTCGGGAAAGAGGGCGCATACTTCATCAAGAACATCCTCGAGAAACTTGATGGTGGCGTCATTGCCTCCGCAGAAGATGTGTTCGCTCACGCCCCAACGCCACCACGGTTCGAACTTTTCGCCCGTGCAGCCGAGCTCCGGATAGGAGGCGATGGCGGCCAACGCATGGCCGGGGAGTTCTATCTCCGGCACTACCATGATGTGACGCTTCGCGGCATAGGCCACAATCTCGCGCACGTCATCCTGCGTATAGAAGAAAGGACCGTATGGGATGTTGTTGGATTCCCACCCCTGGTAGCCGGGCGTCTTGAGCACGACCGGTTTCGGACTTCCCGGACGGCGCGCGCCAATTTGCGTGAGGAGCGGATACTTCTTTATCTCTATGCGCCAGCCCTGGTCTTCGGTGAGATGCCAGTGCAGGACGTTGAGTTTGTGGAGTGCCATGGCGTCCAGCGTCTTCATGAGCGCTTCTTTGCCGAAGAAGTGGCGGCAATCGTCGAAGTGCAGTCCGCGCCATTTGAAGCGGGGCGCATCCTCTATTTCGACGCAAGGGAGGAATCGTGCGCCGTCGGAACGGGTCTTTTCGAGCTGGCGGAGGGTTTGGCGGGCATAGAACCTGCCAGCCTCGTCGCTCGCGGCCACTTTCACGCCATCCGCCCCCACGCTCAGGCGGTAGCCTTCTGCGGGAATCGCGGCATCTTCGGCATACTCAATCTCGAGACCGCCTGCGCCAATGGCAAGCTCGCCAGGCTTTTCCGTTACTTTCCCGGGCATTGGGACTACGTTTATCGCAGCCAGCACTGCGCCGACGGCAAGCATATTCATATTTCCTCCTTCTGACTCAGATTCTGGATTAGCCCGGCGGGCATCGCACAAAGTTGGCGGAGAGAGAGGGATTCGAACCCTCGGTACGGAAATTGATCCGTACGACGATTTAGCAAACCGTTGCCTTCAGCCACTCGGCCATCTCTCCAGTTTTGCCAAACGGTGCGTATTATATCATATTCTTTGCGCGCCGTCAACGAAGACTGCGGCAGGTTTCCAGGTTTTTTTGTCCAAGACCACGAGATCCGCCTTGAAGCCCTTCTCGACCTTGCCGAGTTCGTCGCCCCAGCCAAGCTCTATGGCCTGGTTCCAGGATGTGGTGCGCACGAGATCCTTGAGCGGTATGCCCGTCACTTCATGGACGTTCTTTAGTCCGTTGCCCATCCAGAGCGTCGAACCTGCGAGGTTGCCGCCCTTTACGAGACGCGCCTCGCCCCCTTCCAGCTTCACTTCGAGCCCGCCCATCGTGAACGCATAGCCATCTTTGCAATGCGAGCAGCGCAGGGAGTCGGTAATCATCTGGATATGCGCGAGGCTGCGACGCGTGAAAATGAGTTTGAGCATGTCGGGGCAGAGGTGGATCTTGTCGCAAATGACCTCGGTATTGAGATCCTCGATGAGGAAACCTGCGCCGACCATGCCGATTTCGCGGTGGTGGAGAGGCGTCATCTGGTTGCAGAAGTGCGTCATGTGCCTCAGGCCGTTCTTGTAGGCCCCCATCAGGTCTTTGAGTTTGGCGCCGGTGTGGCCGCAGCTCGGGACGACCCCGATCTTCAGGCAGTCTTTGGCGAACTTTGCCCCGCCTTCGGTTTCAACGGCGTAGGAAATGAGCTTCACCGGGTATATCTTGGCGATTTCCTTTACTTCCTTCACCTCCGGCTTGCGCACGAACTTCGGATTCTGCGCACCGCAGCACTTCACGTTGATGAAAGGCCCTTCAAGATGGATGCCGGGCGTCTTCGCATACTTCATGCCGTCTTCGGCATACGCCTTGAGATTGCGTGCGGCCTGGGCGAGTTCTTCGTGCGACACGGTGAGAGTGGTAGGAAGGAACGTGGTCACGCCCTCTTCAAGCTTGCCCCTGGCAAGTTCGTATATCGCCTTCGGATCGCTATCGCAGAAATCGTATGTAAGCGCACCGTGGGTATGCACATCGATGAAGCCGGGCATCAAGTATTTGCCGCGCACGTCCACTACCGTATCGACGCCTTTTTCGGAAAGCGCCTTTTTCGAAACGGATTTAATCTTGTCGCCTTCGATGAGAACCGTCGCCCCTTCGATATCGATGCCGGGCGAGATGACGTGTGCGTTCTTGATGATGGTCTTGGACATGTTAGCTCCTTTTCCCCGGGTGCATTCCCGGAATTGTGCCGCTTATTATACCATATTCCCCCTGCTCGTGCAATGCCGCGTGGCGAGGCTTCGCCGGACTTTGGCGGCCGCAAGCGGGTGCCGGAACCGCAACTCAATCCTCCTTGCGGGAGAGGATGAAGGCTGCAAGAAAGGCGAAAACGACGGGGATGAGAACGGCGTCCATCGCCACCACCAACGCGGCTTCTTCCTTTTCCACGCATTCGCCGGAGCTGAGGGCGGACAAGGGACGGAGGGAGTTCACGGGACGGGAGGCGAATTCCACGGCTCTGGTAATCGCAAGGCCGATCCTGTCCACGCGATCGGTTTCGAACTGGTCGGGATATTGTTCAATAACATCGCCCGAGACCACTGCCACGAACATGAACGCCACGCAGGTAAACACGGCTACCGAGCGCCCGAGCCCGGAACCGAGAAAGACCGCGAATGCGACGAGAGAAGCAAGCATGGAGACGAGTTCAAGCCATGCTCTGAAGAGGTTGGACCCGAAAGAATCGGCGCCCGCGAGAAGCACGATGTCCTTGCGGGGACGCAGCATGAGCGAAGTGGCACCATTGTTCGTAAAGACGAGTTCGTCCTTGGGTTTTGCCCCGGCCGCGGGGTTCCCGCCTTCTTCATGATGCAGCGGAACGCGCACGATAGCCTGGGTAATGTTGCTTATGGCGCCCCGCCAGGGACCGAACGAGAAGTCGCCTCGCACATCCTCGCGCATATCGAAGTCGTTCGTGAACCTGAGACGCACGGCGAGAGGAGCGCCCGGAGCGAGCGCGGAAGAGTCAAACCGCCATACTGCCGTATCGTTCGTGCCGATGGACTGATAGTGGTCGAGAGCGCCTTGCCTCAGAATGCGCATGACGACGGATTTCTTCGCTTTCTTTATCTCCGGCGGGGTCTCGGGATCCGCCATATAGTAGTCATACATCCTCTTCGCCTCTTCGGCCAGACTTTCCATCTCGGGATGGAGGACATGTGCGCAAGGCCCGGCATCGCGTTCGTTGAAGAAGAGAACGAGAGCGCATACGGCCAGGACCGCCGCACCGGATGCGACAAGCGCGGCTATGCGTGCGAAAACAAGCGTGAAACGCTTCACGGGCCGGGTCAGCGCAAGCGAAAGCGTGCGCATTTCGCGTTCGCGGGAAAGAACCGATGCGCCGGAGGATGCGAGCGCTATGCACGTCAAGGCGAACGCTCCCCCCAGAGAAAAATGCACATAGATCTGGCGGGCGCCTTCGACCGTGCCGTCGCTTTTCACGAGATGCGGCATGGCGAGCATCCACCCTACGCAAGCGGCAAGCAATACGAGTATGGAGCGCGAACGCCAGAGACGGCGCAACTCGAGAAGCACTATCGCAAGAAACGACTTCACCCCGCGCCTCCTTTATTGAGCAAGGAACGGCGCCACCTTGAAGTCGCGCCTTTCGCCAATCTTGGAGAGGAAGTACTCCTGAAGCGAAGAGCCGATGGCATCCACTCTTCCCTCGGCGACGGATCTTCCCTTGTTGAGAATCATAAACCTGTCGCAGACATCCTGCGCGTCGCCGAGAAGATGGGAAGTCATCAAAATGGTCATGCCGCCTTTGGCAAGCGTCTTGACGAGAGTTTTCACTTCATCCGTAGAGACGGGATCAAGGCCCGACGTCGGTTCGTCCAATATCAAGAGCCCCGGCTTGCCTATGATGGAAGAAGCAAGCGCCACACGGCGGGCCATGCCTTTCGAAAAGCCTCCGACCTGCCTGTCTGCGGCATGGACGAGTTCGGTCATTTCGAGAAGTTCGTTTGCACGCGAGCGCGCCGTCTTGGTATCCAGACCGCAAAGCCCGGCATGATAAAGGAGCGTTTCGCGCGCGGTGAGGAACGGATGGAGATAGCTCAACTCGGGCAGAAAGCCGAGACGTTTCCTGGCGGCGGGATCGGATGGCGGAAGGCCGAAAAGCCGCACTTCCCCTTCTCCGGGACGCAAAAGCCCCAGTATCATCTTGATTGTAGTCGATTTACCGCTGCCGTTCGGGCCGAGAAGACCGAAGATCTCCCCTTCGTTCACGGTGAGATCGAGTCCGTCCACCGCCTTTACGGTGGGACGGAGCCAGAAGTCGCGGAATGTCTTGGAGACGCCTTTTAGTTCTATGATGCCATTCACGTCAAATCCCTTTCGCAGAAAAGTCCCACGCCTGCGAGGAACGCAGCCGCGGCGAGAGGCAAAGCCGCCGCAAATGAGAGGGAGAGATACCCAAGGGGCACGGAGCCGCCGTTTTCAAGAGCGTCCGGCAGGTAGTGCGCTCCGAGAACCGGAAGAGCTAAAGCCATCACGGCAAAGGAAAGCGCCGAGGCCGAATTGCCCTTGAGGCGAACCGCGGCAGCACCTGCAAGCGCTATAAAGAAGATGACAGGCGGGAATACGGCAAGGGAAAGCCCAAGCTGGCGCAATGCAAGCGCAGAATCGAATTTGTAAAAAACGCCCGCCAGAGAAATGAAAAGCGCGAGGAACGTTGCCGTGCGCACGAATCTGAGCGAGGCAAAACGGTTGAGGATTGCACCCAGGACGGGAGGAACGGCGATTGCCGCCACGCCGAGGGCGAGGCTGGGCCCCCAGACCCGGGCTATATCGCCATTTGCGGCAAGCGCCCCGAGCTCGGAACCCTTGACGGCGACAAGCGAGTTCGCCCAGACGGTGGCAAAGAAGATGGAAAACGCGGCCAGCACGCCGGTCATTTTCGCAAAGAGGAAGCCGGCGCGCGAGACGGAATGGGCCAGAGCCATTTGCACGGTGCCGGACTCCATCTCGCGGCGGATTGCCCGGATGGAAGAAAAAACCGCGAATGCGAGCCCCGGAATGAGAAGCGCGGAAACTCCCGCCTCGCGCGCCATCCTGGAAGGTTCGCCGAATTGATGATAGTGCAATGCGCCCGCGAAAGTGGATAACGCGAGCGCAGAGAGCGTAATCAACAATGCGAGAGGATCGCAGGCGATCTCCAGCAGCGTGGCAGTGAATATCGCCTTGAACCCTTTCACGTCAGAACGGTGTGGCCGTTGTATTCTGGAAGAGCATCCAGCCGAGCGCACCCATTACGAGGCAGGCGGCAATCTGGACAATCAATGAAACCGCGGCGAGCCCCTTCGGGACGTCGGGCACCTGATTCGCCGCAGCCTTGAGCAGTTCCGCAGGAGGCATGCCAACGACAGTCGCCATCGTGGGCGCGTCATCCATATCCGGTATGTCCGGGATATCAGCCACATCCGCCTGCGCAGGTTCGGCAGGTTTGTGAACCGGCGCGACGCCGGGCTTCTTAATGCCGAACTTCGAAGTGGGGCGACCTGTGCCGGGACGCGAAACCTTGAGCGTCTTGCGCTGCGTAACCGAGGTCTCGACAGGGGCCGCAGGCGCGGATTCCGGCTCCGGTGCAGCAGGAGCGGGCATTGCGGCGACAGGCGCCTGAGCCGGCTTCGCCGCCGCAGGAGCGGCTATATCCACAGGACGCTTGATGCGGATCGTCTTCATCGGCGCATCTTCTTTCACGGGCGCGACACCGAACGCATCCGACAGCGAAATACGCGAAGTGCGAGCCTTGGAAGCCTGCTTTTGCGCGTCCGTCATCGCCTGATCGCCGATAATTCCGGTCTTGCGCAGTATCGCCTGCTGGGGAATTTCCTGCGTGACATCCTTAAGGCGCTGGGTGACGCTCTTGAGCTGGGCGAGCGAAGTCGCCGCCTCCGCCTTGGGCGCGGCTGCGGCAGGAGCCGGCGTCGCGACGAATGCGGTTGCCTGGGTCTCGACTTCTTCCGCCGCACGCACGACAGGCCGCACAGGCAGCTTTATGCCGGCGCCCAGCGCAGTGGCGCCACCGCCTGCCGCTCCAGGCTTGCGCACCACGGGCTTCAATTTGAGCGTGCTTGATGTCGCTGGCGGCTTCGCAACGCCAAGCGGACTTGCCACAGGCGGCTTCACTGCACTGATCGGACTCTTCGTTTCTTCTGCCATGGCTCCACTCCTTGGTTTTCAAATTGACTTCTTTTTCCTCGCTCGCCGCTGACGGCACTCAGACCGCCATCACTTCCGCTTCCTTGCTCTTGAGCTCGGAATCGATCTTGGCAATCCACTCGTCGGTGGCTTTCTGGATCTTGTCGAGACCCTGCTTCATGTCGTCCTCGGAAATCTTCTTGTCCTTCTCAAGCTTCTTGACGGCATCATTGGCATCGCGGCGAATATTGCGCATGGCGACCTTCTGCGCCTCGGCCTGGGTCTTCGCAAGCTTGACGATTTCTTTGCGGCGCTGTTCGTTGAGTTCAGGCACCGTGATGCGAAGCACCTTGCCGTCCGTCTGGGGCGTCACGCCCAGGTTGGCGGCGAGAATGGCCTTGTTCATTTCCGCGAGCACGGTGGGGTCGAAAGGCGTAATCTTGATCTGGCGCGGTTCGGGCGTGGAAATGGTGCCGAGATTCTTGATAGGCGTGGGGCAGCCGTAGTATTCCACCTTGATGCCATCGACCATCGCCGGACTGGCCTTGCCGGTGCGCAGACCGGAGAATTGGGATTTGAGAGCGTCGAAACTCTTGGAGAGCTTCGAGGTCGCATCGGTAAGCACGTCATTCACGTTTTCCATGTCTCTTTCCTTGTAGTAGGGCTTTTCTGGTTATAAAGGATGTCTTCCGGTTATTTGTCGCTCACGATGGTGCCGACTTCCTCGCCGCGCACCACCCTTTCAAGCGCATCGCCATCGAAGAAGTCAAAGACGACTATCGGGATTTCGTTTTCCATGCAGAGGGCGAAAGCGGCGGAATCCATCACTTTGAGACGCTTTTCAAGTGCGGTCTCGTAGCGAAGAGAGCCGTATTTCTTTGCCGTGGGATCCTTCTTCGGGTCGGCAGTGTAGATGCCGTCCACCTTTGTCGCCTTGAGCAGGGCCTCGGCGCCGATTTCGCTTGCACGCAAAGCCGCCGCGGAATCGGTGGAGAAATAGGGATTGCCCGTGCCGCCTGCAAAAATCACCACGCGCCCCTTCTCGAGATGCCTCAGCGCCTTGCGCTGGATGAAAGGTTCTGCGAAAGAAGCAATCTCTATCGCCGTCATCACACGTGTTTCCACGCCTATGGATTCGAGCGCGTTCATCATGGCAAGGCCGTTGATGATGGTGGCGAGCATCCCCATGGAGTCGCCGGTCACGCGGTTCACGCCTTTCCCGGCGCCCGCAAGGCCGCGGAAGATGTTGCCACCCCCCAAGACGATGCCCACTTCAACGCCGAGCGAATGAATCTTCTTCACTCTTTCGGCCATGAAAGCGAGGTTTTCCGGGTCGATGCATTCACCGGTGGACTTGTTGCCCAGCACTTCTCCGGAGAGCTTCAGGAGGATGCGGCGGTATTTGATTTTTGCTTTGGCTTTTTTCACGGTGGATATTATACTATTTTTGCGTCCAAAAGGCAACCGGGCAAGTTTGCTCTACCACGAAATCGCATTGAGCGCATCGTCCATCATGCGTCCCGCCGCCGCTTCCCGCTCTTTTGCGGAAGCGGAACCCACGACCGCGACTATGGCGCGTTTGCCGCCGCGGCGGGCCGTAAGCACGATTGAAGAGCCCCCTGCATCGATGTAGCCGGTCTTGAGTCCGTCCACTTCAGGCATTTTCACGTTTTTCTTCCAGAGGAAGTTGTTGTGGTTCTGGATGGGCACGCTCACGCCTTTGGCGCCCGGAACATGCGCCGAGACGAGCTTTGTATACTCCAAGAGCTCCGGCTGCTCGGCTACGATGGCGGCACCGAGACGCGCAAGGTCGGAGGCGGTGGAACGGTCAAACCCACGCCCTGAACGCGGTGGTGGCGGAAGTCCGTTTGGGGAGGCGAACGTGGTATTGCGCATGCCAAGTGCGCGAGCCTCGGCGTTCATCATCTCCACGAACTTCTCCACGCTCCCTCCGATACGCTCGGCAATCGCCACTGCAATATCGTTGGCGCTCTTCAGCATCAGAGCCTTCAGGGCGTCGTCCACGCTGATGGTCTCGCCCGGCAGCAGCCCGATGCGCGAGGGCTGTTCAAGCGCAGAACGCCTGGACTGCTCGATCCTCGAATCCATCCTCATTCTGCCGGAAGAAACCTCCTTCAGAAGAAGCCGGGCGGTCATGAGTTTGGTGCAAGACGCCGGATAGCACTCCCTGTCGGCATTATCCGCGAAAAGCACCCTTCCCGACGAAGCCTCTATGGCTATCGCGCCCACATAGGGCGAGCGACGGTGCGAAAACTGTCCGTCCGCTCCGGCGGCAACGGCAACCGCCGCCGAAACGAACGCGAAAGCCGCGATTCGGAAAGCTTTGCGCAGGAGCGGTTTCACTTTACGAACGAACGCGTCGCTTTGACGAGCGCCTTCCAGAGTTCCTGCGAGGTCTTGCACGCCAATACGGCGGCGAGCGAATCCTTCTTGCGGAACGCAGCCATGAGATCGGCAAGCAGCCTCAAATAGAAAGCCGAAACGGCTACCGGTATGGCGCTGAGGAAGACTACATGCACCTTCACGCCATCCCAATCTATCCCCTTGGGGCTCACGCCCATGGCGAATGTGAGCGCGCCGCCTTCCACGCCGCGGACATGCGGGAAAGCAAAACCGGAATCCATCGCCGTGGAAAGGATTCTCTCCCTCTCCATCGCATTCTGGACGAGTGATTCGGCGTTGGAAATGAACTCTCCGCGCTCCATGGCCAAAGCCAGTTCTTCAATGGCTCCCTCGCGAGTCGTCGCTTTGAGGTCGGGAATCATGAGCTCCTCGGCGCTGAAACGCGAAACGCCGGTGCGGACGTCGTCGCGGTCTGGCTGTTCGGCAATGTTTTTGGGGGCGTCCTCCTCCGTCGCGAAAAGTATCCTGCCGCAGCTAGAGCAGGTCACAAGATGCTGCGCGAGCCGCACCTGCTGCGCCTGGGCGATCGGCACCTGCATGCCGCACACGGAACAGCACCCCTTTGCCATGGCCGCAATCACGATATGGCTCTTCTTGTAGAGCCTGTCGTATATGCCGGCGACCTGCGGCTCAAGCTTGTCGCGCAGCGCGTCGATGGAATCGTTCAGCGCGTCCAGATGGCTGCCGTCTCCGGTCTGGTGGTGTTCATCGCGGATAAGCACGAGCTCCTGAAGTTGACGCATTAGATTGATCTGACTCTTCATTTATCTTACCTTCCTCCTTGATTTTGCTTTACTTTGCTGCTTGTGCGGCGCCAAGTTCATTCCACGGCGCCATCTTCGGTGAAAGAACGAATCCTGTCCAACGTCTCGGCGGAGAGGATATGCTCCATAAGACATGCGTCCTTGTCGGCCGTCTTGCGGCTCACGCCGAGCTTCATGAGGAACTTCCTCAGAAGCGTATGGCGGTTCAGGACCATCCCCGCCACGCGCTCCCCCTTCGCGGTGAGAGCGATCGGGCCGTATGGCTCCTGCTCGACCAGCGAGAGTTTTTTCAGCTCGTGCAGCGCCTTTACGACGCTCGGCATCTTGACGTCAAGGTGTTTGGCCACGTCGCGCACGCATGCGTCGTGCCCTTCTTTAATAAGGATATAGATGGACTCGAGATAATCCTCGAGGCTCTGTGTCATTTGCTGGGAGTCGCGTTTTTTCATGTTCACTTTCCGAATGGGCTTGTCTTTTTCGCGAGATGCGAGAACTTGAGTGCCTCCATAGCCTCTTCCACCGTGACAGGGAACGGCTTCGCCGTGCGCACAGTATCGTACACGCATCTCCAGAATGCGCTAAAGCCCGTCGGCGTGCCAGCCGGGAGCGACAGAGCTATACGCGTCACGGGGATTTTCTCGTGCATATCTTCAAGAGGCGGAGTGCGGACGCTCGAGCGCCTCCTCGGGAACACCATTCCTGGATCGATTATGGAAAGCTCCCCCTTCGATTCGCCCGGCATCACCGAAAACTGTCCCCGCACGCCGCGTATCACGAACGACGGCTGGCAATTGGATGCGATGGCCCCGCCGTTGAACTCGACATCTGCCGAAACCTGGGTGCGGGTTTTGAGGCATATGTGCACATAGTCCTCGGCGTCTCCCAGCGAGGCGATGCGTTTGAGTTCGCTCCACATCTGTATGGGAGGCCCGGGGAGAAGCTTCAACACCTGAATCATCATGTCGGTGAGCGCGTAGTAGGCCGCACCACCACCCAGACGTTTCACGCTCTGCCAATCGTCGCGCCTGATAAAATCCTCTTTGCGCACCCGCACCTCGTAGAGTTCGCCGAGGCGAGCATCCGCAATCGCCTCTTTGGCAAGGAGGAAGTCCGGTGCCAGAATCGAACGCTGAAGCGGCAAAAGTCTGTTCTTTGCCTTGGCCGAAGCACCGCGCAGAAAGTTCATATCCTCCACATTGAGCGCAAGCGGCGGCTCCACAAGAGTCCAGAAACCCCTCTCCAGGCACTTCATCGCATGCGCGACATGGTCTACGGTGCATGTGGAAACGAGGACGAGTTCTATATCTGGCTCGTCCAGCATGTCCTGGTATTGCCTGTACATGCGGCAATCCGGGAAATCGGCCGCAATCAAGTCTCTGCGTTCCTTTACGAGGTCGCAGGCCGCCACGATTTTGAAAAGCGACGGATGTTCCTTGAGAAGCGGATAATGTTCAGAGAACATGGAGCGGCCAAGGCCAAGGAGCGCGATGCGAATCGGCGATCTATGAAAGTCGGTCATTTCTCCGATACCTCCGATATGACGGCGAGGAACTGCTCGACGTCGGTGAACTTCCTGTACACACTTGCAAAACGGATGTACGCCACCACATCTGTCTTGTAGAGCTCCTTCATTATGAGCTCTGCGACCTTGTCGCTTGCCACCTCCCCTTGCTTCAACTCGCCTACCACCCTGTCAAGCAACTCCCTCAAGCGTTCGGAAGGAATTGGACGCTTCCCGCACGCGCGCTTCACCGCCTGTTCGAGCTTCTTTCTGTCGAACGGCTGGCGCGTGCCATCTCGTTTGACCACCACCACCCCGTCGGGATTTATCTCTTCGTAGGTCGAGAACCGGAACCCGCACCGGTTGCAGACCCTGCGGCGCCGTATCGCAAGGCCGCCGTTGACCTCGCGAGTATCGGAGACCCTGTCATCGTCTCCCGAGCACCTGGGGCACTTCATGCGCCTGCTACTTCCCGTTGGGGCAGACCGTGCAATGCCTGCAGTCGAGATTCACGGGCAAGGGGGCAGGCGCACCATGCCTGCGCGCATTCCATTCACCTATGCGGTTGATGGCCGCGAGAAGAAGCCCGAGCGTGATGAATCCGCCCGCCGGCAGAATCGCCAGCGTCACGGGACCGGGATTGATGCCCTTGATTGCAATGTCGCCCCACACCGTGATGGAACCCGCACCCACCACTTCGCGCACCATGGCGATAAGGCTCAGCGCCAGCGTGAACCCGATTCCCGAACCGATGCCGTCGCAAATCGAAGCGACCACCCCGTTCCTGCTCGCAAACGCCTCCGCCCTGCCGAGAATGATGCAGTTTACGACGATAAGAGGAATGAAGATGCCGAGACTCGCCGAGAGATCTGGCAAAAACGCCTGCATCAGCAAATCAATTGCCGTGACGAACGTCGCGATGATGACTATATAGCAAGGAATATGCACGGCACCTGGTATCACTTTTCTCAGCGCAGAGACAAGTGCATTCGAGCAGACAAGCACGAACGTGGCCGCCATGCCCATTCCAAGCGCGTTCTCCAAACTGGTAGTCACTGCCAGCGTGGGGCAAAGCCCGAGCACCAACCTGAAGATGGGGTTGTTCTTGAATATTCCGTTCCAAATCGTTGCTAGATTTTTCATGATACGTGTATTATACACTTTTTCTGCGCCCGTGGCAACCCCCCCCCCGGTTTCTATAATTCCTCCTCCTTTTTTGCCCCACTTGCACGCACCAGCGAAATATGCTATACTATCCTTCAACGCTTGACAAGGTGCAAGTGGGCGTATTGTATACTGGAGGATTATGGCGAAGCCAAAGGAATCGCAAAAGAAGAAGAAAACTGTTGCGACAAAGCCTGCAAAGGCGTCGAAGAGAGGCAGAAAGGCCTCTCGCGCTGATGTTGTGCCCGAGGAAGAATTGCCGGAAGAGCCTATTTCCGACAGCGAGCTCGAAGCCGCAATGGACGAATTGGCGGACGAATTCGATGCCGACTCGGAGGATGACGATATGCCGCCACCAGATGTGGATGGCGACCTTGCAAGCGTGATGGACGACGAAAAGCTCGTCGCAGAAGTCCATAAGGCCGAAAACGCAGAAAACGAAGATCTGGAAGGCGACGACCTCCCTCCTCCGCTTCCCGCAGAAATGGCCCCTCAACAGGTGGATGACGATCTTGACGTCCTTCCTTCCATGGAAGGCATCTCCATTCTGCGCGAGAAGGAACTCAATGAAGTTCTCAACGACGTGAAACGCCGCAGCGACGCCAACGGCGGCTATATCACATACGAAGAACTCAACCAGGTGCTGCCGCAGAATATCGTCGACGAAATCCAGTCGGAACGCTATCTGAAGATTCTCGAGGCCCTCGGCGTGCAGGTGCTGCGCGAAGACGACGTCAAGCGCTGGCTTGACTCCAAGGCCGAAAAGACGATGGACGCCAAAGCCCGCGCCCAAGAGATGATCGAGGATCCCATCCGCATGTATCTCCATCAGATGGGGCAGGTGCAGCTTCTCACCAAGGACGAAGAGATTTCGATTTGCAGGACGATCGAGACGTCCGAGCAGAAGACGCGCGACTACTTCAACCGTTTCCTGTTCGCGCCTCCTATGTATTCGAGGCTTCTCGACAAGCTTGAAGGCCAGGGCGAGAGGTTCGACAGGATCGTCACCGACAAGTTCGACGAAAAACGCGATGCCTACATGGCGCTCATACCCGGGCTGAGAAAAGAGATAAAGGACGTGGAGAAACGCCTTTACGAGGCGAGCACGAAATATCTCTCCACCATCGCGGACGAAAAAGCCACGCCTGCCGCAGTGCGTGGCGCCGAAAAACAGCTTTCCAACGCGCGCGCCGCGGTCCGCAAGTGCTTCGACGACCTTTCCTTCAAACAGAAGGTGCTCGAAACACTTTGCGCGGATGCGGACGAGCGCATATATCTGCCCTACCGCTCAATGGTAGCGCGCAACGCAAAGCTCCAGCAGGACAAACCCTCGAAGAAACGCGACATGGAACTTGCCGCGCTCAAAGTGAAGATGGCCAAGCTGGAAGCATTGTTCGGGATGCCTCCGGAGGAGTTCATGTCGACCTTCTCCGAGATGCGCAAGGTGCTCAAGGCCGGGCAGACGGCCCGCACCAAGATGGTGGAGGCGAACCTCAGGCTGGTCATCTCCATCGTAAAGAAGTACATGAACCGCGGGCTCTCGTTCCTTGACCTCATACAGGAGGGCAACACAGGCCTCATGAAGGCCGTGGAAAAGTTCGAGTACCAGCGCGGATACAAGTTCTCGACCTATGCCACTTGGTGGATTCGCCAGGCCGCCACCCGTGCAATAGCGGATCAAGCCAGGACCATTCGCATCCCCGTGCATATGATCGAGACCATCAACAAGCTCATGCGTGTGCAGAAAAAGCTCATACAGAGACTTGGCCGCGAGCCTACCGAGAAGGAACTTTCCGACGAAATGGAAATGCCTCCGGATCAGGTCAGGGCCGTCAAACGCATGGCACAGCAGCCCATTTCGCTGCAATCCAAGGTCGGCGACAACGATGACGCTCATTACGGCGACTTCATCCCCGACTCCACAAGCGAAAACCCCTTCGAAGTAACCGAGGGACACCTTCTGAAAGACAGGTTGCGGGAGATTCTCGAGACGCTTACCGACAGGGAGCGCCAGGTAATCGATTTCCGCTACGGTCTTTCGGATGGATACACGCGCACGCTGGAAGAAGTCGGAAGGCTCTTCAACGTAACGCGCGAACGAATTCGCCAGATTGAAGCAAAGGCGCTGCGCAAACTCCGTCATCCGAGCAGAATGAAATCGCTCGGCGACTACCGCAACCAATAACATTAACAAAAAGAGAAAAGAGAAACATGGATCCGAATACATTATGCTGCCAGGACGAGACCTGCGCAACGCTTTGGCTCGTGGCGATTGGCTCGTTCGCCCTTGGCGCCATTACGCAATTCATTGTCACCTGGCTTTGCCGCCGCGGCAAATGCGCAAGCAATTGCGCCAAGAAGGATAGATTCCGCAAGGAGTCCTCGCCCCGTCCAATGAAGCACCATCCCGCCCCGGCCGACGGTTCGATCGAAATCTATGTCGGGAACCTCAGCTACGACCTCACCGAGGATAGGCTCCGCCAGGAGTTCGAGGCGTTCGGCAAGGTGAACTCCGCGCGCATCATCTGCAACCGCTACAACGGCAAGTCGAAGGGTTTCGGCTTTGTGCACATGCCCAACGAGGATGAAGTGAAGGCCGCAATCGCGGTGCTGAGCGAGAAGGAAATTCTCGGGCGCAAGATGAAGTGCAATGTCGCGAAGAATGTAGCCGAATAAAGCCCCGGACGGCCAAACGGGTTTGACGGCGGAAAAACGGAGGAGGAAAATGGCTAAAGCATTGGTGCTCTTGGCAGACGGCTTCGAGGAAATCGAAGCCTTCACGACAATCGACGTGCTCCGTCGCGGCGGCGTGGAGGCGATATCCGCTTCGATATCGTCATCCCTTGGCGTTCGTGGCGCGCACGGCATCAAGACAGAGGCGGACGTCGTCTTTGACGATGTCGAAGACGACGATTTCGAAGCCATCGTCCTGCCCGGCGGCGGCGAAGGCACGGAAAACCTCCGCCACAGCGAAGCCGTGATTGAAGCCCTCCGGCGCCAAAAGGAAGAAGGACGGCTCATTTGCGCAATCTGCGCAGCCCCTCTCGTCCTTGTAGAGGCAGGAGTCCTCGACCCCGACCAGCATGTGACGTGCTATCCGACCTGCGTAATGGACCTCGACCGCAAGAGTGCCGGGGTGCCTGCAGTGGCGGACGGCAACGTCATCACCGGGCAAGCGCCGGGGGCATCCATGCTTTTCGCACTGGTCGTCCTTCAAGCGCTCACCAACCGGGCCGTCGCGCAGAAAGTAGCCCGCGGCCTTGTCACCGACGTCCTGGACTGACCCGGGAAAACGCGGTGAGATTGTTTGCGACTATCGCGTTCCTCGCGTGCGCTTCCGCCGCATGCGCCGTGGAACGCGTTTCGTTTTTGTTTTCCTACGACCCCGACCGCCCGGAAGAGCCCGCCACACGGCGCATCCTCGACCTCGTAAAGCGGCATCCGGAAATAGAACCGGCGAAATGGGGTTCGCTCGTGCTGCCGGGTGCCGGCGGCCGCGCCACATTCATGCTTGCACTGGCGGGCGGCAACGCGCCCGACATCTACAAGGCTTGGTTCCATATCCTCCGGCACGACGTCTCCCAGGGATTCGTCCACCCATTGGACGAATGGCTTGATTCCGGCGAGTACGATCGCATCTCCCGAAGCGCCGATTTGTGGGACAGGGTGCGGGCTTTCGATGGACACGTCTGGGCGCTCCCGACGCCAGGCACTGCATATTATGGAATCATCTACCGCAAGGACTTCGTGCGGCAGGCCGGTTTCGACCCGGAAAAGCCTCCGCGCACCTGGAACGGCTTTTCCGCATGGTGCCGCAAGCTCACCGTGCCGGGGCGGCGCGCTTTTGCGATAGAGAACCGTCCGTGGGGCTTTCTCCCATGGGTGCAATCGGCAGGCGGCGACATTATAAAGGATAAGGGGAATGGCGAATACGAGGCGGATTTCGATTCTCCGGAATGCATAGCAGCCGCCGAATATCTTCAATCCCTGGTGAAAGATGGTTCTGTGCGCGCACTTCCCACACTTTCTGTCGCCGACGAAGTAGGCTCGCTATTCGCCAATGGCGAAATAGCCGCCGTCTTCGGCGGCGAAGACCTCGTCCGCCGCTTGACCGAAACCTTGAATTTCCCTTCCGAACTCATCGGCATAATGCCATTCCCCGCCCGCGACGAGGGAGGAAAACGCGTTTTGCAGGCCCACAGACACTTCTACGCGATGAGCGAATCGCTCTCGCATCGCCCGAAAGAGTCGCGCGACGCCGCCTGGGAATGCCTGAAAGCCCTTGCTTCGCCGGAACTCGCAGACGATGACGTGCGGCGAAACGTCGAAGAAGACAGAGCCATGTGGTGCCGTCCGGCCGATTTGGAACGCCTCGGATTCGAAAACGCCCTCGCCACCGTGCCTGCCGGCATCCGTGAAATGTACCGCGACCTCGAAACCGGTGACATCGCGGCAGTCACCGAGCCGTGGGTGGGATTCTGGCAGGCGGCGAGCGATATAATCCAACGCCGTTTCCTCGGCATCCTCCTCTCCGACTCAGGTCCGGCCATGGATTGCCGCGCCGCGCTTTCATCGATTACCGCCGATGCCAACCGGGGCTTGATGTTCGATTCCGACAAATCAGGCATCGAAAAGGCACGTCCATACGCCCGCATCATCCTCGGAGCCTTGATTGCCTGCGCTTTCGTTTGCGTCTTTATCGTCCGGCGCGCGCAAAAAGACGTCCCCGCCAAACGGCATATCGCATCGCTGCCGGACGGGAAAGAGAGTTTCCGCCGCAATATCGCAGCCTGGCTTTTCCTCCTCCCCGCCATTGCCTCGGTGCTTGTATGGAGCTATTATCCTCTTGTCAAAGGAGCGATTATGGCGTTTCAGGACTACCATATCGTAGGAGAACCCGGCTTCGCAGGGCTGGACAACTTCATACGCGTCGCAACAGATCCCGGCTTTTGGGCTGCGTGGGGCCGCACTCTGGAATATGTCGCCATCACTCTGATACTCGGCTTCGTAACGCCGGTCGTGCTCGCTATAATGCTCTGCGAAATACCGCGAGGCAAGGTTTTCTACCGTTTTCTCTACTTCCTGCCGCACCTTACATCGGCATTGGTGGTCACGCTTCTCTGGAAGTTGATGTTCGACCCTACCGAAAACGGCATGCTGAATCGCGTTTTGGCGACATTAGGCATTGCCCGCCACTCTTGGCTTCTAGACCCCGCCTGGGCGATGGTGTGCTGCATTCTTCCCGGAGTCTGGGCCGGGGCGGGCATTTCTTCGCTTATCTACATAGCCGCACTTTCGTCGCTTCCGCAGGATTATTACGAAGCGGCCGCCATCGACGGCGCCGGATTTCTAGCGCGCCTTCGCCATGTCACACTGCCGCAACTCGCTCCTCTCATGGTAATCAACTTCGTAGGTGCCTTTATCGCCGCCTTCCAGGGAATGGGCGGAATATTCCTTTTGACGTTTGGCGGACCCGGCGACGCCACCCAGGTCCTCTCGCTGCAAATCTGGAAGGAAGCCTACAACAACCTGCGCTTCTCCACGGCGACCACCATGGCCTGGTTTCTCGGCATCGCCCTGATAGGCTTCACCTATCTCCAGATACGCTTCCTCCGCCGCGTCGAATTCCGCCGCGCCCCGGTGTGACAACCCCAGCAGCAACGCTCCTCGCGCATGAGCGCCGCACTGGCGCAAGTGCGGGGAATATGGTATAATATGTGCACTGTCATGAGAAAGAAAAAGAACGCTAATCCAAAGACCAGGTCTTGGCTGCTCATCGCCCTCGTCGCGCTGACCTTCCTTTCGCTTTATCGCATGAACCCAAACATGCCGCAGGTAAGGGAGTTGACGCAGCTCGAGTTCTACAAGGCCTTGGAAGACGGACGCATCGTGGAGCCCATCATCCGCTTTATCGACCGCGAGGACGGGGAGACTAGTCTCAAAGGCAAAATGGAGCTCAAAGACAAGCTCGCGCAAAATGGTGCACCCGTCACCATTGACTATCGCGTGAAGCTCGTCCCCGGCGAAAACGAAACCTTGATGGAAGACCTCTTCACAAGAGGGCTGGCGGTGAAAGTGGAAGAGCGCAAGAGCGCGATATCGCCTTTCATGATGCAGCTGATCTTCTTTGTCGCATTCATGGCGCTCTTCTGGTGGTTCTTCTCGCGCAAGATGGGTGGAGACGGCGGGCCTTTCGGTTTCGGAAAGTCGCGCGCCAAACTCCTCACAGGGCGCGAAGACAAGAAGCGCACCACGTTCAACGACGTCGCCGGCATCGACGAGGCGAAAGAAGAGGTGCAGGAAATAGTCGAGTTCCTCAAGAGTCCCGACGCATTCCGCAAGCTCGGCGGCAGGATTCCGAAAGGCGTGCTTCTCGTAGGGCCGCCCGGCACGGGAAAGACTTTGCTCGCAAGAGCCATCGCCGGCGAAGCCAAAGTGCCGTTCTTTTCGATCAGCGGTTCCGACTTCGAGGAAATGTTCGTGGGCGTGGGCGCAAGCCGCATGCGCGACATGTTCGCGGAGGCTAAGAAGCAAGCCCCTTGCATAATCTTCATCGACGAAATAGACTCCATCGGCATGAAGCGTTCCGGCGCAGGCGCCCTCGGCTCCAGCCACGCCTATGAACAGACCCTGAACACGATGCTCGTGGAAATGGACGGCTTCGACGCCAACGAAGGCGTGATTGTGATTGCCGCCACGAACCGTCCAGACACGCTTGATTCGGCTCTGCTCAGGCCCGGGCGCTTCGACAGGCAGGTAATGATAGATCTTCCCACCCTCAAGGGGCGCGAAGAGATACTCGCGCTGCACGGCAAGAAGATCAAGTTCGGTCCCGACGCCGACTTGAAGCGCGTGGCACGCGGCACGCCCGGCTTCAGCGGGGCGGACCTTGCCAATCTCCTCAACGAAGCCGCGCTCATGGCTGTCAGAAAGAAACTCGATGCCGTGGACATGGCGACTCTCGAAGAAGCTCGCGACAAGGTGCTTTGGGGAAGAGAGCGCAAATCGGCGGGATACTCGCCCAAGGACCGCGAAAGGACAGCTTGGCACGAAGCCGGGCACGCGCTTCTGCAACTCCTCATGACCAATGCCGACCCTCTCCACAAGGTCACGATTATTCCGCGCGGCAGGGCGCTCGGCGCAACGATGGCCCTCCCCGAAAAGGACGTCCTTGGCCGCACCAAGAGCTACTTCCTCGATGAAATGGTCGTTTGCTGCGGCGGACGCATAGCCGAAGAAATGCTCACAGGCGATATTTCCACCGGTGCGAGCCAGGATATCCAGCAAACCACCGAAATCGCGCGCAACATGGTGTGCGTATACGGCATGAGCGAAAAGTTCGGCTTCCAGTCCTTTGTGGAGTCGAACCGTTGGAGCCAGGAAACGATGCCTCCGCCTTTCAGCGAGGAAACAGCCAGGGCTGTAGACGCAGAAGTATCCTCGCTTGTCAATTCCGCATATGCGAAAGCGAAAGAATTGCTGGAGCAGAACAAAGAAAAGCTTTCGCTCCTCGCGACCACACTCGTCGAGAAAGAGACCATGGACGGGCGCGAAGTAGAGAAACTCGTCGGCATTAGGCGCGAAACGGTCGAACCCGAAGCCGACGGGAGCAAGACCGAAGAGCCGGCGCCGGGCGTCGAAGAGCCGGCGCAAAAAGAGGAATCTGCCGAATGATTGAAATGGCCAGAAACATCTCGCTCTCGGATGCGGTGCAGATCGCTGTCCTCTATTTCGCCATATACGCGATATTGAAAGGGGCGAAAGGCTCGCGTTTCGGTCAAGCATTGATGGGAATCGGTGTTCTGGCGACTTTGGCCGGCGTTTTTTCGTTTGCGTTCCATTTCGACGTCCTTTCAAGGATAGTCCAGATACTCCTTATATATATGGCGATTTCGACGGTTGTGATATTCCAGCCGGAGATACGGCGTTTTCTGCAGGCCGTGGGTGCGTTTGGCTATTTCGAAACGCCCAAGCATCATGCAGACGGCTCGGCCACGCCCGAACTCGTGGTGGAGACCCTCCAGGAGCTCGCAAAGCGCAGAATGGGTGCGCTGATTGCATTCGAGCGCGGCATTTCGCTGAGGGCCTACGAATCGACAGGCGTCATGACGGATGCGATATTCACGCCGGAGATGGTGAAATCCATCTTCACACCGCCTTTGCCGCTCCATGACGGCGGCGTCGTAATGCGTGACGGGCGCATTTCGAGCGCACACTGCATCTTCCCGGTGTCCAACAATCCGAATCTCATAGCGAGCGGCATGCGCCACCGTGCGGCCGTGGGCCTTTCCGAGGAAACAGATGCACTAGTTATAGTGGTATCCGAGGAGCGCGGCATCATATCGGTCGCCCGAAACGGCAAGCTCTACAGATACGCACCCGCTCAGACGGCCTCGCTGATGCGCTGGGTATCGCGGGCCCTTCCCGACGACCAGCGCGACACGAGCCTCGTATCCAAGCTTTTCAAGCCGTTCCAGAGGCTATTCGTGCAGAAAGAGGAAGCGGAGGAAAAACCATGAAAAGCACCCGCCCCAACATCGCCCTCAGGGCGCTCTCCCTCGTAACGGCCAATTGGGGGCTGAAACTCCTCGCCCTCATTCTTGCCTTTGTCATATACTATTCGATGAAACCAAGCGACGGAGCGTTGCAAAAGACGAAATTCGAAAGGACAGATGAGCGAAGCTCTTTCACAAGACCCTGAGTTCCAAAAAGGAAAGGATGCTGGTGCCCGTCTTATCGGCTGGGTGCTCTTCCCGGTTGCGCTTTTCCCCCTGGTTGCGCTCATGAGCTACGATTGGCGCGCCATCGAGGCGCTTCACCTGCCGTGCGTGCCTTCATCCAACTGGGTGGGTGCGCTCGGCGACGTCTTTGCCTATCACGGATACCAGTTCTTCGGTTTTGCCATCTGGACCGTGCCCGCTGCATGCCTCCTGTGGGGCGTGAGAGTGGTTGCCGGCTGGAGCGCTAGGCCGCTCAAATCGAAGGCGTGGTTCGCCCTTTTCATCGTCGCCGCGGCGTGCCTCATGCAAAACTCGCAGTCCCACGCGCCGGGACTCGCGGCACTCATGGAACGCGTCAACATCCAGAATGCCGGCGGCGTGACGGGGTATCTCGTCATGACACGTTTCCTCTCTCCCCTTCTGTCGGACTTCGGATCGTCCGTGATTGCAGTTGTCGCGCTTTTCGCTTCTCTTGTTGGTATCATTGGCGTCAGGGAAATCGGCGTATTCTTCGCATGTCTTGCGAATTGGGCGTTGACGGGCAAGTTCACGCGTGAAGCCCGCAAGGGCGCAAAGGAAGCCGACGAAGAAGATGCCGCCGACCCGATGCAGGATGCATTGGATGCGGCAATGGAAGCGAAGGAAGCCGCAAAACGCGAACGCCTTTCCGACAAAGAACGCATCAAGGCCGAAAAGGAGCGCATAAAGGCCGAGCGCGAACGCGAACGCGCCGAAGAACAGGCAAGAATCCGTGCCGAGAAGGATGCCGCGCGCACGGCCGCCGCGCAGCAAAAAGCCGCCCAGACTGTCCGTGCGGCAGACAAGGCGGAAGCGGGGAGTGCGCCGGAAGAAGAAGCAAAGCCTTCCAAAGGTCCTTACGTGCTGCCGCCCGTCACGCTCCTCAACCCGATCCCCGCTTCCGCCGCAGACCATGGCAATGTGGCCGAAACAGGCAAGCGGCTCACCGACACGCTCAAACTCTTCAACATCGAATCCACGCTTGCCGACACCGTCACAGGACCCGTCGTGACCAAATACGAACTCGAGCTCGCCCCGGGCACGAGGTATTCCGCAGTGACGAGCCTTTCCGACAACATCATGGGTGCCATGCATGCGAAGTCGCTGCGTATCGAAGCACCCGTGCCCGGCAAAGACCGCGTCGGCATCGAAGTGCCGAACGTGAAGCCCGCGGGCATTTCGTTCCGCGAGATTTTCGAGTCAGCCGTCTGGCGCAAGTCCAAGGCGGAGCTCCCGCTCCTCTTCGGCAAGGATGCCGCAGGCCGCGAACTCGTCGCGGATTTGGCCACAATGCCGCACATGCTCGTCGCGGGCGCCACGGGCCAGGGCAAATCCGTCTGCCTAAATTCGCTCATCAACGGACTTCTCATGACGCGAACGCCGGAGCAGCTCAAGCTCATCATGGTAGACCCCAAAAGCGTGGAGTTCACGCCGTACGCATCCATTCCGCACCTCCTCGTGCCGGTTATCACAGACAACCGGAAAGTGGTCTTCGCTCTTCATTGGGCCGTGGCGGAGATGGAAAAACGCCTGAAACTCTTCGCGCGCTGCAAGGTGAGAAACATATTCGACTTCAACCACAGAAAGGTGTTCTCGCAGCCCGACATGTTCGGTGGCGGCGAAACCACGGTAGACGCACCTCGCACAATTCCCTATATTGTCATAATCATCGATGAAGTTGCCGACCTCATGAGCACCTCCGCAAAAGAGGTGACGCCGGACATCTCGCGCCTCACCGCAAAAGCGCGCGCGGCGGGAATCCACCTCATATTGGCGACGCAGCGTCCGGACGCAAAAGTGATTACCGGCACAATCAAAGCGAACATCCCGGGTCGCGTCGCATTCAAGACCGCGCAGGCACTCGATTCGCGCACGATTCTCGACGATTCCGGCGCCGAGAACCTGATCGGGCGCGGCGACATGCTCTTCAAATCGAAGGACGGCATTCTCATTCGTGCGCAAGGCGCATGGATATCCGACGAGGAAATCGCCCGCATCACTGGCTTCATCGAGGAACATGCCGACGTGCAGTTCGACGAAAAGTTCGCCACGAAGCTAGGACGAGTCAAAGAGGCCGCGATAGAAGATCCTTTCGCCTCCAACGAGGATGACCCTGACAATCAATCCGGCGACGAGAGTTCCACTTCTTCTCCGGAAGGTACGCGCACCCAGATGCGTGCCGCCGAAAACGACGACCTCTACAAACGCGCCATCGAAGTAATCATAAACACGAAGCGCGCCTCGGTCTCGCACTTCCAGCGCAAACTCGGCATCGGTTACAACCATGCCGCGAAGATATGCGACAAACTGGAAGAAAACGGCGTCATCGCGCCGCAAAGCGGAGCCGGCCCGCGCACGATTCTTTTGGACCAGAACCAGCTTGTCGCCATAATGAACGGCGCCGAAGTGCCGACGGGCGAACAGGGCGCGGCCGGCGCCGACGCTCCGGCCGCAGACGCACCGGATAGTGTCCAAGGCGATAACACGAACGAACCACTAAACGACGAGGAGCTGCCGCTATGATCGAATTCGGCTATACACTGCGCAAGGCGCGCGAGGACAAGGGCCTGACAATCGCCCAGGTTTCCGAAATCACGCGCATGCTTCCACAGCAAATCGAAGACCTGGAGAACGAAAACTTTTCTCGCATCGCAGCGCCCATCTACGGGCGCGGTTTCGTGAAACTCTTTTGCGAAGCGGTGGATCTTGAACCGAAGCCGCTGGTAGAGGAATTCATGGAGATCTACAACGGCAACAGACAGCCCGCGATCCGCGCAAAGCGGGCCGTAGAGCCGCCGACGCCCCCCGCGGCGCCGACTACGCCATCCTACGACGATACTGAAGTGACGATGGATTCGCCTCTCGCGCCGCCACCGCCTCCACCCCCTCCGTCTCAACAGCCGGCGGAGATGGCGGGCAGCCGTCAGGCAACCCACTCCTTCCAGGAGGAATCGCCCGCGCCAAGCGACAATGACGACGCAGCCACCACATTCTTTTCCGCTCCACAGGAAGAGGAAGGCGAGACGCTGCAAGAGAATAACGGAGAAGAACCTTTCAGGCTCGAAGGCGAAACGCTCCCCACGGCGTTCATGGATGCGCCGCCCGCCACTCCGGCCGGCAATCTCTCGCCAGAGACACCAGCGCCGGCGCAAGAGGATGAAGAACTTGGCAGCGCCGTGAGATTCGCAGAACTCGTGAACCGCGCCAACGCCGCCCAGACCCCGCCGAAGCCGCGCGGGGCTTCCAGATACGCCGCTCCAGCTCCTATCGACATCGACTCCAGCAGGAATTCCGGTTTCAGCGTGAACCCGACCGTTTGGCGTTTCGCGACTCTCGCCGTTGTCGCGTGCCTCGTTCTCTGGGGCGTCTGGTCTCTCGCCTCGAAAGTCTGGAACGCAGCCACGAATGCACCTCAAACCGATATTCCGGGCGTTTCCGAGACCTCCCCCACGGCACTCCCCGGCGCTCCGGAGCCTCAGCCCAGGACTGCGCCCGCCCAGCCGATTGCGCAGGAAACACCCGCCGCAAGCCGCAGAAAGCGAGAACCTATCAAGATTCCCCCGCTTTACATCGACTGAAAGATTTAGTATAATACCCACATAATCTCAACCCCATAAGAGAATTCAACCATGGAAATAGTAGTCTGCAAGACCAAAGAAGAAGCGTCGAAACTCGCTGCGGAGATGATCAACGCGGCAGTGAAGAAGAACCCGAAGACCGTTCTTGGGCTCGCCACAGGCTCCACTCCGGTACTCATGTACTCCGAAATGGCCAAGGCGGTAAAAGCCAAGAAGGTTTCCTACAAGGAAGTGAAGAGCTGGAATCTGGATGAATACGTGGGGCTTCCCGGCACCCACGACCAGAGCTACCGCTACTT
>DFGM01000105.1:0-19287 GCA_002371755.1 Verrucomicrobia bacterium UBA3750 | reverse complement strand
CGCTACTTCATGAACGAGAACCTCTTCAAGAAGATCGACATCAAGCTCTCCAACACCCACGTCCTCAACGGCATGGCGAAGGATCCGGCAAAGGAATGCGCGAAGTACGAGCGCGAAATCAAGAAAGCCGGCGGCATCGACATCCAGGTGCTCGGCATCGGCTCTGACGGCCATATCGCGTTCAACGAGCCCGGAACCTCCCTGGCAAGCCGCACGAGCGTAGTGTATCTCACGCCTTCCACCATCAAGGACAACGCGCGTCTGTTCTTCAAGGGCAAAGAGGATGAAGTGCCCACCCGCGCACTCTCCATGGGAGTCGGCACCATTTGCGAAGCGAAGAAGATTATCCTCCTCGCGTTCGGCAAGGGCAAGGCCGATGCCGTAAAGGGGATGGTCGAAGGCGGCGTAAGCCAGTTCTGCACCGCCTCGGCGCTCCAGATGCACAACGACACATGGGTTTTCTGCGATGAGGAAGCCGCCTCCAAACTCAAACTCAAGAAGTACTACGCTTGGCGCAGTACGACGAAACTTCAGGATTGAACCATGACAGAAGACGGCTTCTTCTCCTTCCTGTGCCCCAACTGCCACTCCGAACTTGAAGTGACTCCCGATATGATCGGCGAGCGCACCGATTGCCCGGCCTGCGGCGCCGGCATCACCATCCCGAAGCCTGAGGCGGCAGAAGCCGCTTCTGGGCTTGGCGCGGACGGCATCGTCCGCCATGGGCAAGGCGACGGTTCCAGTGCGAAGTCGCAAGCCCTCAAGGGTCGCACCATCCGCATAGAACTCGGAGACTTCTGAGGCGCGTGGCCGCAAAGCGACAGCTGAAGGCGCGCGCTCTGGCAAAAGGACGCAAAAGCAGGGGCAAAGGCTCGCGCGGTTCGAGGCGCATGTCGCTCAGGACTTCGCTTGCCTTTGCCGCTTTCGTTCTGCTCTGGGCGATAGCCGGCGATTGGTATGTGCATCATTCGCGCAAGTGGCTCCAGCAAAAAAGCGAACTCTGGCCGGATGCCATCACCGCACCTCTCCTTCTTATAGGCAATCCGGTGGGCGACTTTACCGACGCCCTGGGGCTTACGGGCCATGATGCCGTCTATGAATACGATACCGAAGCACCGAAAGGCGAAGTTCTCTTCGCAGGCGCGCCGGTGCGCACTGGAGAACCGGCGCCGGACGATGTAAGAATCGTGAGCAAGGGCGAGTTCTGGATAGGCTGGTCCCCTTCCCTTCGCCATCCCCTCTGGGTGGCATACCACGTTCCTCAGGATGCGGCATTCCCCAATTCGAAGCGGCCGAACTTCTTCAAAGACAAATTTGTGCCGGAAAGTCCCCTTCCCGGCAGCTACTCAGGCTCGAACTACGACCGCGGCCACATGGCGCCGAACTACGCCATTGTCACGCGCTTCGGCGTCAAGGCCCAGAAAAAGTCGTTCCTCACATCCAACATCTCCCCGCAGACTCCCGCACTCAACCGCGGCGTCTGGAGGGAACTCGAACGCAGAATAGCCGACCTCTGGACCGCCCGTTACGGCGAGCTTTGGGTGATTGTGGGCGCCATACCTTCTTCCTCCGGCAATACGATCTACGGCACGGGGATAGACATACCCGATGCATTCTATCAGGTCATAGTTGCACAGGAAGGCATGGATGTGAGGGCGATGGCTGTCATATATCCGCAAGATGTAGAGTGGGGCGAATGGCCCACGCGCGGTCTTATATCGATTGACGAGCTGGAAAAGCTCACAGGGCTTGATTTTCTCCCGGAGCTTCCCGAGTTCATCCAATCCCCCCTCGAGGCAGAGCTGCCCTCGCGTCTTTGGCCTGTCCGTTTCCTGGACGCGCTCAAGATGCTCACCATCCACTATTCTTCGTGATGCAGCTGCGGGACTGCCTCATTCCGCCTTCGATTAGACAAGCCTAAATCCTTGCAATGCCGACGAATATATGCTATAATACCCAGCGTCACAACAAATAAAGCACAAGTTGCTAACAAAGGAGGAACAAAATGGCACACAAGATTGATGCTGAAAAGTGCGTAGCGTGCGGCTGCTGCAAGGATGCATGCCCCGCCGAAGCGATTTCGGAAGGAACCGCCTATTCCATCGACGCGGATAAGTGCGTGGATTGCGGTGCTTGCGCCGCCCAGTGCCCCAACGAAGCCATCACGGCCGGCTGAGTACGCCAAAGAAAGCCTTGGCCGCAAGCCAAGGCTTTTTCTGGCTCGGATAAATTAGACCCGTCTAATGGAGGGTCGGAGAGAGGGTGAAGGAGAGTGACGAGTGCAGTCGAGAGCAATCGATTGCAATCGAGGCAACACCGGCTGAAAGCCGGATGTGCCGCAACTGAGGAAAGGAATATGAAAAAGTTTGCAAAATGGGCGACTATAACCGTGAAAAGCTTCACCAGCAACCACTGCTCGATGCACGCGGCCGGTCTCACCTACTTTTCCATGCTCGCCCTCGTGCCAATCCTTTGCATCCTCCTCCTGGCTGCAAAAACGTGCCATGTGGACGACCTTGTGCGCAACCACGTGAACCGCATGATAGACGGCATGATAACAAACATCGAATCCGGACAGGAAGATACTTTGGCTGCGGTCACTGCGCCGGATGAAACGACGCTTGAAGCGAAAAAACAGGTGGCGCGCGAACTGGGCGCCCAGGCACGAGAGATTTCAAACGCGCTTTTCGAGCGCATCGACAAATTCGATGTGGGCACGCTCGGCTGGATAGGCTTTGCATTCCTCCTTTGGACTGTCATTTCCTCGATAGGCATGGTGGAGGTAAGTTTCAACGAAATATGGGAAGTGCCAAAGCCGCGCCCATTGTGGCACAGGGCGTGGATATATCTTTCAGTAGTGGTGATACTTCCCGTGATAGGCGCGCTTGCGATGTCCGTGCCGATACTGAACATAGCGAAAAACATCATTGTCTCGACTCTTGGGGCGACATGGCTCACGGAATGGGTGTCGCAGGGTCTCATATGGTTTCTCGACTCGTGGATATTCGGAATGACGCTCTCGCTCGTGTTCGCGTCGTTGGACTTTGCGTTTCTCTTCTCTGCGCTGCCGAATTGCAAAGTGGACTTCAAGGATGCGTGGCGGGGAGGATTCCTGACGGCGCTTCTTTTCGGCGGCTGGATGAAGATATGCGCGGTGGCGCAGGTAGGGGTGGCGAAATCCTCTGCCTTGTACGGGTCGCTGGCGTTTCTGCCGATCGTGCTCGCCTGGCTCTACATGAGCTGGCAGATTGTGCTTCTCGGGGCGAATATGACATATGCATTCAGCAAGATCGAGCCGTTCGAAAAAGAAGAGAAAGGAGAGTGAATAAAAAGATGCTGGACGAAAAATCAAAAGTCATCGAGCACGCGGACAGAGGCGAAGGCTACCGTCTGCTCGCTCTTTATTCGCCGCAAATCGCATCGGCCGCAATGCCCGGGCAGTTCGTGCATGTGAAGGTGCCGGCACTGGAGGCAAGTGCGCTGAGGCGGCCCTTCTCGATATTCGATGCAGACGCAGAGACGGGAACGGTGAGACTTCTTTACAAACGCGTCGGGCGCGGAACCGCCGCATTGAACGCCGTCAAGCCCGGAGAAGAACTCTTTATGGAAGGTCCGCTCGGCAAAGGCTTCCCGCTTGAATGCACCGGCGTGCCGCTGATGGCAGGCGGAGGGTATGGAGTGGCGCCGCTATACTTCCTCGCCAAAAAGATTATGGCACTCAAGGGCGGAGTGCCGCCCTCGCCGGAGCTTTTCGTCGGCGGCAGGACGAAGGCGGACAT
Source organism: Verrucomicrobia bacterium UBA3750 (assembly GCA_002371755.1). Taxonomy (GTDB): domain Bacteria; phylum Verrucomicrobiota; class Kiritimatiellia; order RFP12; family UBA1067; genus UBA1067. Next base: position 15,508 of record DFGM01000105.1, on the reverse strand, counting down.
CCTCGCCCGCAACGACTTTGCCGCGCTCGGAGTCCCGGTGGCCGTGGCCACAAACGACGGTTCGGATGGCGACAAAGGGTTCGTCACCGTGCCGCTAGACAGGCGCATCGCCGCCCTCAAGGCCGAAAACGAACCTTTTACGCTGTATGCGTGCGGCCCGGACGGCATGCTCAAAGCGGTGGCAGACCGTGCGCTTGAATCCGGCACGGACGGCTGGATTTCGATGGATCGCCACATGATATGCGGCGTAGGCGCGTGCTACGCCTGCATCCAGAAAACGACAAGCGGCAACGCGCGCTGCTGCATCGACGGGCCGGTATTCGCGGCAAAGGAGCTTGTATGGTAGACATGTGCGTGGATTTGGGCCCAGTGAGGCTCGCGACACCGCTTGCAACGGCGAGCGGCACATTCGGCTACGGCACCGAGTACATGGGAGCGGTGGACTATTCCTGCCTCGGCGCAGTGACGGTGAAAGGCATTCGACTCGATGCGTGGCCGGGCAATCCCATGCCGCGCCATGCCGAAGTTCCGGGCGGCATGGTGAACGCCATCGGCCTGCAAGGTCCGGGCGTAGGCATGTTCCTTAACCACTACGCGCCCTTGTACGAGACAGCATTCGAGCAGACCGGCATCAAACCGCCTGCCATGATCGTGAACATCTGGGGCGGCACCGTGGAAGAATATGCCGAAGTCGCGCATATCGTCGCAGGTTCCGGCTTCAGCTTCATAAAGGCGATAGAGTGCAACGTCTCCTGCCCGAATGTGAAATCCGGCGGGCACACGTTCGGCCATGACCCGATGATCCTCAACCGCCTCGTCTCCACCGTGCGCAAAGATCTGGAAATGCCGCTTATAGTGAAACTCGCCCCGAACGTGCCCGACATCACTCCCTACGTGAAAGCGTGCGAAGATGGCGGCGCGGACGCGATTTCGCTCATCAACACCATCCCCGCGATGGTGATAGACATCGAACGGCGCAAGCCCGCGATAGCGAACAAGACGGGCGGCCTTTCCGGGCGCGCCATCCACCCGGCAGCCGTCAAACTCGTCTATGACGCGCACCGCGCATCCAAGCTCCCCATCCTCGCGATGGGCGGCATATACGAAGCGAAGGACGCGATAGAGTTCATGCTCGCAGGCGCTTCCGCCGTGGCGCTGGGCTCGGCCATCTTCTCAAACCCGGGCGTCGTGCGTGAAGTCTACGACGGCATCACAGAATACTGCTCGCGCCACGGCTTCACCGCAGTGCGCGAACTCACCGGCGCTCTCGAAATCGACGCTTGACAACGCGAAAGAGACTGGAAAAACCATGAGAAACTTCTTCAAAGGAGTCCGCAAACGCATCGGCAAGCTCGATGCCGAACAACTGCGCGAACAATATACGCTCATCGCCGACGAGGCGGACTTCCTCGAAAAGCTCTTCATGGCCAATTCCGAAGGCATTATCGTGCTGGACGAAAACGGAAATGCGATAAAGTCCAACACCGCCGCGAGGGAACTTCTGGGCATGGATCCCGCCGCCGTGGTGGAAAACCTCGCCATACCTCTGGGACGCGCCTCTAAACGCGAAATGACAATATCGTATCCCGACGAAAAGACGCTGGAGATGAAAACTCTCCCGACGAAGTCGGCCACGATCGTCTATCTTCGCGACATAACCGCCGAAAAGGCGCGCACCGAAGAAGAGCTGCGGGTGGGCGCGACAAAGGCCGTGCGAGACCTCGCCGCCGGCGTCGCCCACGAAATAGCCAACCCCCTCAACGCCATATCGCTCAACCTCCAGCTTCTCCAGCGCGTGCATCCGGAAGAGGAATCGCTCAAGACTTGCCGCGAACAGGTGGAACGCCTGAGCGACATCCTCCACGGCTTCCTCCAGGCATTGAGGCCTTCGCGCCCGAATCTCATGCCGGGCAGCATCGCCGAACCTCTGAAAAACTGCCTCGCCGCGCTCGAAAAACAGATAGAAGAACGCCGCATCGCCGTCACGCTCGACGTGCCGGATGCCATCCCCGCCGTCGCTATCGACAAGCTCCAGTTCGAACAGGTCTATTTCAACCTTCTCAAGAACTCCATCGAAGCACTTCATGAAGGAGGCATCATTGATATAGACGTAAGGGCCGACGATTCCGATGCCATTGTCACTATACGCGACAACGGCGAGGGTATGAACGAAGAACAGCTCGTCCATCTTTTCGAACCATACCGCACCACGAAAGAAAAAGGCACTGGACTCGGACTCATGGTCTCGGCGCGTATAGTCCGCGACCATGGAGGCACAATTTCCGCCGAATCGAAACCAGGTGAAGGCACGGCATTCACGATACGCATCCCGCGCCTCGAAAAGCGCATCCGCGCACTGAAAGGCTGAATATGGCCGCAGACAAACCGAAAATTCTCGTAGTAGACGATGAAAAGCCCACCCGCGACGTGATGGCGCGCATCCTTTCTTCCTCTTACGAATGCCTCACTGCCCCAGACGCGGAAGCCGCGATGAAAACCATCGAAGCCGCGCCTGACCTCGCGCTCGTCATCACCGACTACAAGATGCCCGGCATGAACGGCGTGGAGCTAATAAAGAAAGCCAAAGCCGCCAACCCCGCAATCGCATGCATCCTCGTGACCGCATACGGCGAAATCGAACTTGCCGTCGAAGCGATGAAGGATGGTGCGGACGATTTCCTCACCAAACCGATAACCGACCTCAACCAGCTCGAATTGCGCGTTTCCAAGGCGATAAAGACGAAGAATCTAGAACGACAGGTAGACGAGCTCAAGTCCGAGCTGGACATCCGCTACGACCTGGAGTCGTTCACAGGCACCTCCGCCGAGATGGAGAAGGTCTACAAACTCATACGCAAGGTGGCGCCGACGGGAGCGAACGTGCTCATCGAAGGCCCTAGCGGTTCGGGCAAGGAACTTGCCGCGCGCGCCATACACAAGCTCTCCCGCCGCGCGGCAGGGCCTTTCATCGCCGTGGAATGTTCCGCCCTTCCCGCCTCGCTTCTCGAAACAGAACTTTTCGGCTCCACAAAGGGCGCGTACACCGATGCGCGCGACAGGGCCGGCTGCTTCGAATCCGCAGACGGCGGCACCATATTCCTCGACGAAATCGGCGAAATCGACCTCGCCGTGCAGGTGAAGCTCCTGCGAGTCCTCGAAACGCACACTTTCCAGCGCGTGGGCGAAACCGCTGCGCGCAAATCCGATTTTCGCCTAGTCGCGGCCACAAACAAGGATCTAGCCGCTCTCGTCGCAAAGGGAGACTTCCGCGAAGACCTCTACTACCGCCTGAACGTGATCGACATAAAGATGCCGCCGTTGAAGGAGCGTCCTGGCGACATCGCCCTTCTCGCTTCGCGCTTCCTCAAGGAGTTCTCTGCCGCAAACGGCAATGCCGTGAAGGGCATAGATCCGCAGGCGATGAGGGCGCTTGAACAATACTCCTGGCCGGGCAACGTCAGGCAGCTGAGGAATGTGATCGAGAAAATGGTAGTCCTATCCTCAGGCGGCAAACTTACGCTCGATGACGTACCTGTGGAGATACTGAACTCTCCTGCACCGGATGCCGCTGCGGCAGGCTCCGCCCCCTCCGCTCCTCCCACCCTCGCGCAAAACGAAAGAGCTCTATACGAGGCAGCCATAAAAGAAGCCGACGGCAACATCACAAAGGCGGCAGAGCGCCTCGGCGTATCCCGCCGCACCATCCAACGCCACCTCAAGGAGTGGCGCTCCAAGGCGCAATAACACCCCGCTTTTCACGCCCCAAATCAGCGTTATCGTTTCATGCCCATGAAGCAAATGTGCCGATTTCGAGGCATAAAAAAGCGGTGCCCGGGGAAGAAATCCGGGCACCGGAGGTTTATCGTTTCAGGAGTGGCAATGGCAAGTGCCGCCGCCATTCTTCTTGCAGCCGCCGCAGGAGCAGACGGCGCAGGAACCTTTCTTCTTGCCGCGCACCCAAAGGAACGCGGCAAGTGCCACTATGACCATCGTGACGATTGCATTTGCCATTACTTCAACCCTTTCGGCATCGGACGGAATATCGCCCAGAGGACTGCGAGGTCGAGGACTATTGCAATGGCAGTCCATACTCCGAACGTGCCGGAGATGACGAGTGCGCCGAGCTGATAGGCGTTGAGGGCGAGAAGGTAGCCCACAAAGAACTGGAATGCCATGGCGAAAGCGCCCCAGGCCTTCGTGCCCATTTCCTTGAAGGTCGCAACGATAGCGACGATGCACGGCGGGATGAAGAGGTTGAAGAGCATGAACGCGAGGGCTACCGCCTTGAAGTTTTCGCCGCCCCAGCGCTTGAACATCGCCAGGATGTTCGCCGCGCCCGATGCGTCTCCGCCTGCGACCATGGCGAGCGTCGCCGTGGCCTGCTCCTTGGCGATTTCCGCCGAGATGGAAGCAGCCGCACCCTCCCAGTTGCCGAAGCCGAGCGGCGCCGTGATCCATGCAAGAGCACCGCCGACGGAGGCGAGAATGGAATTGTCAAGGTCTTCGACCACATTGAACTTCCAGTCGAATGTCATCATGAACGTGAGCACCACGCAGCACGGGAAGATGATTACACCCGCCTTGATGGCGTATGCTTTCACCCTGTCCCATGTGTGGATTACAATGCCCTTGAACGTAGGCAGGTGGTAGGCGGGCAACTCCATCACGAACGGCGCCGCCTCGCCGGCAAACGCTTTCGTCTTCTTGAGCGCCACGCCGCCAAGGACGATTATCGCCACGCCAAAGATATCCATAAGCGCCGCCACCGACCACCATTCACGGAAGAATATCGCCGTGAACATCGCTATGATTACCGTCTTCGCGCCGCAAGGCATGAAGGTAGCGAGGATAATCGTCATGCGCTGGTCGCGCTTGTTCTCAATCGTCCTGGCCGCCATTACGGCCGGAACTCCGCACCCCTTGCCCACCAGCATCGGAATAAACGATTTGCCGCTGAGCCCGAACGAGCGGAAAAGACGGTCCATGATGAACGCCACGCGCGCCATGTAGCCGCAGTCTTCAAGGAATGCGAGGAACAAGAAGACGATTGCAATCACCGGCACGAAACCGAGAACTGTACACACACCACCCACTATGCCGTCGTTCACGAGCGCATAGGCAAGAGTGCCTTCCTCGAGTCCCGCCTTCTCGCAAAGGTCGCCGCATATGGCTGCGACGCCGGGTATCCAGATTCCGAAGTCGCCGGGGTCCGGCTCTTCAGCTTCCTTGGCCGCGAGATACTTCGCGTAGTCCACTTCCCACTTCACCTCGTTGCCTTCGTCGTCCTCGACGATTTCGCCCGTCTCTTCATCTTCGAGCCAGGCTGTGGCTTTCACGGTCGCGGCGGATTCGGCAGTGATGTTTTCGGGGTCTTCAAACTCCCCTTCAAACGCCTCCACGCTCCTTTCGGCCTTGGAGAACTCTTCGCTTGCCGCATCCCAATCCATTCCCTTGTAGACCGAATCCTCCTTTGCGGATTCGTGCTGACTCCACGGCAGGAACCATCCGTCGCCAAGAAAGCCGTCGTTAGCCCAGTCGGTAAGCACTGTGCCAGGACCGCCATCCGATACGGCGAGCCAGTACATGGCGAGAAGCGACACGATGAAAATCGGTATCGCGAGAATGCGGTTGGTGACGATGCGGTCGATCTTGTCGGAAAGGCGCGTCGATTTTTCGCGCTTCTTGTTCTTTACGACGCATGCGGCGGCGAGACGCTGGATGAACTCGTAGCGCTGCGTGGTGATTATGGATTCGGAATCGTCCTCGAGTTCCTTCTCGCAATCGCGGATGTGCTCCTCAAGATGCTTCATGAGGCCCACGCCGATGTCGAGATCCTTGATTATGTCGCGGTCGCGCTCGAATATCTTGATGGCGTACCAGCGAATCATGTCGGCGGGAACCTTGCCCTGGATGGATTCTTCGATATGCGCGAGAGCGTGCTCCACGGAGCCGGTGAACACATGAGGCGTCTCGCCCTTGCGCTCCTTGGAGAAGTCGAGCGCGAGCTGCGCCGCTTCTTGGCAGCCATTGCCCTTTTGCGCACTGATGCCTATGACTTTGCAATTGAGCCACTTGCCGAGTTTCTCGAAATCGATCTTGTCGCCGGCCTTGTCCACAAGGTCCATCATGTTCACAGCCACCACCATGGGCACGCCAAGCTCGGCGAGCTGCGTCGTGAGATAAAGGTTGCGCTCAATGTTGGTGCCGTCCACGATATTGAGAATCGCCGAGGGCTTTTCCGTCACGAGGAAGTTGCGCGATACGCGTTCCTCGAGCGAATAGGGGGAAAGAGAGTAGATGCCGGGAAGGTCCTGCACTACCACATCCTTATGTCCCTTGAGAATGCCGTTCTTTTCCTCCACCGTCACACCCGGCCAGTTGCCGACGTACTGGTTGGAGCCGGTGAGCTCGTTGAAGAGCGTCGTCTTGCCGCAGTTCGGATTGCCTGCAAGCGCTATTTTAGTAGCCATTTCGTTCTGTTCCTTTGTTCCCGATTGTTTGCCCAGCCTAACCCGGCCGGCAAAAAAAATCGCGTTCCCCTGTTACTTCACCTCGACCGTCGCCGCCTCGTCCTTGCGAATGGAGAGCGAATATCCGCGCACGGAAAGCTCGATCGGATCGCCAATCGGGGCAACCCTCACGACTTCCACCTCGGTGCCTTTCGTAAGGCCCATATCCATGATGCGGCGCTTGATGGCGCCTTCGCCGGCAAGACGGGCAATCGTAACCTTCGAACCCACCGGCACTTCTTTTAGTGTCATGTTCTTCGTTTCCTTTCCTTGTGTGAAGATAAAAGTCTTTTGCTTTAGACGAGTATGCGGCGCGCGAGGTCTGCATTCAGCGCGAGCCTTGCACCATACACCCCGACAATCAGATTCCCGCCATTATCGGCGATGACCTCAACATCGGCACCCTCCACGAACCCGAGTTCGCCAAGGTGTTTCCTCACCGAATCATCGCCTTTCACCGCTACGATTTTGCGGCGATTCCCCGGTCCTAGCATTGAAAGCGGCATCTCTATATTTTCCTTTCAGGCCCCCAAAGGCCTCTTCTATGTGTTAGACGGCTATAAGTTTACCATTTCTAACACGGTTTGGCAAGGGGGTATTTTGAGTTGTCAAGGCGGCGAGAAACCTCGCCGCGGCTGGCTCAATCAACCACTGTTCACAGGGATTCGAGAAGGAAGATGGCGGCCGCGGTTACATCATTGGTGCCGGAGAGCCAGCGGCCATCGGCCTTTTGCGCAGAAACGGTCTTTATTGCGACATCCGTCTTGGAGGTCGCCGCGAAAGGCGCGTTGGTGGAAGCGGGAAAGACTTCCAGATACGCTCTTTCCGCGGAGTTCGTGTAGGGTGCGACATCCGCCGGCGCCCGGGAAAGCGCATGGTCGACCTCGTTCTGGATGCTTGGCTCGAGGACATCCTCGTCCACCAAGGCCGGAAGTTCGATTGCGAGAGCGAGAAGAAGAGCCCGCATCATCTCAAGACGCTCTCTTTGCCGCTTCGAGAGTGTTCCAAAGGAGCATGGTGATTGTCATGGGGCCCACGCCGCCCGGGACGGGTGTTATGGCGCGAGCGACCTTTGCGCACGAATCGAAGTCTGCATCTCCTGCGAGCCGGAATCCTTTGGGGCGGGTTTCATCCTTGATTCTGTTCACGCCCACGTCTATGACGACGGCGCCGGGCTTGAGCATGTCGCCCGTGAGCGTGCCGGGTCGCCCCGCCGCCACCACAACCACATCAGCCTGGCGCGTAAACGACGCCAAATCGCGCGTTCCGGTGTGGCACATGGTGACTGTGGCATTGGTCTCCTTGCGCGAAAGAAGCACCGCAACCGGCTTGCCGACGATATTGCTTCTTCCTATCACCACGGCGTGCTTGCCGGCGAGATCCATCCCCGAGAACTCGATTAGCTTGATTATGCCGTGAGGCGTGCAGGGCAGGAAGCACTCTTCGCCAATCAGCATACGCCCTACGTTCACGGCGGTGAAACCATCCACATCCTTCTCGGGCGCGATTGCGTCTATGACGGCCTTGTCGGCAATATGTTTCGGCAGAGGAAGTTGCACGAGTATGCCGTGGATGGCGCTATCGCCGTTGAGTTCCTTGACGAGAGCGAGGAGCTCCTCTTGCGTGGTCGATTCGGGAAGACGGATTTCGCGCGAATACATACCCGCCTCGGCGCACGCCTTTTCCTTCGCAGTCACGTAGCTCACGCTTGCGGGGTTTTCGCCCACGAGTATGACGGCCAGACCTGGTGTGACACCCTTCTCGGCTTTGAGCGCAGCCGCATCAGATGCGATTTCGGCGCGGAGATTCGCCGCAAGTTTCTTTCCGTCGATGATTTCCATGACAATTCGTTCCTGTTCTCGGAGGTTGGGTTTCAAATGAGGCGGTTGTCGATGAGGCGTGTCTTGCCGCAGAACGCCGCCACCAGCACGCAAGTGCCCTTCACGGCTTTCTTGGCATCTTCCAGCGTCTCGGCATCGACGCACTCGACATAGTCCACGTTGAGTCCGGCCTTCTCAAGCGCCGCAGCGATCTTGCGCTTCGCCTGTGCGGCGCCATCGCCTTCCTTGACGGCGTAAATCGCCTTGGATATGGCTACGGCGGCCTCGCGCTCCTCGTCGCTCAGGTATGTGTTGCGCGAAGATCTGGCAAGACCGGATGGCTCGCGCACGATGGGGGCGACTACTATCTTTATGTCGAAATTGAGGTCCCGCGCCATCCTCTTTATGATCTGCGCCTGCTGGTAGTCCTTCTGCCCGAAGACGGCCACATCGGCATGGGTGATGTTGAAGAGCTTTGCCACCACGGTGCAAACGCCGCGGAAGTGGCCGGGGCGCCTCGCCCCGCAAAGCCCCTTCGAAAGATCCTCCTCCGTCACATACACGCTGTGGCGCTCGAGGTACATGTTTGCCGGAGTCGGGAAGAACACCGCGGTAGCGCCTGCTTCGCGGCACTTCTTCCAGTCGGCCTTCTCGTCGCGCGGATACTTTTCGTAATCCTCGTTCGGACCAAACTGCACAGGGTTCACGAAAACGCTCACGACAATTTCGTCGGCGCCTTGTCTCTTCGCCTCGCGAATGAGCGAGAGGTGGCCGTCATGCAGATAGCCCATAGTGGGCACGAGTGCGATTTTGCGTCCCTTGGCCTTCACGCCACGGCACCATTTCTGGAGTTTTGCGGGGTCTGTAAACTTCTTCATTCTTTCCTCATTCCTTTCAGCATTGCAATTTCTTCCTTGTATCCCTGGAGGTCGCAAGGCGTCTCCAGATAAAACGGCAGATCTCTAAGTTCCGGGTGGTTGATTACGGCAGATAGGGCCGCTGCACCTATATGGCCCTTGCCAATCTTCGCATGGCGATCCTTGTGCGCCGCAAGTGGATTCATGGAATCGTTGAGATGTATTGCCTTGAGGCGGTCGAGCCCGACAACATCGTCGAAACGCTTGATGACGCCATCCAGGTCGCCAGCGATATCGTAGCCGCCATCCCACACGTGGCATGTATCGAGGCATACGCCCAGACGCACTCCGGCAAGATCGCCCTTGAGTCCCGCCTCGGTCTTGTCGATTATGGCCTTCAGCTCCTCGAAGTTCCTTCCCAGCTCGCTGCCTTTGCCGGCCATCGTCTCCAAAAGAACCGTGGTGGAAACTTTCCCGCTTGCGGCGAAAGCTGCGGCAAAGACGCGCTGGAGCATTGACGAAACAAGTTCCACGCCAATCTCCGCGCCCTGGCCCACATGGGAACCCGGGTGGAAGTTGTACATCGCGCCAGGCGTCCATTCGAGGCGCTTCAAGTCGTCGACAAACGTCATCTCGGCGAAGTCCCGCACTCTTTGTTCCGCACCGGCCGCATTGAGCGTGTACGGAGCGTGGGCGAGAATTGGCCCTATGCCGTTCTTTTCGGCGTAGGCGAGAAAATCCGCGACATCCTTTTTGTCTATCGGCTTGGCCATGCCGCCGCGCGGATTGCGCGTAAAGAACTGGAATACGTTCGCACCGATGCTGACGGCCGTCTGGGCCATTGCGGTATATCCGCCGCTCGCGGAAAGATGGCACCCGATCTTGAACATCACGCCATCTCCAGATTGCCCTGTATCGCCACGGCGAGAGTGTGCTCCTCACCCGGAGCGATAGTGAAGCCGGCCTCGCGCCAGAGCGTGGCTGGCTCTACGCAGACAAACTTCGCCCATTCGCCTTCAGCCTGGTCGGAAAGACGGGTTTCGCCGCCCGGATTCCACATCACAAGGCGCCTGTTGCCGGTCGAGACGATGCCAATCGCACGCTTCAAGGCTGGATCCACAAGCGCGAACTCGTGCTTCGGCTCGTCCTTGAGCGTGACAACGTGGTCGCAAGGCTCGGCAACGGAAAAGTCACCCTCGAACACCCCCTTGGACATATCACGCGCATCGACATAGTCAAGACCGTCCACGCCTCTGACGTATGCGCTCTTCAAGTCGCCCGTCATGAAGTAAGGGTGGAAGCCTTCCGTGAGCAGGAAGCTTTCGCTGCCGGTGTTCTTCGTCCTGAGAGAAAGGTTCAGCTTCATGGAAACGGAGACCTTGAGCTCGAGGTCGAAATCGTATGGCCAGAGCACTTTCGTATCATCGCTCGATTTGAGCCCGAGTGTCACTTCCGTCATTTCGTCGCTATACTGCGTGCCGCGGACGGTAAAGAGGCTGATGCGCGCAAAACCGTGAGGCTTGGTGCCAGGATCGCCCGACTTGCCGAACCACGGCCAGCACACGGGAATGCCGCAATGGACGCCATCGGAACGGTTGTAGTCTCTCTTCATGGTGCGAAATATCACCGGGGGCTGGCCAGTGGGTTTGTAGGAGAGCGTGTTGCCTCCGAGAAGCGCCACCTCGGCAGTGCCATACTTGTTGGCGAGTGCGACTTCCGGGTAGCCGCAATGTCCGGTGCGGAAAACTATCCGCCCCGGGGCGCCGTATTTCGTGTTGAGTTCGTCTGCTGTCATGGTAATTCTTCTCCTTTATATATGATGGGTCAGGCTCCGGCATCGTTTTGCGTGTGGAGGGAAGCGAGGAGCTTTGCGGCGGCATCGCTCTGGGCGTCTTTCCGCGAGCGGCCTTCGCCCATGGCCGCGCCCAACCCATCCACCCTCGCACGCACGACAAAGAGTGGCGAATGGCAGGTGCCGCCGACACGCAGGGTCTCGTAGACAGGTTGACGCGGCGGCTTCATCGCCTGTGCGGTCTGCTGGAGCTCTCCTTTGGGGTTGGCGCTCCATCCGCCGGATTCGGCATTGTCGGCGAGGCGGAGGTTTTCGAACATCGTCTTTGCCGCCTTGAGCCCACCGTCAATCCATGCCGCCCCCACGATCGCTTCCACGGCATCGGCAAGCGTATTCGCGCCCAATGGACCATCCGCGCCTTTGTTGCGCTTGAGCCGGGGCTCGATTTCCATCCTGCGCGCGGCTGCGCACAATGCCGCCGTGGAGACGAGATTCTTGCGCCTCTCCGTAAGCGTTCCTTCCTGCGAGTCCCTCTCCTGCCGGAACAGGTAATCCGCCGCAATCATCCCCAGCACGGCATCTCCCAGAAACTCCAGGCGCTGGTTGTCGGTGGATTCGGGGAAGCTCATCTTGTAGGAAGGCGTGGTGAGCGCCTCGTCGAGAAGCGCGGCGTTCCTGAAGGAATAGCCGAATATGGGCGCGGGCGTATCCATCTTCGCTTATGCGCCGAGCGCGGCTTCGGCTTTCGCGTTGTCGTTGAAGCGGAAGATGAGAATCGCCGAGTCGCCAGAGCCGAGGGCATATGCGTAGGAGTATTCTATGTCCACGCCCGCTTTGTCAAGCTTCTCCATGAGCTCGGCCATGCCGCCGGGCCTATCCGCCACTTTCACCATCACGACTTCCGTCTGCCGGACGGTGAAGCCCGCCTTGGCGAGCACGTCATATCCCTTGTCGTGGTCGTCCACAATCATCCTTACTATGCCGAAGTCCGTCGTATCCGCAAGGGAAAGCGTGGCGATATTGACTCCGTTTTCGGCGAGAGCGCGGCTTGCCTTCGCAAGCTGCCCGGGCCTGTTCTCCAGAAAAATGCTTATCTGCTTCACCGTCATTTCGCTTTCCTCCTGTTGTCAATTACGCGCTTGATCTTGCCCTCGCTCCTCGGAAGGGTTCCGGGGCCGACAAGCGTGATTTTTGGTGTGAGTCCGATAATCGTCTTCACCACCATGAGCACTCGTTTCCTGAGCTCCTCCAGATCGCGGATGTTGTCCGAGAACGCCTCGGGCGTCACTTCCACCTTGATTTCGAAAAGATCCAGCGTGTCGGTGGATTCAAGGTAGATTTGATAGTGCGGAGCCACCTCCGGAATCTTCATGAGCGAGGTTTCGATCTGCGACGGGAACACGTTCACGCCGTGGATGATGAGCATGTCGTCGGTGCGCGCGTGGATGCGGTCCATCACACGCATCGTCCTGCCGCACTTGCACCGCCCGGTCTGAAGGCGTGAAATATCGCGCGTGCGATACCGGACCATCGGGGTGCCGCGCCTGTCGAGAGTCGTAAACACGAGCTCGCCCTCTTCGCCATCGGGCAGGACTTCCAGCGTGTCGGGGTCGACAATCTCCGGGTAGAAGTGGTCTTCCCAGATGTGGAGTCCGTTGCAATAGGGGCAATTCCCGGCGACGCCCGGACCCGCGATTTCGGTAAGACCGTATATATCGTGGGCGGTGATGCCGGATACCTCTTCAATGCGGCGGCGCATCTCGTCAGTCCATGGTTCCGCGCCGAAAATGCCGTGCTTGAGTTTCGTATCCCTGCGGAAGTCGACGCCCATTTTCGTGGCGACATCTGCCAGATGGAGGAAGTAGCTCGGCGTGCACGCGATAGCTGTGGTGCCAAGATCCTTCATGAGCATGATCTGCTTCTCGGTGTTGCCGGCACCCGTGGGTAGCACGGCACAACCTAGCCTCTCGCCGCCATAGTGAGCGCCAAGTCCGCCGGTGAAGAGCCCGTACCCGTAGGAAACCTGCAAAACATCTTCCTCGGCAATCCCGTACATCGCCAGGCACCTGGCGGCGCTTTCCGTCCAGATTTCGATGTCTTCTCTGGTGGAAGGTATGCAAATGGGCTTGCCCGTGGTGCCGGATGAACAGTGGAAGCGCACGATATCCTTCATGGGCGCCGCGGTAAGCCCGTATGGATACTCATCGCGCAGGTCGGTCTTCTTCATGAACGGGAACTTCGCCAGATCCGCAAGCGTCGCAAGATCGCGCGGCTTCACTCCCTTTTCATCGCAGCGCCTGCGGAAGAGAGGAACCCTTTCATATTCATAGGGGATGAGCTCCTGCAGCTTTTCGAGCTGCAGCTTCCTCAGCGCCCCGGTTTCCATGTAGTCCTTTTCTGATATTTTGTTCATAGTGCGTCCAATGCCTCTAGAAGCTTCTTCATCTGTTCGTCCGTGCCGATGGTGATGCGCAGGCGGTCCTTCGTCGCCGGTGCGGGGAAATAGCGCACATAGATGCCGCGCTTTTTTAGGGCGGCGAAGATTTCCGCCGCATTGCCCCTGGGAGGGCGTGCGAAAACGAAGTTCGATTCGCTCTGCATCACATCCCAGCCGCGCTTGACCAGCGATGCCGCAAAAGCCTTGCGCGTGCGCCGTATCTTCGCGGCGTTGGCGCGCATCCACTTCTGGTCATTGTAGGCGGCAAGCGCGACGGCTTGGGCAATCGCATCGACATTGTAGGAATCTTTTACCTTGTAAAGAGCCTCTATGAGAGACGCCGGCCCCACTGCGTAGCCCACCCTGAGCCCGGCAAGAGAATAGCTCTTCGAGAAGGTGCGCATCACTATTGTGTTCGTGTTGCCGGGAGAAAGCGCAAGCCGCATCGAATTGGCGCGTGCGAAATCGGCGTAGGCCTCGTCCACTATGAGCACCCCTTTGTAGTTGCGGGCGAACTTCTCAATCTCAGCCGGATCGACAAATGTCCCGGTGGGCGCGTTGGGATTCGTCCAGAGCATGAGAGCGCTCTTCTTCGCCTTGTCCGGGCCCTCCCACCGCACGTCGCGTATCGCCGCTATCGTCTTGTAGAGCGAGTAGGAAGGATCAAGAGATGCAATGTAGCCGTCGTTTTCCACAAACGCCTTTGCCGCGAGAGCGAGGATTTCATCGGAACCATTGCCTACGAACACCTGCTCCACCGAACACTTGTTGCGCCTGGCGATGGCTTTCCTGAGTTCAAGGAAGACAGGGTCCGGATACTTGCGCAGTTTCCCGATGTCGAAAGAAGCGAGCGCAGCCGCGCAGGCGGGGGATGGGGGGTATGGGTTTTCGTTGGTGTTGAGCTTCACGACCGAGGCGGACTTTGGCTGCTCCCCCGGCACATATGGCTCAAGCCGCCTGACACTCTTGGCTATTGGCATATTGTTTCCCGTATGGATTCATTCAGAAGTTGATGAGCGGTATCTTCGGCTCGGCCATGCGCGGGTCGCCACGGCCTGCACGCGCCGCCGGCATTGCCCTCATGGTCTCATCATCGCCGGTGTTTATCTCGGCATTCTGCCAGTCGCGCAGTTTGCGCGGGTCGATAATCTGCAAATCGCGCACCCTATCCACCTTTTCCGGCATCACAAGCTCTGCGCTCGTGTGCATGGAATGGCGTTTGAGAAGGATGAAGAGGACATATTCGTCAGTCGAATAGCTCACGAGGTCGCGCACGCCCACCGCCCCCTCGCGCGTCATGGCATAGTTTATGAGGTCGATGTTGTTATCTAGCGTGACCGAGTTCTGGAAGAGTTTGCAAAGCCTGCTTTCGGGATTGTCGGTGTCGCCGGAAGCGAGAGGAATGAGGTTGAAAAGAAACCAGCCGTTGTTCTCCACATCCACCATCGTGTGCCCGACATGGCTTACGCGCACAGAAGTGCAACCCGCCATCGCGAGAGCGGCGGCAACAAGAGATGCGGCTATCCATCTTTGCACCCTTGTCATTTAAGCACCCCCGAAAGCTGTATTTCGCGATACGTAAGGACATATGGAATCGGCAGAGGAAAGTCCAGCCCCGGCACATTGAGAAGCACCGAATCGTGGTTGTGGTATGCTAGGTCGTGTATCTCCTTGCCATTCTCCTCGGCATAGTCTCTCATCCGGCTCTGTATCTTATCCATGGTGACGTCGTTGCGGAAGAAAACGGTAGGGAATCTACTAGACTTGTCTGCGTTTCCCGTAGCGAGCGGAACGCAATCGAAGAGATACCAACCGAAGTTGGCGATGTGCACATTCTCCTCGCCTCCGCGGGATAGCCGCGTGGACTGGATGGAAAAGCATCCAGACAAGGCAAAAGCCGTGGCCACGGTCAATATCCACAGAAGTTTCATGTCCGCATATTATACCATTTTCCTTCGCCCCTTGTCCAATGGGATGGCGCACTGGAGTTTTTTTACGGCCGCGGACAAGTGGGCGTGGTAGGGCGTGGTAGGGCATATCCCCCCGGTCGCGGATGTCCCGTGATAGGGCATATCCCCCAGCCGAAGGCTGTC
>DFGM01000126.1 GCA_002371755.1 Verrucomicrobia bacterium UBA3750 | reverse complement strand
GGCGAGGGGTCTCGCCGCCCTACCACGGGACATCCGCGGCCGGGGGATATGTCCTACCACGCCCGCCGCAGCGGTGTCATCGTGGAGATGCACTAGTCAAGCGGGGAAAGATATGGTATAATATGCGCAGTATTGAAAAACCCAAAGGCGTCCAAACACCATGAAACTACAGTTGATAGCCAACATAAAGGCCCCCGACAACGCCGCAGCGAGCGTGTCGTTGGGATATCTCTTCACACCCGGCACCGAGGTGACGATCGGGCGCGAGATAGGCAATACGATTGCGCCGCTGGTGGATAGTCTTTCCCGCCATCACGCGAAGCTCTACGCCAAGGATGGCGAATGGTTTGTCGAGGATTCGGGGTCGACAAACGGGTCGTTCCTGAATGGTACGAAGCTAGCCGCGCCTGCAAAGCTTGAAAGCGGCGCGAAGCTTCAGTTCGGAACGATGACGATGTCCGTGGAGCTGGTTCCGGAAGCGGCAGCGGGTTCGACGCAGCAGTTGCCGCCCGTATCCGATTTGACGCCTGCGCAAGCGGCAGCGGCCGGTGCGGCAGCCCAAGCGGCTTCGCCGAAGCCGACAATTGTCTCTAAGCCGACCATTCCCGGCATCCAGACGACGGCGGCAGAGCCCGGCAAGCCCGTGCTTCCGACAGGCGCGACCCCCGCCTCTGCGCCTGCTCCCGCTCCGGCACCGGCTCCGGCCCCTGCTCCTGCGGCTGCCGAGCCAGAAGTCGCGGATATTCCCGATCTTCCTCCTGTGGATCTTCCTCCGGTAGAAGAGGAAAAGAAGCCTGCAAGCCCTGCCCCTGCGGCTTCTGCGGCCTCGCCCCTGAAGGCGGTCGCACCGGCGCTCAAGCCTGGAATCAAACTTCCGCCGAAGCCCGGCCTTGCCGCAGGAATCAAACTTCCGCCCAAGCCAGGCCTTGCCGCCGGCATCAAGCTGCCGCCCAAGCCCGGCCTCGCTGCAGGCATCAAGCTACCGCCCAAGCCAGGGTTGGCCGCAGGCATCAAGCTTCCCCCGAAGCCCGGTCTCAAGCTTCCGCCCAAACCGTGATGGCACGGGCGGCGGCGCTGCCGCCGCCCTCCACTGGACTCATGCGCCCAAAAATGGTATAATCACCATCAATCCCAAACTAGGAGAACGACATGTCTGAAGAAAAGAAGCGCGGCAACCTGGTTGCCATTGTCACAATGTTCGCACTGTATGCGATGTGCGGCTTCATGACCTATCTTGCCGCTCCGGCAGGAGCCATATGGAAGTTCAAGGTCGGGTCTGTCACCCTTGGCAACCTCGGCAACATGATGAACTTCCTCGCCTACCTGCTCATGGGCTATCCCATGGGTATGATTCTGCAGAAGGCCGGCTACAAGGCTACGGCGATTCTTGCGTGCGCCACTGGGGCGGCGGGCATTCTCGTGCAGCTGCTTTCGGGCTATGTCCATCTGGGAACGGTCGGCACGGTGCCGGGAGAATGGTTCATCTATCTTCTGGGCGCATTCATTTCGGGCACGTCCAACTGCCTTCTGAACGGCGTCATCAATCCGATGCTCAATACAATCGTGGGCGGCGGCAACAGGGGCAACCAGCTCAATCTCGCCGGAGGATCTTGCAATTCGCTCTTTCAGGGCTTTTCGATGTTCATCGTTCCCGCGGTGATAGGCGAAGTCACCAAGGATACGCAGTTCTCGCAGGTGGCGAGCGTCCTTTGCGTCGCGGCGGCAATCTTCATCGCGGCCACGCTCATCATAGCTTTCCTGCCTATCCAGAACCCCGTGCAGCGCGCCAAGGACGTAGTCTACGAGCGTAGCGCCCTCGCGTTCCGCCACTGCCTGCTCGGAGTAGTCGGCATCTTCCTTTACATGGGCGTGGAGGCGGGAATTCCCATTGCCACCCAGAGCGACCAGATCAAGGAAATAATGGCAGCCGGCGTCGCAGGTGCGGGCGGAGCTGCGGCTGTCATGGCCGGTAAACTCGCCATGGCCGTGTTTGTGCTCATGCTTATCGGGCGTCTTCTCGGCGCGGCTTTCGGCGGCAAGATTTCTCCTCGCGCGATGCTCCTCTGGGCCTCGGGCGTTTCGCTCGTTCTTCTCGTCGTGGGCGTAGCGCTCATCGGATGCAATGTCACATTCCCCTATGAAGTCGCAGGCGAAGCGGGCAAGGTCACGATAAACGTCCCCGTGGGCGCGTTCTGCTTCGTTCTCATGGGAATCTGCACCTCGGTGATGTGGGGCGTAATCTTCAACCTCTCCACCGAAGGCGTGGGCAAGTACACCGAACAGGCCTCGGGTCTCTTCATGACCATGGTCGTGGGCGGCGGCATACTTCCCCTGTTGCAGACTTGGATCGGCGCCAATGTCGGCTTCCTCGTCGGCTTCCTCGTGCCGGGCGTCTGCCTTGCCTACCTCTTCCTGTACGCGTTGAAGTTCTCCAAGAACGTCAATACGGACATCAAGATAGACTGACGCAACCCTTCACCTTCAAACCTGAAACCCTACATTCCCAAGGAGTATCACATGCAGAACAAGGAAGTATACGACGAGCTCGTGGCAAAGTTCGAGAAGATGTACGGCGCAAAGCCGGAAATCGTAGCCTATGCGCCTGGTCGCATAGAGGTGCTTGGCAACCATACCGACTACAATGAAGGATACGTCTTTTCCGCTGCAATCGACAAGGGGACGTTCTTCGCCGTCTCGGCCACGGCCGACGATACGTGCGAGCTTACGGCAGGCGACTTCATGGAGACGGCAAAGTTCACTACCTCGACCGTGAAACCCGCCACCGAGATGACGTGGCAGAACTATGTGACGGGCACATTCAACTGGCTCTTCGACGGAAATCCCGCTTCCGCCAAGCATGGCTGGAAGGGCATGTTCCTCGGCAACATTCCGCTTGGTGCGGGTCTTTCCTCTTCCGCAGCGCTCGAAATGTGCACAGTGCTCGCCCTCTCCAAGCTTTACGGCATCGAGAAGGACAAGACGGCGATGGCGAAAATCGGCCAGAAGGCCGAGCACACGTTCGCCGGCTGCCCGTGCGGTCTTCTCGACCAGGCATCCTCCATGTACGGTAAGGAAGGTGCGCTTGTGAAGAGCGACTTCCGCTACAACACCTTCGAGACCGTGGAGATGGGCCCGAAGGTGGCGTTCATGATGGTGAAGTCCAACGCCAAGCACGCGCTTGTGGATGGCGCATACGCTTCCCGCCGTCAGGCGTGCGAAGATGCGGCAAAGCATTTTGCGGGCGTTCTTCGCAAGAAAGTGACGCATCTGCGCGACGTGACGATGGCCGAGTGGGTGCTCTACAGGAGCGGCCTTGCCGAGACGACGGCGAAGAGGGCGGTGCATCCTATTGGCGAGGACGAGCGCGTTCTCCAGGGTGCGGCTCTCCTCGAAAAGGGTGATCTCGCCGGGTTCGGCGCTCTCATGTACGATTCGCACGAATCCAGCCGCAACTGGTTCGAGAACTCGTGCGAGGAGCTCGATACAATCGTCGATACTGCCAAGGCTATTCCCGAAGTCTACGGGGCGCGTCTTTCCGGCGGCGGTTTTGGCGGCAGCTGCTGCCTCCTCGTGGATCCGTCCGCGGCGGACAAGATTGCGGCTCAGATTACGAAGGAATACAAGGCCAAGTATGGCGACGAGCCTGTTTGTTCGCTCATCAAGCCTTCCGAAGGTGCGCATTTCGTCTGATTCGCGTCTTTTGACGGCATTGAACATCAAGAAAGCAGCTGAAAGGAAGAGAAGATGAAGAGTTTGATGCGAGTTGTGGCTTGCGCTTCGGCCGTGGCGGCGTTCACGGCTGTGGCACAGGACGATTTCGACTTTGGCGATGGCGATTCCGGCGCCGCCGAGGCGGTCGAGCCCGCGGAAGGCGGGGAAGCGACCGGCGAAGTGGCCGAGGGCGCGGACGAGGCCGCGCCTGCGAAGGCGGCGAATCCTGCCGACAACAGGCTCTTTTCTTCTCTTCCATTCTGCCGCAAACTTGTCGGGAGTGCCGAGGTGCTCAAGCCTGGCGCTACCGCATGGGCGCCGGTGGAGGAAGGCAAGTTCTATCCTCTCGGCTCTTTCTATCGTACGACAGACGATGCGAGCGCGCTTGAAATCCAGTTCGGCGGCGAAGATACGCTCGTCGGGATTTCGCGCGGGGCGGCGAGCTTCGGCACGCATTTCCAGCCGATAGGCGAGAAGACGCGCCGCATTTCGCTCCAGGGCGGCGTTATCGACGTGAAGCTGCCGCGCAATCTGCCCGATGGCGCTTTCAAGATCACGGCTCCGAGCTTCACAATCGTCAATCCGAAGGGCGAATCGCGCTATGCGTTCACGCGCACCGTGGATGGAGAAGTGGCGCAGATCAGATGCGTGACGGGTTTCCTTTCCGTGGAAGGGCGCCACTTCAAGTTCCCGGAGCTGAAGGCTGCCAATGAAATCAAGATACGCTCTTCTCAAGACCAGCTCTTCACCGGTCTCTACGGCAAAAGCGGCGTCTGCCCCGTCATACTCGATCAGGGCGACATGTACGATAAGGATTATTCGACAGGCGAGACGAGCGTCGCGCACAAGACGCTTGAATGGAAGCTTTCTCCCAAGACCGCGGCCCGCATCTACCGTGCCGTGCCTTCCATCGGCGAGCGCATGGCCGTGACGGTGATGACGTTCGATGCGGCGGGTTCGCTCAAGAACCGCTGCGCCTTCGTGGAAGGGCGCCCCGAAGTGAATACCGGAGAACTCGCGGCGACTGTCGGCTCCGACAAGGAAGAAGCCGCCAGAAAAGCCGCCGCCGCAGCCGAGGCCGTGGAGGCGGAAGTCGACGTGGAAGCGGATAGCGATTCGGGAGATGGCGCGAGCGACGATGCGGCGGTTGAAGCCGCAACCGCAGATGCCGCCGCAGAAAGTGACGATTTCGATTTCTGATTCGGTCGATTTGCAGGCCAATCGCACAAAAGCAACAATAAAGCAAAAGAAAGCATAAGAGTACAAACATGGTTATTCTGCAGTTCAACAAGCTTATCCGCAACAAATGGGTGTGGGGAGCTTTCGCAGTGGTGGTTTCCGCGGCATTCTGCTTCGACGACCTTTTCCGGGGCGGTCGCGATGATGCAAGGCCTTCGACAAGCGCGGGCAAACTCGCAGGCATCGAGGTGGGCGTGGACGAATTCGGCGCATTTCGTCAGGAGACGCTCGGCTTCGGGCGCTCCAGCAGCGATACGCGTTCCGACAACGAAATCAACGCCGAGACGTGGAAGGCTATCGCTGCCGACCGCGTTGCCAAGGAATCCGGCATCGCCGTGAGCGATGCCCAGCTCGAAAACGCCATTCTCTCGCAGTTCGCCTATCGCGGCGGCTTCAACTACGAGCAGTACAAGGCAGAACTCGCCCAGAACTTCAGCATCACTCCGGAACGCTACGAGACGGCGCTGCGCCACATTATCGCGCGCAACCAAGGCGTCCACAATCTCCTCGCGGGTTCGGGTGTGTTCGTCTCTCCGATGGAACTCGATGTGATGGTGGCCGATGCCACCGATACATTCGATGTGCGCGTGGCGCGCTTCACTCAGACAGGCGAGAAATCCGCCGCCGTCAAGGTGGATGATGAAGGCTTGAAGAAGTGGTACGATGACAACGTCCGCAAGCTCGCTCTCCCCGAACGCATCAAAATCCGCTACGTCCGGTTCAATGCGGCCGATACCAACGTTCTCGCCCGCATGACCGTGACCGAAGACGAAATGCGCGATATGTATGATTCCACCGTGGATAAGTACACCTCCACCGATACTAACGGCGTGGAGACGGTGAAGCCGTTCGACGAGGTGAAGGACCAGATAGAAAAGGATCTGCGTCTCATCGCGGCTGTTGAGTACTATACGACGAATCTCCAGCAGCGCGCCTATGCAGACTTTGCCGAGGGAGAGGACAAGACCGTCTCGAGGCTTGACAAGATTGCCGCCGAAGAGGGTGCCACGGTAGCCGAGAGCGACTGGTTTGCCATCGACGGCACATTCGTGGAAGGCTTCATGCGCCGCATTGAATCTATTGCGCCCGGCGCGAAGGACTTCGCCCAGGCCGTGGCGGAGCTCGATCCCCAGATTCCGGATCTCAGGTATGGCGTGGTCGCATCCGAGCGCGCGGTGTGGCTTATCGAAAGAAGCGCCTTGAGCGAGGCGCACACGCCCAGCTTCGAAGAGGCGAAGGGCAATATCGGCACGCGCGCCCTGCGCGACGCCAGGCAGGACGCCCTCAAGGCCGAAGTCGAGGAAATCGCCAAGGGCGGCGTGGATGCGGTGCTCGCAACGGCCAACGTCTCCACGAATCTCGTCTTCTCGCTCTACGACTTGCAGAACGGCGCATTCCCCGATCAGACGGTTGTTGCCCGCGCGGCGACGAAGCTCAAGAAGGGCGAGATTTCCGAGTTCGTTTCGACTGGCATAGGCCGCGGTCTGCTCGTCGTTTGCATGGATAGGAAGCCCGGCGAGGCTCTTGCGGCGATTCAGGTGCGCGAAGATCTTCGCAGGCAGGCCGCCATGGCCCAGATGCGCGACCTCGTGGTCAAGTGGGACGATGCAAATCTCGCGCGCATGCAGCTGGAGACGAACGAAGGCTATGGCACGACGGATGGCGTCGATGCCGCTGAAGACGCCCAGGAATGACGAGATGAGAGTGCTCTTCAAACGCATCCATCCAGATGCCCAAGTGCCCGCGTACGCTCATGACGGCGACGCGGGCATGGACGTAAGAAGCGTGGAGGATCTCGTTCTTGCGCCCGGCAAACGCGCTCTCGTGAAGACGGGGCTTGTGATGGAACTGCCGCCCGAGGCGGAAGCGCAGGTGCGCCCGAGAAGCGGCCTCGCACTCAAGCACGGCATAACCGTGCTCAATTCGCCCGGCACCATAGACTCGGGCTATCGCGGCGAGGTGGGCGTGATACTTGCGAATCTCGGCGAAGAGCCGTTCAAGATAGCGAAGGGCGACCGTATCGCCCAGATAGTGATTGCGCGCGTCGAGCGCGCGGAAATCGCAGAGACGGCCGAAGTCGCCCAAAGCGAACGCGGCGAAGGCGGGTTTGGCTCCACGGGCGTGAAGCAATGATACTCAAGATATTCAAATACGGCGAAAAGGTGTTGCGCGAAAAGGCTTTGCGCACGGGAATCGTCACGGACGAGCTCAAGGCCCTTGCCGATGACATGCTCGAGACGATGCACAAGGCTAAAGGCGTAGGACTCGCCGCACAACAGGTCGGCAGGCTGGAGAGGCTTTGCGTGATCGACATACCAGACGGCTGCGAAACCGATGAGGATGCCGCCTTCAATGCCCCTATTGCGATGCCTCTGAAGATGTTCAATCCCGAGATTATCGCACGGGAAGGCTCTGAGCGCGACAAGGAAGGCTGCTTGAGTTTCCCCGGCGTGGGCGGCTCGATTGTGCGTGCGCGTCAGGTCGTATGCCAGTATATGGATGAAAACTCGATGCCGCAGATTATCACGGCGCGCGGTTTTCTCGCACGTGCGATACAGCATGAGACGGATCACCTCGACGGCGTTCTCTACATAGACCACATGACTGCGGTGGAGCGGCTTGAATATGCTGCTAAGCTGAAGAAACTTTCAAAAGGAAACGGCGGGACGCGATGAAAATAGCGATAGTCGGCGCGGCAGGCAGGATGGGCAGGATGCTCGAGGCGATCGCCCCGGGCATGGGTTTTGAAGTGGTTGCGCGTATCGATG
Organism: Verrucomicrobia bacterium UBA3750; assembly: GCA_002371755.1. Lineage (GTDB taxonomy): Bacteria > Verrucomicrobiota > Kiritimatiellia > RFP12 > UBA1067 > UBA1067. The sequence continues at coordinate 4,519 of DFGM01000126.1, read as the reverse complement.
TGGCTCCGGGCTTCAATTCCGGCTGGGGCGAAGATGCGGAAGGCGTGGTGGATTTCTCGTTCCACGCGGCCGTCCCCGCAATGGTGGCAAAGGCGGCAGAGGCGGGTCTTCCTTACGTCCTTGGCACGACCGGCCTTTCGCCTGAAGAACAGAAGGCCGTGGACGAGGCCGCAAAAAAGATTCCAGTGGTGCAAAGCGGCAATTATTCGCTCGGTGTGAACCTTCTGCAGGTGCTCACCGAAAGAGCCGCTGCGGCTCTCGGGGAAGCATACGACGTGGAGATTTGCGAAACGCACCACAGGCACAAGAAAGATGCTCCTTCAGGCACCGCCCTCATGCTCGCGAAAGCGGCGGCGGCAGGGCTTGGCAGGAACTTTGAAGAGGACGCCGTTTACGGGCGTCATGGCGAAACCGGCGAAAGGCCGCATGGCCAGATAGCCATCCATTCCTTGAGAGGCGGTTCGGTGGTGGGCGATCATACCGTGATGTTCATGGGCGAACTCGAGCGCATCGAACTTACGCACCGGGCGCAGAGCCGCGAGGCTTTTGCGGCAGGCGCTCTCGCCGCTGTCAAGTGGGCCAAAGGCCGGTCCGCCGGCCGTTATACGATGAGATCCGTGCTCGGCTTCTGACCAGGCGCGGCGTTCCCGGAGAGGGTTGGAAAAGAAGTGCGATTCCTTTTTCTAGGCACGGGCACGAGCGTGGGAGTGCCGCAGATAGGCTGTGATTGCAAGGTCTGCACTTCCTTGGATCCGCGCGATAAGCGCAGGCGCTGCGGTGCTTATGTCCAGGCCAACGACGGCACCGCGTTTCTCATTGATACCCCTCCTGAAATGCGTCTTGCCTGCCTCGAATACGGCATTTCCAAGGTGGATGCCATCCTTCTCACCCACGCACACATGGATCATGTGGCGGGGTTTGACGATATTCGCCGCTTCAACACCATCAATGGCGAGAGAGTCTCTTGCGATCCATCTTCCCCCGGGGCGAACGGGCGGACTTTCAGGATAATAGGCAAGCCCCTCCCGTGCTACGGAATGAAGGAGACGATAGCGCAAATGCACGTCATCTTTCCTTATATAAGCGCGAAGGGTGGCGAGAAAGGGCTGTTTCGTCCGCAAGTGGAGTTCGTCGCCAACGATACTCCGTTTGCGGTGGGAAGCGTGAAAGCGACGGCGCTGAAGGTGGAGCACGGCTTCCCGTGCTGCGGGTATCTTCTGGAGGAAGACGGCAAACGCCTTGTCTACATAAGCGACTGCCACGAGCTGCCGGAAGAGACGCTGGCTCTCGCCGCAGGCGCGGACGTGCTCGTGCTCAACTGTCTTCGCGAGCGCGAGCATCCCACGCACCTTTCTCTTTCCCGCGCACTCGCATACACCGAAAGGATTGCGCCCGGGAAGGCGTATTTCATCCATATGTGCCACGACCTTTCGCATGAAGAGCTGCTTTCGAGGACGGCAGGCTCGGCGGCGAAGCCGGCATACGACGGATTGGAGGTCACGACATGATAAAACGGCTCTTGGCCCTTGCCGCGATGTGCGGACTCTGCTGCGAAACTTTTGCCGCGGCGAGCGAAATATCGGTTTCGATGAAGCTCGATGCCATCGATTACGTGGCGGGCGAAAGGATACGCGGCGTAATCGAAGTGAAGAACGTCTCGCCGGCGCGTCTGAGCGTGGGGTATCCGGACAAGCAAGACGCGCTCTTTGTGGAAGTATACGTTTCCTCGACCATGGAGCAGCTTGAGGATGTGGGCACGGCGCCCTATACGGCCAAGTTCCGCCTCTATCCCAACAAGAGCCGCAAGCTGGAAGTTTTCCTTGGCGACCATTACGCGCTCGCGGTGGCGCGCCGCTATCTCGCGCGCCCCGTGCTCGTGCATGCCGGCATGCGCTATGAAGGGCAGTATGTGGCTTTTGACGTGGTGCCCGGCATGGAGCTGACGAGCGCGGTGCAGACCTTCGCGAACAAGCCGGGCCTCACCCGCGAGTTCTCGCTCGTCCACTGGTCGCGCGGCTCGCGCGAGCACGTTTTCCTGACGGCTCACGACGAGGGAGATGCGGAGCGCAGATGGGAGACGCGAGATTTGGGCGTGCTGATGAAGATTACCAAGCCCGTGATATCTATCCTGCCGGGCGGAAAGGTGATCGTGCTCCACAGGTTCGGCCCGGACTATTTCATGCGCAGCGAGTTCTGGTCTTTGCCGGGAGCGCTCGAGTTCATGAAAAACGAACTCATAGAGGACCCGGAGACGGCGGGCCAGACAAGAGTGAAACAGCTTTACGACGAATCGGGGGGCGTGAGGCCGGTTGAAAGACCCTGGTGGAAGTTCTGGTGATGGATATACTGGGAATAGAGACGAGTTGCGACGAGACGGCCGCCGCTGTAGTCCGTGACGGACGCAAGGTGCTTTCGAGCGTGGTCTACACGCAGATACCCCTCCACAAACCTTATGGTGGCGTGGTGCCCGAGCTGGCGTCCCGCGCCCATATCGAAAAGATACGCGAAGTGGTGCGCGAGGCTCTGGATAGAGCCGGAACGAAGATAGATGCCGTGGCGGTGACATACGGTCCGGGACTTGCCCCGGCCCTTATCGTGGGGCTCAACGCCGCCAAAGGCATTGCGATGGCGCTTGATGTGCCGCTGATTTGCATTAACCACCTCGAAGCGCATCTCCATACGCCGTTTCTCGATACGGAAGGGGAGATTCCTGAACCCGCGCTCGGGCTCGTTGTTTCGGGCGGACACACGAATTGGGTATACATGCCAAAGTATGGCGTATACGAGACTATAGGCCAGACGCTGGACGATGCAGCGGGCGAGGCCTTCGACAAGGCGGCGAAGCTTCTTGGTCTCGGCTATCCGGGCGGCCCCATAATCGACAAAATCGCAAAGACTTACGAAGGCAAAGACTATATTCCTTTCCCGAAGGGGAGGCCGCGCGAAGGCGTAAGCGCGCTGTGTGGTCTGGAAGCTTCGCTTTGCGTGTCGTTTTCGGGATTGAAGACCGCGCTTTTGAGATATGTGCAGCAGAATGGCGGAACCGCAAAGCTTGCCGAAGACGGCGAAATCCCCAGGATTGTGGCAAGCTACCAGGAGGCGATCGTGGGAGCCCTTGCAGACCGCACTGCCACGGCGCTTTCGCGTCATGCGGCAAAGGCACTCGTCGTGGGCGGGGGCGTCTCCCTGAACGGAAGGTTGCGCCTCGCTCTCAAAGAAACGTGCGACAAGGCCAAAGTGCCGCTCTACACCGCCAAACCCTGTTATTGCGGCGATAATGGAGCTATGATTGCCGCCCTGGCCTACTTTAGGCGCAATGTCTCGGGCGCCGAGGCGCTCAAGGCGGATGTCCATCCTTCGCTGGAAGTGGGCGAATAAAAGAGGAGCATAGACTATGAAGTGCGAAATATGCCACAAGAATGACGCCCAGACAGCCCTGAAGCCGGAAAAGAAAGGCGAGGATGAACTCTACGTCTGCAACGAATGTGCGCAGAAGGAGACGGCGAAACGCGAAACCAAGCGGCAGAAGCGTGCCGCCCGCCGCAACGAGCCGCCGAAAGAGCTCAAGGCTCTCGTCAACGCCGTGACGGATCTGTTCGACGGACTGGGCAAGGCCATCTCTCAAGGTGTGGAGAAGGAGGACGAACCGCGCCCGGAAATGCATGAGATTCCTCTGGACGGCGTGGATAAAAGCCTCATTACGTTCGGTTGCCTCCACTTGGAAGGTCTCTACATCATAGGCGAGCACGATGCCATCATGCGCTCGATGGCGGTTCTGGATATGGATATAAAGGGAATATATCTCCAGGGTGTCGGCGAGGCCGGCCACACCTACCGCATATGCTATCCGGAGGGAATGGATGAAGCGACGGCGCAGAAGGTGTTTGACGGACTTGTCACGCAGGAAAAGAACGCCCGCATTCGCCTCGTTACGGAACTCCCACTCTTTTTCGGCGATTCCGTGATGAGATCCTTGGCCATCCTGCGCAGCTGCAAGCTCCTTTCGCCGGCCGAATATTTCGATTTGCTCTCTCCTTTGAAACTTGCCGAACTTGAAGGACTTATCCAGATGCCGGGGAAGAAGCGTATTGCAAGCATGATGGACGACTTCAACTTCCGCGACGAAGAAATGGGCGTAGCCGAAGAGAACGACCTCGACGCGAGGCTCGCCTCCGAGGCTAACAGGCTTTTCGCCAAGGTGAAGCTCACCCGGAAGGGAGAACAGCTTTTTATGCAATGACGGCGCGCCCGCCGCCGCCCATATATATAAGGAGACAATTGCAAAACCCCGCGGATCTGGTAGGTATAATGGGAACCAGCTTTTTCTTTCAAACCGTAGAAGGCTTGTCGGAGGGGTTAGTTCTTTGACAATTGAAACAGAGACGACTTGCAAACAGACATCCGCGCGCTCGGCGTTTTGAGCGCCGCGCGCGGATAGTCTGTTCACAAGTCTCCGCATAGGCCGGAGCGCGACTTGCAAACATGCCGCCGAATGCGGCGGCATGTTCACAAGTCTTCC
>DFGM01000014.1 GCA_002371755.1 Verrucomicrobia bacterium UBA3750 | reverse complement strand
ATCCTCAGCAGCGGCGACACCCGGCAAATGCCGGTGTCGCCTTGATTGCAATCACACTCTCTCACCTGTCTAATCAAAATTTCGGGGGTCCATTATCAGGAAAAGTGAAAAAAGTTATGAACACCAGGGGCTACCCGGCCAGCCGGGAGAGCAACCCCGGCCAATGCCCATCACCCCGGAATCCAATGCCCTTCACTCTGAAATCCAATGGGCATTGGATTTGGATTCAATGGGCATTGAATCCGGATTCAATGGGCATTGGTCGCCCGCCCAATGCCCATTGGTTTCCCGACCGATGCGCATGGGGCGAATACGCGCTAGGGAGCCCCCCTTGCGCGGTTGGGCGGATTTTGCTATAATGTGCGAGTTTTTCGCCGCAGAGTGTAGCGCGAGTGCGCGAGAGTATGCGGAAGGACAATGAAGGACAAAGGATAATGGATCAGATAAGGATCAAGGCGGAGGCGCGTACCGAGCAAGGTACCGGCGCAGTCCGTCGTTTGCGCCGTTCCGGGATGATACCCGGGTCGGTGATGAAGATGAAGAAGGGCGGCACCGAGCTCATCAAGATGCCGGCGCACGACTTCATGATGGCGATGCGTGGCCATGCGGCCAAGCAGCTCCTCGTCACCCTGGACATGGGCGGGCGCGAAATGCCTGCGCTCATGAGGGAAATGCAGAATGACGTGCTCGCAGGCACGCCCATCCATGTGGACTTCAGCGAAGTTTCGCTGAGCGAGAAGGTCCGCGTCACGGTACCTCTCTTCCTGACGGGCGAAGCTGTCGGCGTGAAGCTTGGCGGCGGCGTTCTCGAGCAGGTGCTCAGGACGATTGAAGTGGACTGCCTGCCCACCGACATTGCCGAAAAGTTCGATATCGACATTTCGCAGCTCGGTCTCGACCAGACGCTCTTTGTGCGCGACCTGAAGCTTGGCGACAAGTTCACGGTTGCAACGCGCGGCGAGTTGGCCGTGGCCGTTGTGAAGACTCCTGACGATGCTCCTGCCGCTGCTGCTGAGGGCGAAAAGGCCCCCGAAGTGATCAAGAAGGGCAAGGAAGATGACAAGAAGGAGGCCAAATAATGAGAAAATACGATGCACTCTACATCTTCGTGGGTGTCACGAAAGATGATGCGCTCAACGCGAGTCTGGAAAAGGCGCTCGCCGAAGTGACGAAACTCGGCGGCAACGTGCTTTCCACCGAGTCGCTCGGCAAGCGCGCGTTTTCGCGTCCGATGAAGAAGCGCGAAAACGGCGTATACGTGAAGGTGCGCATGGAGCTTGATCCTCTCAAGGTGACCGAGCTCGTAAACCGCTACAAGCTCGTGGAAGAAGTCTTCCGCGTGCAGATTCTTGCGGTGGACGAACGCCGCGAAGCGAAGATCGCAGGCGAGCGCGCGGCCCGTCAGGCCCGCGTCGAGGCGGCTCAGGCCAAGGCCGATGCAGGCGCACAGGCCGCAGCCCAGACCGAGCAGACGGCGGCGGAATAACGGAACCGGGGGTCGTCATGGCTTCTTTCAACAGAGTCATTCTGATGGGCAATCTCACGCGCGATCCTGATGTGCGCGCCGTGGGCGTGAACGGCATGAAAGTCGCTCGCCTCGGTGTAGCGCTCAACGAACGCCGCAGAGATCGCAACGGGCAGATCATCGAAACGCCTGTATTCGTGGATGTGGACGCATGGGACAAGCTGGCCGAGCTTTGCGGTCAATTTCTCTCCAAGGGGCGTTCCATTCTCGTGGAGGGGCGGCTTCAGATGGATACTTGGGAAAAGGAAGGTGTTCGCCATCAGAAACTGAAAGTGCGCGCATCCACCATCAAGTTCCTGCCGCAGGGCGACAGGCTGAACGGTGGAATGCAGCAGAATCAGCAACGCGTGGATTCCCCGATAGGCATTCCGCCGATGACCGGTTCGTTGGAAGACGACCCGAACGACATCCCATTCTAAAACAGCATAAACTAAGGAACAAGCACCATGGCTTTCAAGAAATCGAACAGCTCGGCCGGCGAGGAATTCGCGGCCCGCAAGCGTCCGCCGCTCGGTCCCAACGACCAGATCGACGTCAATGACATCGAGACGCTGAAGTACTACATCACGGACTACGGCAAGATTCTGCCCGCTCGCATCACCGGCGTGACGTCGGCGCAGCAGCGTCAGATCCGCCAGGGCGTCAAACGCGCCCGCAACATGGGCCTCATGGCCTAAGGGAGGAGTAAAACAATGGCTAATCACATTGAAGTGCTCCTGATGGACACGGTCAAGAAGCTCGGCAAGTCCGGCGAGATCGTGAAAGTGACTCCCGGCTACGCGCGCAACTACCTCTTCACGCAGGGGCTCGCCGCTCCCGTGACCGAGGCCGCCCGCCGCCGCCTCAAAAAGCTCGAAGCCGAGCGCGCGGCCCGCGCCGCCGAAGCGAAGAAGGAAGCTCTCGAAGTCGCACGCAAGCTGCAGGATCTCGAAATTACCGTCTCCGCCCACACCACCGATGGCAAGAAGCTCTACGGCTCCGTGGGCGCCGGCGACATCCTCGCCGCCATCGAGGCGAACCGCGGCATCACGCTCGAACGCCACCAGATCGACCTTGCCGATTCCCTCAAGGAAGTTGGCGAGTATGCGGCCAATATCGACCTCGGCCACGGCGTCACGGTCAAGTTCAAAGTGGTCATCCTCGACGAGGATGCTCCGGCGACCGAGGCTTAATGCCTCCAAATCCTATAATGGATTCACGCAACGCAAGGGTTTTCCCGCCCTTGCGTTGTTTGTGTATAATTGCCGCTTCTGCGGCTTTTGCCGCGATTCTCTTCGCTTTCGCCCGCGAAAAAGGCGTCGCGAGCGACCTCTATTCGCTCTCGGGCGAAAAGAATGGCGGCTTACTCGCCACGCTTGCGAACAAAACATCGTCCGAGATACGCTGCCTCTGTGAAGATGAAGTCCGCGCTTCTCGCTGCAAGGCGGCATTCCCCTTCTTCCGCGATTCCGCGGATTCTGCCGACCTCCTCGACTTTTTCCGCACCCATGGCAGCGGCCTATTGACCGAAAAGACGCGTTCGCTCCTCGAATCCGGCGACTTTGCCCGTCTGCGCCGCAGCATCATGAGGAGAGACTATTCAGGCATTTCGCTCTATCCGAAGGCGGAAGATCCCTGCTATTTCCTCTCAGACTACGTCACCTCCCTCAAATCCCTCTTGCCGAAAGGACTGGAAGGCGGCAAAATGCTTCTCACCGGTGTCGCGACCGGTCATGAAAAGGAGTTGGGCGCGCTATTGGCGCTCGCCGGGGAAGACGATGGCATTTTCTTGAGCGGAGCCCCCTTCCATGCTCTTCTCGCCACGGAAAAGTCGAAGGCGGAAATCAACTTTCTCGGAATCGCGTCTCTCGCCGTGATAGCAATCCTCGGCTTCGTTCTCTTCCGCTCTTTCAGGTTCGTCCTGCCGGTGCTGGGAACGCTCGGTTTCGGTTTTCTCGCAGGCTCGGCCGCTTTGTTCGCATTTTTCCATCGCCCGCATCTTCTTACATTCCTCTTCGGCTCCACATTGATGGGGCTTGGAGTGGATTACTGCTACCACGCTCTTGCAGCGCCAGAGGCTGCGAAACGCGAAACGCGGCGAAACCTCTCCGCCGCTCTCGCGACCACCTGCCTCGCATTTTCGCCGCTTCTATTTTCTTCCGTATCCATCCTCAACCAGATGGCGGCATTCACAATTGCGGGTCTTGCCGCAATCTGGGCTCTTGCCGCAACATATCGCGGGGAGCGGCTGTGCCGCCCGGATTCAGACGCTTGCGTCAATCGCCGCCTTGGAATGTGGATGGCGTTTGCCGGTGCGATAAGCGCGGTCGTTGCGGGGGTAGGCGCAAAAAACCTGGAGTTTTCGAACTCGCCGGAAACATTCTACGCCCCTCCGCCCATGCTCGCAAGAGGCGAAAAGGAGATATGCTCGCTCGTGGGCGGCGCTTCTTCCTTTAATATAGTATCGGCCCCTACACTGGAAGAGGCTCTTATCAAGGAAGAAGAGGCGGGCATACCCGGCCTATCGAAGTTGCTGCCGAGCATGAATCGCCAGAGTCAAAACGCCACGCTTGCCGAAGCGTTCATGGAAGCGGAAGGCTTGGCCAAGCCCGCCGGGGAGCGCGCATTTCTCACCTTGGAGAACCTGCCGCCATCGCTTAGGGCTCTCGCCGACACGATGATCCTCGAATATGGCGGGAACATGCACATCATTTCGCCCTCTACGGACTTGGGCAGCCCCATCGCGGCAGCCAAAGTCTTCTCCCCCCAGGCCGAACTCGAGACGATGTTCCGCGCCATTTCCCGCGAAACAGTCCATCTCCTGCTGTTTTCGGCCTTGGCGATGCTTCTCGTCCTGGTCATACTCTATGGAAAGCGCGTTTTGGTCTATGCTTCGCCTCTGGCGCTTGCGGTTATCGGCACCGCCGGGGTTCTGGGGCTGGCGAAAGCGTCCTTCACATTCTTCCATGCAGTTTGCTTTTTCCTGATTGCCGGCATCGGCATCGATTATGTCATATTCCACATGCCGCGCCAGGGCGAAGACCCGGCCCGCCCTGAAGAAGCCGTGAAAGACAAGGTCGTGCTGTTTTCGTTCCTCACGTCGCTGGTCGGCTTCGGCGCACTCGCCTTCACGTCTTTCCCTCCGACACGCGCAATAGGGCTCACAATGGCGATCGGGCTTGCGTTCGCATATTCCCTGTCGTATATTCCAAGGCTTTGGGTCGCACCGGCGCAAACGTCGCGCCCGTGGCACGAACAAAAGGAAAAGGGAGCAACCCGTCTTGGAATCCTTTTCATCTGGCACATCTACCGCCTGTTCGGAAAGACCGCCGCCAAAATCGTCTTCCTCGTGCCGCTCGCTTTTATCGCGCCTTTCTGCCGGGGCGTGCCGTTCAGGAAGATTCTCGCCTTCGCCTTCTCCCGGATAGACATAGTCGACGCTGTGACGCTCAGAAAGAATACTCCCAGGTTCATATTCACCGGCGACGCTGGCTGGAGAAAAGGTGGCGCGTTCATCCTTTCATCCCACTTGGGGGCGATAGAGGTCCTGGCCGCGCTCGCTTCACCCGAGACGCCGGTGATGCATGCCTTTCAGCAAATGGGCCACGACCCCGTCTTCACAGGCTTCATCAAGGAGAAAGCGAGCGGCTTCCAACTTCATGCGGTGGAAGATATAGGCATTGAAACGGCCTCCGAAATGCACGATGCCATCCACAGGGGCGAACTCGTATTGATGGCGGGGGATCGTCCGGCCGCGAAAGCGGGACGGACGAAGGAGGGGAAATGGCCGCGCGGCGTATTCCGCTTTGCGAAGCTCATGGAGTCGGATGTCTATGCAGTCGTCGCCTTGAAGAGCGGCTGGAACACCTACGAAGTTTTCTCCAAACGCCTTGGTCCCGACATTCAAAGCGAATATATCGCATTTCTCGAATCCCACATCCCCGGCCACGAAGACGAATGGTACCAGTTCTGAGACCGCCCCCTCCGCTCCGGCTCTTCTCTGCTTTTCTGCTCCGCGCAGAAAGTGAAAAGGCTCGTAAAACGAGCCTTTTCACGGAGCCTGCCCCCGCCATTTCGGGGGCAGACCACACCAGCCTATTCCCAGTTATCTTTCGCTGACGGATATCTTGTAGAAACCGCGCGAGCCGGTCTGCTTGATGACGCCGATGTGCGTCTGGCTGCCGTCAGCACGGAACTTCGCGCCTGGCGTGAGGTTGTTCAGGTCGTCGCCCCACGACGCCTGGTAGT
>DFGM01000013.1:6644-18232 GCA_002371755.1 Verrucomicrobia bacterium UBA3750 | reverse complement strand
AGGCCGTCATGATCGCCTCCGGCGCGGCCCTCAATGCGCAGGCGCTCGCCTTTGACGTGGTGGGCCGATATGCGATCACGTTCGATCCCAACTGGCACGGAGGCGACTACTACGGCGTCCCCGATGGCGGGCCTTCGAACGGATTGGCGCAGGCGCGCCAGATGGCGCATATCTCGTATCTGTCGTTCGACCTCTTGAACAGGCGTTTCGGGCGCCGCAAGCAGGAGTCCTGGCTTGAGAAGGACGCGGCCTGGCAGGAGAAGCACGCGGTCCATTTCGGCACGCTGTTCGCCATAGAGAGCTATCTGGAGTATCAGGCGCGCAAATTCCTGGCGAGATTCGACGCCAATTCCTATCTGCATATAACGCGCTCGATGGATCTTTTCGACGCCGCGACGCGCTATGGCTCGCTCGACGCCGCCACCGCGCGCGTCAAGGCCAAGTGCCTCGTCGTCAGCTACGAGCGCGACATCCTTTTCGCCGAGTGGCAGTCGCGCGATATCGTGCGCTCGCTTCTCGCGAACGGCAAATCAGTGACCTACGCGCATCTCGAAGCGGGCACGGGACACGATTCCTTCCTTACCGACATCTCCGACCTTTCTCCGCTCCTTTCCGGGTTTCTCAACGACCGCGAAGTCAAGTCGATGAAGTGGCAGGAGAGGCTCTACAGGAATATTGTGCGCCTTGTCCGCCCGCGTTCGCGCGTGCTCGATATCGGTTGCGGCGACGGCTCGCTTCTCAACGTGCTGAAGAAGCTTCGCGAGGTCAAGGGAGACGGCGTGGAAATAGATATAGACCGTTTCACGCAGGCCGTCGCCGACGGCCACGACTGCTTCTGGCAGGATGCCGACGAAGGGCTTTCGCTCATTCCCGACAGGCACTACGACGTCGCCGTCTGCTCCGATACCCTCCAGGAAGTCAAGAATCCTCGCGGACTGCTTCGCGAAGCCTTACGCATCGCCGACGAGGCGATCGTCACGTTCCCGAACTTCGCGGCATACCGCATCCGCCTCACGCTGTTTTTCCGCGGGCGCCTGCCCGTCTCCAAGGCGTTGCCTTTCAAGTGGTACGACACTCCGAACATCCACTGCGTCACGCTGAAGGATTTCGAAGACCTCTGCAAGGCGGAGAATATCGAAATCGTCGAGACGCGCGCGGAGAGCAGGCATTTCCTTGGCAAGCTCCTGCTCGCGCTCGGCTTCAAGAACCTCGGCGCCTCCCGCATCATCGCGCGCCTGCGCAAAGCAGCCCCGACGCCGGAGAATACTGAATCTGCAAACAGGGCGATATAAAAAATGACGCTTCCCCAGAGAGTCGCTCACATTTTGAAGCATGGCATGGCCGTGCTGCATCCATGCGTTTACGGTGAACTCAACTCGCGCGGCGCGCTAGACCAGCTGGCGGACGATCTCAAGCGCGAAATCGCGCTGCTCTGTCCAGACCGCGATGCCGCGGAAATCGTCTCTGCATTCCGCGGGCGGCTTGGCGAAGTCCGCCGCCTCGTCGATACCGACGTCCAGGCGGCGTACGACGGCGATCCTGCCGCGACGAGCCGCATGGAAGTGGTGATGGCCTATCCCGGACTCTACGCCGTGACGATTCATCGCATGGCGCACGAACTCTACGTGCTCAAGGTCCCCGTCATGCCGCGCATAATGAGCGAACTGGCGCATTCGAAGACGGGCATAGACATCCACCCCGGCGCCACGATAGGCGAGAGGTTCTTTATCGACCACGGCACGGGCGTCGTAATCGGCGAGACATGCACCATCGGGCGCAATGTGCGCATCTACCAGGGCGTCACGCTGGGCGGCCTTTCTTTCGAGAAGGATTCCACTGGCGCACTCGTCAAGGGGAAGAAGCGCCACCCGGATATAGAAGACAATGTGGTAATCTACGCCAACGCCACCATTCTCGGGGGCGGCACCGTGGTCGGGCACGATTCCGAAATAGGCGGCAACGTGTGGCTGAAGGATTCCGTGCCGCCGTATTCGCGCGTCTACAACCGTCCTCCCGAGCCGGTCATAAAGGCGATAGGAAAATAAATCGCAAGGGTGGCGCAATTCGCCGATATTTGGTATAATATAGCCATGATACGAAACAGGTTTCACGTTTTGGCGGTCTTAGCCGCCCTCGCATGCGGCGAAGCTTTCGCCGCCGCGAGTTCCATGCCCAGTTCCACCACGCGCTATGCTACGGACGCCTATCCCGGCTTCGACCGCGAAGAGAACATCGTAAGCACCGGCAAGAAGACGCCGCGCTGGTTCTCGTGGATAAACGGTCCCGCGAAAGGTGATGCCGCCTCGCAACTCGAATACGCAAAGGCGTGCGTGAAGGAAGGTTCGTGGCGCGCGGCGCGCAGGGCTTGCGATGCGCTTGTGCGCGAATGGCCCGCCGCCCCGGAGGCCCCGAAGGCTCAGGAAATGCTCGGCGACATATACCTTGAACACTATCTCGAATACGAGAACGCCTTTGAGGAATACAAGTATCTGATGGACTTCTATTCCTCGCAGTGCGATTACGATGCGATGGCGAGCCGCCTCTATGAAGTCGCCAAACTCATGGAGGAGGAGGGCCGCACGATAATATTCTTCCGCTTTGCGAACACTGTCGATGTGAGACGGGCGTTCGAGGCGGTCGTGTTGAGGGCGCCCGGAGCCAAGTTCGCTCCTGAGGCCATGCTCAAGGTGGCAAAGCTGCGCGAGGATGACGGCGAATGGGAGAAGGCCGTGCAAGTCTACGAAAACCTGCGCAACCTCCATCCGCTCGCACCGGAGGCGAAGAGCGCTCTCTATCGTGAGGCGCTGGACCGCATGCGCATAATCCGCGAACACGAATACAACCGTACGCGCGTAATCGACACCATCGCGTTCCTCAAGCTCGCTCTCGCCTCCAATCCGGCGGAAGCGGAAAAGGCGGATTATTCGGCTTGGCACGATGAAGCGGTGCGCCAGCTTGAAGAAGAGGCGTTTCTCTCGGCAAAGTTCTACGATTCGCGCACCAGGACGAAGCGCAGTGCGATAAACGCCTACGAACGCTTCCTCGCGGAATATCCGGCAAGCTCCCACGCCTCCGAGGCGCGTGCGAGGCTCGAGCAACTTCAACAGGAGGGCAAATGAAGAAATCCAAATGGTTCGCAGTGCCGTTTCTGGCGCTTTTCGCGGCGGGATGCGCTGCTTATTCCTGGCACAGCCCGGTGCCGCAAGACTGCCGCACGGTCGCGGTGCCCGTATTCCGCAACGAATCCGACGTGACTGGGCTCGGGAGCGAAATAACGCGTCAGGTCTTGAGGGAGTTCCAGAGAGAGGGTACATACAAGCTCCGCAACCAGGGCGATAGCGCCCTTGAAGTGCAGGGGATAGTGAAGCACTCTTCTTCCACCGTGGTCGCATTCGGACGGAAGACGGGGGACCGCAACCGCGAATATTCGCTCACTGCCAAGGCGGAAGTGAGTTTCATAGACAAGAAGAGCGGTCGCGTGCTTATAAACAATCGCACCTACGAATGCGTCGCCTCCTTCCTCGCAGGCGATGATATCATGACAGGCGAAAGGGATGCGCGTGCCCGCCTCGCGGAGGATTTCGCGCGCCAGATCGTTGATGACGCCTTGGCGCTCGACTGGGAACAGAAAGGAGAAGAGCTGTGAACGAAGTCCATGCGGCAATCGAACTGCGCATCACGCCACAGCGCGAATGCGGTTTCGGCAAGATAGCGGAGAGGGTATCCAAATTCGAACAGGTCGAGGCGTGCTTCCTCATGTCGGGCGGATACGATTTGCTCGTCTTCGTGAAGGGGGACAGCCTCCAGGATGTCGCGCATTTCGTCGCGGCCGATCTTTCGACGATTGACGGTGTTCTTTCCACGGCGACGCATTTCATGCTTAAGACTTACAAGGCGAAGGGAGTTTTCGAAGACCTGGGCGGCGACACCCGGCTCGCGGTAACCCCTTGAGGCAACTATAAAAAGAAGGAGAATGTCATGGCGGTAGACTTGGCGCAAAAGGCGCAGAACTTCACGAACCGCGGGCGTCAGGCGCTCGAATCCGGGCACTACGAGCTTGCGATGGACATGTTGATGGAGGCGGTCGCGGCCGCACCAGATGTGCTGGAGACGAGAAAACTCCTCCGCACGGCCCAGATTGCGCACTTCAAGACGGGCGGCAAGGCCGGCATCGGCGCCAAGCTCGGCGCGATGATGGCTCGCAACAAGATTGCGGGCCTGATAAAGAAGGGTCAGGCCGAGGAAGCCATGGCCGAGGCGGAAAAGCTCCTTTGCCAAAATCCTCTCGACCCGGACAACATCGAAGCAGCGGTCAAGGCCGCGGAGGCGGCCGGCAAGCAGGATCATGCCGCCATTTCCGTGGAGGCGGCCTACGAGTGCGGCAACAAGGATCCCGCCCTTCTGGAGCGCGTCGCCACTTACTACAAGCTCGCCAAGAACTTCGCAAAGGCGCGCGATGCCTACCAGAAGCTTTCCGAGATCAAGCCTGGCGACCAGCGAATCATGCAGTTGCTGAAGAACTCCGAGGCGCAGGCCACCATGAACGCCGGCTGGGAACAGACTGCCGGAAAGAAGGGCGGCTTCCAGAACCTTATCGCCAACAAGGAGCAGGCAAAGAAGCTCGACCAGGCCAACAAGGCCGTCATCACGGGTGATGATGCCGAGGCGCTCATCGCCGAAAAACTCCAGCAGATCGCGAACGAGCCCAAGAACATGAACGCCCGCCGCGCGCTCGCCCGCATATATATGCAGAACAAGCGCTACGCCGAGGCCGTCAACTGCCTTACCGACGCCATCGCCGCCGCAGGCACCATGGATCCGGAACTCGACCGCATGTGCTCCCAGGCCCGCATCCTCTATTACGAACAGGAAATCGAACGCCTCAAGCAGGAAGGCGATACTCAAGGTGCGGAGGCGATGGAAACCGAAAAGAACCAGTTCGTTTTCGACGACCTCGCCGCCCGCGTGGAACGCTACCCGAACGACCTCCACCTCCGCTACGAACTCGGCCTTCAGTATTACACCTACGGCTACTACGACGAGGCGCTCGAACACCTCCAGCTCGCGCAGAAGTCCCCGAAGGACCGCCTCTGGGCGCTCTACTACCTCGCTATGTGCTTCCTGGCCAAAGAACAGATCGATATGGGCGTGATGCAACTTGAAACCGCTCGCGACCAGATTCCGACGATGGACGAACTCAAGAAGAAGGTCGTCTACCAGCTCGGCCTTTGCGCCGAAGCGCAGGGAGACCTGGAGAAGGCGTACCAGTACTACAAGGATGTCTACTCCGCGGATGTCGGCTTCGAGGATCTCTCGGAGAGAATGCTTGCGGTGTCGCATGCGCTCAAGGCTCGGCAGCAAGGCTGAGAGACTGCGGAAGTATTCAGGAAAACAAGAACCGGCGGGTAAGCCTTATCCGCCGGTTGTCTTTGAAATAGAGGTTTCGATTGGCAGCCCCAAGGAGAGTCGAACTCCTCTACCAAGCATGAAAAGCTCGTGTCCTAGCCGATAGACGATGGGGCCTCGAAAACGGCGCATATTATATCATAAGTGGCGCGCTAGCGTCAAGGGGGAAAATTGACCGAGAAAGAAGCGTATGTAGCCTTCAATCTCACGGAGAATATCGGCTCCGTGAGGCTTTCTTCGCTTGTCGCCAGATACGGGAGCGTGGCTGCCGCCTGGGAGACCTATCCTGACAAGCGCTCTCGCATAGGTCAAGGCGAGGTGGATTGGAGGCGCGAGATCGCCAAGGCGAATGCGATAGGTGTGGAGTTGGTCACGCCTGCGGATACGGAACTCTACCCCAAGCAGCTCCTTTCTGTTCCGGGGCATCCCCTCTGCCTTTATGTGAAAGGCGATGCGAAAGTCCTCTCCCGCGCGTCTGTGGCGATAGTCGGCACGCGCAGGGCGACGCAGTATGGTCTTGACCAGGCATACCGTTTCGGGCGAGACTTGGCTGCTGGCGGCTGGGCAATCGTTTCTGGGCTTGCCTTGGGCATAGACGCCGAGGCGCATCGGGGAGCCCTCGCCGCAAAAGGCGGCATTGCCATCGGCGTAATAGGCTCGGGTCTCAATTGCTTTTATCCCGAGGCCAACATTCCTCTTGCAGGAGAAATCATCAAGCATGGCGGCGCCGTGGTGAGCGAGTTCCCGTTCGGACGCAAGCCAGATCAAACCACCTTCCCGCAACGCAACCATGTGGTCGCCGCACTCGCGAAAGGCATTATAGCCATTGAGGCGCCTGTCAAAAGCGGCACGCTCATCACGGCTTCCATCGCCATGGAGCTGGGGCGGACTGTGATGGCCGTGCCGGGGAGGGTCGATTCGCAGGCAAGTTCCGGATGTTTGAAACTCATCCGTGACGGCGCGATTCTCGTCCGCTCGCCGGGAGATGTGGAAAGCGACCTTGGAGACTTCTTCCCGACATCGCAGAAGACGACGCCTGATGCCGCCGCAAAGGCCGAACCCGCCGCAGACAACGCCGGCATCCGCCCGCAACCCGTCCTTTCCGCCGAAGAGATGCTTTTCCTCAAGGCGCTTCGACTGGAAGGTGTTTCCATAGATGAAATCATTCGCGAGACGCAGCTCCCGGCCGCAAAAGCGAACGCGCTTTCCATGTCTCTCTTGATGAAAGGCCGCGTGCGCATGCTTCAGAATGGTTGTGTAGCCCCGCCAAGAGATTGAAATGAACAGGATCCTATTTGAGAAGAGCGAAATAGACGGCGATGTCGCAGTGTTCGACGATTTTCGCGCCGAACACGTCCGGAATATTCTCAAGGCCGGGGTTGGCGATACGCTCAAGACGGGCGAAGTTGATGGCAAAATCGGTCACGGGACGATTCTTGCAATGGAGGGGAGCAGGATAACAATCCAGCTTGAACATGACGAAGAAAGCCTCCAGCCTTGGTGCGACCTTGTTTTGGCGCCGCCAAGACCCCGCGTCATGAAGCGGCTTCTGCCGCAACTCGCCTCGATGGGAGTGGGGCGCATCTTCCTCGTCGGGGCGAGAAAGGTGGAAAAGGACTTCTGGGGTGCTACATTATTAAAGGAAGAGAACCTGCGCCCGCTACTCATAGACGGTCTCATGCAGGCCGGCACTTCCATATTGCCTCGCGTCGAGATAAGGCGCAATATGCGCAAGTTTCTGGCGGAAGAACTGGAGAGCGCCTATCTTGAAAGCACGGCAGACCGCATAATCGCCCACCCGTATGCGGCAGGCGAGGATGCGTGCAATGGCGCGTCCGTATATAATAAGGAACGCGCGCGCGAGGGGGCTGGGGACGCCGCAAGCTGCGTCCTCCTCGCCGTAGGACCGGAGGGCGGCTGGACGGAGGAGGAGGTTGCCCTGTTCGAAAGCCACGGCTTCCGCCGCTATTCCTTGGGCAAACGCATCCTCCGCACCGATACCGCCCTCATCGCCCTCCTTGCGACGTTTTATTTGCCGCTGATGACGGCTTCCACCTGATAATACATCACGGCGTTGCCATCCATCGCGCTGGCTGGGTCGAACGTGAAGGAGGCGCTGGCACCCTCGCCGCTATCGGGTGTGGCGTCTTCAGTTATCATGTCTGAAGGACTGTTGCCGTATTTCACCTTGAGCGACACGGAAACATTCTTGCCCGGAGCGATGGTCTCGCCTGTTTTGGCGTTCTTCATCGTGATTACATACTTGCCGTCCACAACCTCGACGCTCGTAATCGGCTTCTCGTCCGCATCGGCGGGATCGAGCCCCAGCGCATAGCAGGTGAAGTAGTTGTAGCCGTTCGCACCTCCGCCGACAACTGCTGGGTCGGCATTCGGCGCTAGTGCCGCTTTGGCTTCTGCCGCAGTCATGTTGGAGAGCTTCTCGGCAATCCATGATTTATCGACGACCACATTCTCGGCAGACTCGCCGTCCACGACTACGGCGACATTAGTGGATACATACATGCCGCTTATCGATGTCACGCTGCCCGAGCCTTCAAAAGCGACATCCTGGATTCCGCTGCCTGCATCGGCAATTGTGAACCACTCGCTCTCATTGTATCTGAGCTGGTCGTTTCCAATCTTCACGCTGTATTTCGGAGTGGCCGAGCCATAGTCGAACACTACCTTGACCGCAGATGCCGCGGATGTATCGGGAGTGCCGGATGTAGTCACCCATGTGCCAGAGTCAAGCACCTTGTAGACCGCGCTATTGCCATCCGTCGCCACCTTGACAGCCGCCTTGGCGGCAGTGGACAAAGCATCGTTGTTTGTTTCGCCGAAATCGACATTCAGCGCGACGGTCACGGTTTCTCCCGCCGATACGACAGTGGCATGGAACGCGTTGTTGCCGTTTTCAATCGGCATTTTGGCGTCGACCCAACTGGTGTCGTTCGTCCAAGTGCCGCCTTCCGTCGCACTACTCGCGGTCGAGAACCAATTTGTCTTCTCGCCAACCTGCTCGGTGCCGCTTGTCGAGCCTGCGGAGGTGCCTCCCATGCTCGAACTGATGGTATAGCTCGTAGACGGCGTGACCGGAATAGCCGCCCCTCCTTCGCCTGCGAATGTCACGGTTCCTGTGCCTGCGTTATATGTGCCAGTATACGTATTGCCGCCGACAGTGAGCGTCCATGTGTTCGCGGAGACGTCGGCGCCGCCGGCGGATACTGTCGCCGTCACGCTCTTGGCTGATTGGTAGTCTGCCATGTATTCAAACTTGATGTCGCTGAACTTAATTTGCTGCACGGCAATCGTTATGGTGTTGTTGGCCACGGTCTTTGCATAGCCGGCAGGGACTTTTGCGCCATTGTCGGTAAGCATGCCTGCCGTGAAGCCGTCAGTGACCGTCAAAGTGTTTGCGAGGGTGACTGTAGCAGCAGAGAGGTTGCCACCACTTACGGTGAGCGTGCCGTTCTGGAAGGTCACGCTGCCCGCACCCATGGTGCCAGTGTAGGTGAGAGTCTTGGCGCCCAAATCGAGTGTGATGGACTTGGTTGTGCCGAACGCTTCCGTGTGGTCTTTCTGCAGAACGATTGTGGTGCCGCTATCCCCGGCCGCCTTGATTGCGCGGGCGATGGAGGCGAAACCCTTGTCTGCGATATTCGCGACATCGAGAGCGATGGTGGAATTCTTGGCCTGCACCGTTCCTTCCACTTTGCCAGCGTGCTTTAGAGTGAGCGGCGCGGTGGCGGTGCCGGCTCCGTAAGCATCGAGCGCGGCATCTACAGACCAGTAATTGTGGGAAGCGCTATCTGCAACCATGTAGCCATCAATCTTTTCGCCCGACATGTCCGCGACGATTCCGTTGCCGACGAAATTAATCGCGTTGACGGTCTTTGCGGTTTCCGCGTTGCCGCCGTAGGCGAATGTGCCGAGATTTATGCTGTCGACAAAGGCGGTGTATTGTCTTGTCGCGGAATTGAGCAGGAACTTTACGGTGTATTCGGTATTGATGGCGGCAGGCACCGCAGTCGTGCGCCATGTGCCACCATCTGAAACTTGGAAATAGCGGCTGATTGTGCCGTTTTCTGCGCCACCGGCAACAACCCCTGCGTCCGCCTCGACGATTCTTATGGCCGCCTTGGCTTCGGCGCATGAATTATCGTCGGAAGAGACGGCGTTGAAGGTCATCTTGAACTCGAGCAGCGCGTCGCCGGCGTAAGACGACTCTGGCGTGAATGCGCCGTCGCACACCTCGCCGGTTTCAGCATCAAGATCTGGCTCCCAAGTGCCGCCGGAATTACGCGTGAACAATTTCGGCTTGTCGGTATCGTGCACCGTGGCAACGCCGGAAGCGATGGCTGTGGGCGTTGCATCCTTCAACTCGTAGGCGAATGAGTCGTAAAGTGCTTTGTGGCCGGTCGGGATGCTCTCGAATGTCACCGTGTTGGCGGCGGCAACGGCCTGATAATCTTTTCCGTTGACGGCGAGGGTGTAGTTGCCTGAATACGAGCCGCTGAAGGTCAATGTCGCAGTCGCAAAGTCGTTGCCGTAAACGATTTCGGGATTGCCCGATGTCACGGCCATGGCAGCGAAAGTTTGAGCGAACAGCGCAATTGCGCCGAACAGCATTGTTTTTGTCGATTGTGCTTTGTTTTCCATTATTCTCGCCTCTCTGTTGTTCCCCTAACGAGGATGCGGGTATTTTACTACTTTTGGGGGAAGTTTGTCAATAGGGTAAAAGCGGCAAAAGGGCGAGGAAGCGCAAAAAGCGAAAGGCGCCTGGGGTGGCGGGCGGGCGAGACGCAACGGCTTGCACCAATCCCGTGTGGCGCAGGAGGCCTGGGGGAATAGGTGCAAGCCGTGGGAGGGGAAGGGCGGTGGATGTTTTGCGGGGTAGGGCTTATTCGTTCGCGGTGGCGAGGGAGAAGTTCCATACGCCGGCGCCGCGGCAGACGTCAATCACCGCGACGAGCGATTCGTAGCTCGTATCCTTGTCGGCACGGATTATGACGGCCTGCCCCGGATAGAACTTGGCGATTTTGGCGAGCTTGTCGCCAAGCTGCACGAGGGAGACGTCGGCGCCGTTGACGCGTACAGTCCCGTCTTTGGAGATGTTGGCGATGATTTCGCCTGGGAGTCTATCCGGTTCTTCGGAACTCTTCGCGCTGGGGAGCTGAATCGATATTTCCGATTCCCACTGGGAGAAGACGCTCGCCGTCACGAAGAAGCAAAGAAGGAGGAATATCACGTCAAGCATGGACGTGAGGGCGAGGGTCGGAGCCTTGGAGCGCTGTTCAACCGAGAATTTCATCGGCCTTCTCCTCGAGTTCGGCAACCCTGCGTGCGGCGCGGCGACGGAATATGGCATGGAAGAGGAGCGCGGGAATCGCCACCACAAGCCCGAATATCGTGGTCACGATAGCCTGGCTCACGCCCTGCGCGAGCACCACGGGCTTCGCGCCGGCCGTGACATCGGCCGCAATTCCGCCAAATGCCTGGAACATGCCGAGCACCGTGCCCAAAAGCCCCACTAGAGGCGCAATCGCGGCAATATCGGCGAGCCAATCAACGGATGCGAAAAGCTGGGATGCGATTCTGGAGCCTTCGGCGGCGGGATCTTTCGCCAGGCGCATGCGTTCCACGCCTTCCTTCAGGACGCCGCCCCTTCTCTGGGCTACCCAGAGATACAGTATCATGGTAAGCTCCATCACCGAAAAGAACGCCAGCACCCACATGAGAGGACCGCCGTAGTTCCAGGCCTGTTCGAACGTGATTATGTTTGTTATCTTCATTTTACTTCTCTATGCTCCTTATATAAGGTATAGGACATCCGCTTTCGGATTGTCAGTGACGGAAAGATCTCTGACCGGTGAACACCATTGCGACGCCGGCGGCGTTGCAGCAGTCGATTACGTCCCAATCGCGGATGGCGCCGCCGGGCTGGACGATGGAGGTAATTCCCTCGCGTATGCCCACTTCAGCGCCGTCGCGGAACGGGAAGAACGCGTCGGATACCATTGCGCAGCCGGGGAGCCCGCCTTTTTCGGCACGGGTCTGCTCCATTATCTCAGCCTGCTTCTTTGCGCCTTCCTCCTCGCCGAACGCAAGACGCAGGTCGTTGTAGGGCTTCTGGTACTTTTCCCAGCTGATCCAGTCCGCATGCTTCGTGTACGCCTTGTCGC
>DFGM01000013.1:0-6596 GCA_002371755.1 Verrucomicrobia bacterium UBA3750 | reverse complement strand
GTGTACGCCTTGTCGCGCGCGATTTCGGCGACGCCCACGCGATCCTGTTCGCCGGTTCCGATGCCGACGGTGGCGCCGTCTTTCACGTAAAGAACCGAATTGGAGGTCACGCCCGCTTCCACGAGCCAGCCGAACACCAGGTCTTCATATTCCTTCGCGGTGGGAAGACGTGCAATCTTGTATTCCTTGTAGGAGACTTCCCCAGTGGCCTTGTCGGTGATTTTGCGGTTGCAGTAGGCCGGCATGAGGTCTTCCGGCTTGCGCGCATTCGCCGAAAACGACGTCTGCGCCACTATGCCGCCGTCTATCAGGGACTTGAAGTCGATAACGTGCTTGGCGACGAAGTCCGTGAGCCGCGACATGTCGCGTATTCTCAAGACCCGCAGGTTCTTCTTCGTGGCGAAAAGGTCCATCACGCCGGGCTTGAAGTCCGGGGCCACTACCACCTCGGCATAGTTTTCGATGATGAGCTTGGCGGTTTCCATGTCGCATTCGCGGTTCAGGGCGATGGCGCCGCCGAATGCGGCGAGCCTATCTGCCTTGTTGGCGCGGAAATATGCCTCTGCAAGCGTGGAGCCCGTCGCCACCCCGCACGGATTGTTGTGCTTCACGATGACAGCCGTGGGCTTTTCCATGAGATAGCGCAAGATGTTGAGCGCGTTGTCGGAATCCGTGATATTCGTCTTGCCCGGATGCTTGCCGGACTGAAGCAGTTCAGGGAGCGACGCAAGAGAATTGCCGCTTTGGAGCATTTCGACGTTGCCCAAGGCGAGATTTCCGCCGACGAGACGATAGAGGGCGGCTTCCTGACCGGGGTTCTCGCCGTATCTCAGGCCCTTTTCCTCGCCGGCGATATTCCAAGTCACCTTTTCGTAGCGGAGAGTCTGGCGATTGTCGCCGTCGATGAACGAAATCTCCATCGCCGGGGCGAAGTGGTCGGTTTCTATGGTCTTATAGGCTTCTTTGAGGTCTTTCATATTTGCTCTCCTTGGGCTGTAGCGACATATTATACCATATTTTGCGGGTAGCGGGTAGGGCGGGTCTTGGGGGCGGGTCAGCTGCGGCGGGAGCGGAAAAAGCGCTGGAGGATGTCGCGGCACTCGTCTTCAAGGAGGCCAGATGCCGTTTGGGGGTGGTGGTTCATGCCCGGATGGGAAAAGACGCCAAAGACGGAGCCGCCGCCGCGCTTTGGGTCGGATACGCCCCAAACCACCTTCGGTATGCGCGCCAGAGCGATTGCCCCCGCACACATCGGGCAGGGCTCTTTCGTCACATACATCCTCGTGCCGGTGAGCCGCCAGTTGCCGCACGCCTGGAATGCAGAGGAAAGGGCGAGAATCTCTGCGTGGGCGGTCGAATCGACAAGCCCCTCCGCCTGATTGTGCGCACGGCCCAGTATGCGCACCGAAGAAGGGGAGGCATCGGGCGAAGAAGGCTCTTCCACAATTACACATCCAGTCGGCACCTCGCCATCGGAAGCGGCCTTTTCCGCTTCCCGCAGTGCCATACGCATGAAAAACGCGTCGAATTCGGTGAATACGGGGGCGGGGGTGGAAGCAGGGGCAGGGGTGGGGGCAGCCGGACGAGGCGCCGAAACCGCCTTTCTGCGCATCGCCTTGCGCCACGCTTCTATGGCGGCATGGTTGCCCGAAAGAAGCACGTCGGGCACGGCCATGCCGCGGAAGACGGCCGGGTGGGTGTATTGCGGTTCTTCCACCATGCCGGAATCGTGTGCGAAACTTTCGCTCGCTGTCGCTTCCGCACCTCCTCCCAAGGCGCCCGGCAAGAGGCGCACGATGGAATCCGCCATCGCGGCGGCGGCGAGTTCCCCGCCTGTCATCACGAACTCGCCAAGCGAATACTCGTCAGTCGCGAGAGTGCGAATGCGGGCGTCAAAGCCCTCGTAGTGTCCGCACATGAAGATAATATGCTCTTCCTTGGCAAGTTCCTCGGCATCGCGCTGGCAGAACTTCTTGCCGCCGGGGGAGGTCATTATCACGCGCGGCTTCGCGCCGGGCGACGCCTTGGAAAGGGCGTCTTCCACAGCGGCGAACCATGGTGCGCACATCATGAGGCAGCCAGGCCCTCCGCCATAGGGCTTGTCGTCTATCTTGCGGTATTTCCCCTCGCCGTATTGCCGCAAATCGACAATATCAAGCGAGCACAGACCCTTGTCGGCGGCGCGCCTGACGATGGATTCACGCAAGAACCCCTCGAACATGCGCGGCTGGCACGATATGATGTCGATCTTCATTTCGTCTTGCGGACGCTTACGGTGCGGTTCGCCCGGCAGTTGCCCATCAGCGACCAATTGCGCAAAAGCGGCGCGAAATCGGGCGAAAGCATCGTGCAGAGCCTTTTTTCGCGGCGACGCGTAATCGTGACAACAAGCCGTCCCTCCGAATCGACGTGCTGGCTGACGCGATTGGAATACCAAGGTGCGGCATCGACGGGATTCGCGAACGCGAACTGTTCGGGAAGATGCTCCACCTTGCCGTAGCCCTTGGGGAATACGATGCGCGCCTCGGTCTCTTCGGGATCGGCCGCCGCCACTCCCACGGGATTCCTGCGCCTGTCGCCGGAGAGCGGGAACATATGGCCGAGAAACGCCGGCACGGGCACGGTGAGAAGTTCGCCATCCGTCGCTATGGCGTAGTTGGGCACGAACGCCTTGAAGGACATCTTGGCTGGATAGCTTTCGGTGTCCGTGACAAGTTCGCCCGTGGCGGTCGCGGCCTGGGAGATTTCCCCCAAGAGCTCCTGATAGTGGCGCTCGCGGTCCTCCGGCAGCATCTCCTCATATTTCTTCCTGAACGCCGCGACGCCGGGCCCGGAATACTCATATTCGACCTCAAAGTCCACGGCTCCATTCTCGCGCACGAACATCGTAAGCGAATCGCGGGCGAAAGGTTTCATGCCGTCCGAAGATGCTTTCACGGTGCCGAAGGCGCCGTCTTCGGGGTCGAAATAGTGCGAACCGTCATAGGCCGTCGCGCCCAGCGGGGCGTATTCGTTCTCGGTGCCGATGAAGTATTCGACTTCCGTTCCGCCAAGGAAGAGGAATCCGCCTTTCCTTTCCCTGACGCGGCAAAGGGGATACGCAAACGATGTTGCGCAGGGCTTTTCATACATGTCTCTGTGCGCCAAAACCGGGCTGGATTCGGCATCAAGCGACGAAAAGACGATGTCCGCATCGAAGCGTGCCCCGCGCAGCAAAGCGCACATCGTGCGGATATAGTCGAGACGCGAAGCGTAGCGTTCCGCCACCACGGTCGCAGGGGGCGTCATCTGCGCCTCAAGCTGCGTCTCGTAGAGGGAAGGTCCTGCCACGCGCACGTTCTTGGCCATCCAGTCGCGGATGGATTTGATGCTCTCGCCCCAGGGCTTTGCGCCCTCTGCGTCGCATTCGAGCCGACCGGGGTCGGCGGCCTTGGCAAGACGTTTGGCGATGGCGGCGAAGTCGTTCGAGGATATGGTCACGCTCTCGCGCCAGAGTTCGCCGGAGGCGGTCATGGGCTCGGCCGAGATGAGTTTCGCGTCGTCGACCTGCCACGTTTCGCCGTTCACTTCCACGGAAACCCTGTCGGTCGGCTCCTGGGAATCGAAGAACCTCTGCATGTAGAACTCGACAGGCGCGTTTTCGACCGTAGTGACTACGGTGTAGGATATCACGCTCCCCGCCTCTACGCCGGGAAGGTTCACTATAAGGCGCTTGGACGCGGGATACCTGGGCGCGCCCGCCGCCCACGAGCAGTCGAACACGTTCATCTCGCGCTCCGTCGCTTTCACCACCTTGCCGTTCGTGTTGGAAACGACGGCCGAGACGACTTCTACCTTCTGCCAGGCCGGATTGAAGTCGAAAGTGAGTTCGGAGAGTTTCTTTTTCCCGTCGTAGCTAAGGACGCGCTCTATGACATTGTTCGTGACCACCCAGGAGCGCGGGGAGGAAATGGAAATCTTTGTTTCATCGAGGATGATGCGCGCGTTGGCGCCGGCGAAACGGCGCTTTGCGAAGATGGCGCGTTCGCGTTCCGCAGCCTCCACCTTCTTTATGTTCTCGCGCATCTCCTGATACTGCTCAGGCGCAAACTCCACCGCGTTCACGGCGAAACGGCGCGTCATCTTGAGAACGCCGTCCTTCACCTCGCTCTTGCGTTCGCAAGCGTACGGGCCTTCGATGGAAATGTCGTGCGGCAGCGCGATTTCGGGCCCGGTGACGCCGTTGAGACGGATTGCGAGTTCTTCGTCCGTCATTGCCGTGGAATCTATGACGAGCGGGTATTTGCGCTTTTCGAGGGAAGTCTTGCCTTCCAGTATCCAGTTCGCCGCGCCGAGGATGCGCGAGAGGAAGGGCGCGGAAAGTTCGGCGCATCTTTCGCCTTCCACGAGCACGCCCGGGAGGCGGGCCTTGATGTGCATTTCGAGCGGTTTCGCGGTGTCCTGCAAATCTTCGGGGGTTATCTCGAGGCCCAAAAGCTCGGCGCCGGGCGCAAGTGCCATCAAACTGCGCTCGAACATCTTCCGCCGCGCCTCTTTCTTGCGCCTCAAGAGCCCCTGACGGTATGCGTTGTCGTTGATGCCGCTCATGCGCACGGTGCTTTCCATTATCACGGATCCGTCGTCCTGGAGTTCGCATTCGCTCTTTATCTTCACGGCGTTGTTTTCGGCGCCGGGGACGGGCGAGACGAGAAGCGTTTCGCCTTCGGGACGCGCCACCAGATACGACTTGTCGCTCAAATAGGCCGGCATCAGATCGCGGCTCGATTCGTCTGTCGGATCCATGAGGATATAGCCGCCTTTGCCGTCCGCCACGCTCGCTATGGCGTGGTTGAAGTAAGGCATCGGCACTTCGGGATCCATCTTCGCGCCGGCATGGATAAGGACGGGATACGCCTCGAAACCGGCAATTCTGAGCATTGCCACGAGGAGAGCAGCCTTGTCGCGGCACACGCCATAACGGTTCTCGAACGTGATGTTGACGTCGTGCGGGGCGTAGCCGGGCGACGTATCTTCCATCGTCAAGCCCATGTAGCGCACCTCCTGCGCCACCCACTTGTAGATGGCGGAGATGTCGCGGCCTATTTCCTCCACCTTGTTCGTTATCGCGGGCGTGGTCTTTTCGAGGTGGGGAAGCGATATATTCCAGTACCAGCGGGAGATTTCCTTCCAGTCCTGCGCGGTGGAAACATGAAGCGCCTGCACTTGCGTATGCTGCGGCGGCATATCCGGCTCGGGGAACATCTGGGGCGAATCCTTCGCCGTCCAGGTCCTGACCACAGAGCCGTCGGCAAGCGTTTCTTCACTGTATGTCACATTGCCGAGGGGATGCCGCAGAGCGATGTTCTTCAGCGGTCTTTCGGCAGGCGATTTGATGCGGATGCTCGCGTTCACTATGGGGCAGCTCCATTCTAGAACGCGCGTATCCGCCCATTGGTCCTGGATTCGCGAGGCGAAAACGGTGCGGCGCGTGTGGTAGGAAATCTTGTCGCCCACTTTCACGCCGGGGATGGAGCAGACGAGCTTGCGCGCCATCGGGTCGTAGATATTTTCGCTTGCGGACGAATTGTCGGTGGCTTCCTTGACGATGGAGGGCACGTCTATTTCGCGCACTGTTCCATCCTCGCTCGTCACGGTGACGGAAATGATTTCGCCGTTGCAGTAGCGCCGCGAAAAGCGCATGTCTATTTCGGAATCCTCCCTGCGCCCCTTTTCCGTGAGGATGTGGAGCGTGTCGCGGCTGTCGCATACATATGTGCCGTCGGGATTGTACGCTATATCCTCGGACATGTCCAGGAGCACGCTGTCGGCGTCAGGATATTTGAGGCGCAAAGCCTCGGTTTCGGGCGAAATGGCGAAAGCATTGGCTGCCACGATGGCAAGCGCGGCGGCCACGGCTGATCTCAAGTTTTTGTTCGTCGTGTTCATGACCGGGTATTTTACCATTTCTTCCGGCTTCTTGGCAAGGAGGGCGCTGAGGGCCTGGCGGGCAGACTCCTGGGGAACGTTCGTCTCGAGCGTTCAGCCTGACACGACGCGGCGGCGAGGGGTCTCGCCGCGGGACGTATCGTGCTGCCCGCCCTGCCGGCGCAGCCACTGGGGGAACGGGCGTCCCGCCCGTTCATCGTCGCGAGTCCTCCCGAACGGGCGGGACGCCCGTTCCCCCAGTGGCACTGCCCACCCCCGCCCTAGCCGTTGCTCACCCCATGCGCATCGGTCGGGAAACCAATGGGCATTGGGCGGGCGACCAATGCCCATTGAATCCGAATTCAATGCCCATTGGATTCCAATTCAATGCCCATTGGATTTGCGGGCGATGCCCATTGGATTTGCGGGTGATGGGCATGGGCCGGGGTTGCTCTCGGGGCGGGGCGGGTAGCCCCTGGTGCTCGCAACTTTTTTCACTTTTCCTGATAATGGACCCCCGAAATTTTGATTAGACAGGTGAGAGAGGGTGTTTCGAGGGTGGTCGATTGCAGTCGAATGCAGTCGAGGCAACACCGGCCTCAAGCCGGATGTTGCCGCAGCTGCGATTGGACGATGAGCTCTCTGCCGCCGCGTCCCAAAGCCCGGCCTTCAGCTAGACTTCTATTTCTCGC
>DFGM01000139.1:25609-29325 GCA_002371755.1 Verrucomicrobia bacterium UBA3750 | reverse complement strand
ACAAATGTTCCCATAGGAGGGCGGCGAGACCCCTCGCCGCCGCGTGACCATAGCGCTCGCTACGCTGCGGCGGGCAGGGGTCTGCCCGCCCTACCGCCGCCGCAATGGCGCGGCGGGCAGGGGAGTGGAAACAACTGAGTGAAAACTCTTCCCCAATTGCCGTTTTTACGATAATTCGAGGCCGGTGTTGGAGAGGGAGAAGGCGTAGAAGCGCGAATACATGGAAGGGGGATTGGCCTCAAGCTTTTCCTTTATCTTCATGGCGTCGCGCTTGGATTTTGCGAGCATGAACATGAAACCTCCGCCACCTGCGCCGGTCAAGGTGGCGGCGTCGACGTGTTCGCGCACGGTATCCATGATTTCTTCAACGCGGTCGTTCGTGCTGCCGGGATCGAGCAGCTTTTTGTCGCGCCAATAGTTGTTTATCGCTTTTGCGAGTGCGGCGGCATCTTTCTTTTCTATCGCTTTTGCCCCCGCTTCGGCATCCTTTTTGAGGCTCTTCACCAGAATCCGGGCGAAGTCGTGCGGGTTTTCGGCATAGAAGGAAAGGACTTTGCGGAGAATGTTGCGCGCCATTCTCTTTTGCCCGGTGAAATAGAGCAGCCCACGCTCCTTCAGAAGGGCGTCGAGCCATTCTACATCCAGTTTCTTTACCCGTATCTCCTGTTTTTCGCCGGGTTTGGAGGAAAGGAGCTTCACGCCTCCAACGATGCCGCCAAACTGGTCCTGCCAGCCGCCGCCCGTGCGCATTTCCTGTTCGAGCCTGAGCGTAAGCTCTCCAATCTCGGCTTCATCCGCCCTGCCAAGCAAGGCTGCGATTGTGGCCGCGCCCAGTATGGAACTCGTCCCCATGCCGCTTCCCTTCGGCAGATTTGCGCTGATTACGATGTTCAGCCCTTTTTTGCCGAATTCAAAGCCGGTGACGGCCAGAGCGGATTTGACGAGCGCGCACCAGTCCGACGGGTCGGAATGGTCGGCAAGTTCTTTTGCGGACTTTATGAGCCTGCGCTTGCCAAGGTCTTTGGAGACGATTTTCACATAGGCGTCCTTGCGCGGCGCAACGGTCACTTCAATCGGGTTTTCGCCGTCCAATGTGACGGCTGCATTGAGCACGACGCCTCCTTCATTGTTGCAAATGGGCGGTGTGTCGCTCCAACCGCCGGCAAGATCGATACGCACAGGGGCAGTGGCGCGGACGCTTCGCGGCGCCTCCTTGCTTTCACGCAGTGCCAAGAGGCGTTTGTAATCCACATTCTTCATGATTTCTCCCAGGTTGTGTTTCTCCCAGAGCCCGTCTGACTTGAAATTGTCGTCGATATTGTATCTAAGGTCGTACCACTTGTCCTTGCCGTAGGGAATGGAGGTGAAACATTCGCCTTTGGCGAGTTTGAGGACGCCTTTGCTTCCCGGAGGAACGTTGGTGACAACGTTCATGCCGGCGAGTTCCATGGGACGATGGACGGCATCGACGTAAGTGTTGCCGTCGCCCAGTTTGGAGAGGATTTCCCTTGTCGAGCCGATATGGAAGAAAGTGCAGGGCGAAACCACGTTGACGGCGAAGGGCGCGAAGCCTTCAAGGAGAAGTTTCGGGAACTCCACATATATGTCGCCTGCGACGGGAAGGGCTTTCATTTTCTCCGCTGTGGCGCGGTCGATGAAGAAAATGCCCGTATCTATAAGGTAAGAACCTTCCGGGACATCCGGCTTCTGGAGGAAGTCCTTTACGGCGAAAAGGCCGGTTTCCGGTTTGCCGTCCGTCACATATACGCCATGGCGTTTCGCCTCGAAGGCGCCGTCCGGATACGCTACGCCAGTGACGCCGGGACGCGAGAAGTCGCACTTGGAACTCTCGAAAACAGGCAGGACGTCGCCCGATACGACTACGAGGCCGCCTTTGCGCGGCAAGGGCAGGGTTTCCATTTTCTCGATGATGTTGTCGAGCATGCTGCGCTTGTCCGGCATCGGCACGAACGCCTTGCCCATGGCGGCATAGCCCGGAGTGCGCCTCGCATCGCCGCCTGAATGCACAACGAGCACGTTTTTCGCGGCCGGTATCTTCCTGAGCGCGTTCACCGTGGCACCGAGCGAGCCGACGCGTTTGTCGCCGGGGTCGGGTATGACGATGATGTTCTTCCTGCCGCGCGTCTGGGCGCGGTAGCCTTTCGCCTGGGCCTTGTTGGCCGCCGTGACAACCACTAAGTCGTATTTCATGGCAACTCCTTGTTTATGCAGATACCGCGGCATGCGATTGCGCAATGCCGTTCGCCACGTTGCTTCTTTCCCGAGAAGTCTCTTCCCGATTGACAGTGCATATTTTACCATATCGCCGTGCGTTTGTATAGCATCGTTGGCCTGGCCGGGTTCCTTGCGGGGCGGAACGCGACTTTTTTCGCGGGGTGATTGACTTTTCCGCCCGGAAATGGTAAACTTTATCTCAATATTTCCTCATACCAAGGAGTAAAGAAAGAAAATGGAAATCATCGAAGTAAAGGCCCGTGAGATCATTGATTCGCGCGGCAATCCTACAGTCGAAGTGGATGTTATTCTCGAGGATGGCACGCTTGGCCGCGCCGCTGTTCCTTCGGGCGCTTCCACTGGCGTGAACGAAGCACTTGAGCTTCGCGACGGCGACCCCAAGCGCTACCTCGGCAAGGGCGTTTCCAAGGCTGTGGACAACGTGAACAAGATCATCGCCCCGGCGTTGCTCGGCAAGTGCGCCTGCGATCAGCGCGGCATCGACAAGCTCATGCTCAAGCTGGACGGCACCGCAACGAAGTCCAAACTCGGCGCAAACGCGATTCTCGGCGTCTCTCTCGCAGTCGCCAAGGCTGCGGCGAATGCTCTCGGCATGCCTCTTTACAGGTATATCGGCGGCACGAACACATACACCCTGCCCGTGCCGATGATGAACATCATCAATGGCGGTGCCCACTCCGACGCGCCTATCGCGTTCCAGGAGTTCATGATTCGCCCCGTCGGCGCTCCCACCTTCAAGGAAGCTCTCCGCTACGGCGCTGAAGTCTTCCACAACCTCAAGAAGGTTCTCAAGGATCGCGGCCTCTCCACGGCCGTCGGCGACGAAGGCGGTTTCGCTCCCGCTCTCGATTCCATCGAAGACGCGCTCGATTGCATCATCGCCGCAATCAAGAAGGCCGGCTACAAGCCCGGCAAGGATGTCACAATCGCAATGGACTGCGCTTCCTCCGAGTTCTACAAGGCGGCAGGCAAGGGCAAGAAGGGCGGCATCTACGACTACACCTGGAAGGAAGGCGCAAAGGGCAAGAAGCTCACCAGCGACGAACAGGTCAAGTACCTCGAAGAACTCGTCAAGAAGTACCCGATCGATTCCATCGAAGACGGCATGGCTGAAGGCGACTGGGATGGCTGGGTGGCTCTCACCAAGGCTATCGGCGACAAGTGCCAGCTCGTCGGCGACGATCTCTTCGTCACGAACGTGAAGTACCTCGAAAAGGGCATCAAGCTTGGCGCCGCCAACTCGATTCTCATCAAGGTCAACCAGATTGGTTCGCTCAGCGAGACGCTCGATGCAATCGAGATGGCACACCGCGCCGGCTACACCTCCGTCACCTCGCACCGCTCCGGCGAAACCGAGGATGCGACGATTGCCGATATCGCAGTTGCGACCAACTCCGGGCAGATCAAGACCGGCTCCATGAGCCGCACGGACCGTATCGCCAAGTACAACCAGCTCCTCC
>DFGM01000139.1:0-25559 GCA_002371755.1 Verrucomicrobia bacterium UBA3750 | reverse complement strand
CAGCTCCTCCGCATCGAGGAAGAGCTTGGAGACAAGGCTGTCTACGGTTACAAGAAGATCCGCTAAACCGGATTGTTCCATATGACTGACAGAGGCGGCGGGTTTTCCACCCGCCGCCTCTGTCGTTTCTACCGTGGAGGGGCCACGGTTGCGCTCGGCCATGGGAAATGGTATAATGTGCCTTGTAGTTGAGATAAAAGAGAGGCTACAGAATGTCGTACATAGGTAGAAAGATTGCGCAGCTGGCGGTGTTGGCATCCGCATTCGTGGCGTTTGGCTATTCGGACATACCGGGAAAGGGCGAGCTTGAAAGTGGCATCGCGTTCCCTGGCGCATGCGGTTGGGGACGTTTCGCGAAAGGGGCGCGTGCGAGTTCATCGCCGAAAGTCCTCCATGTCACGAATCTCAACGACTCCGGTACAGGTTCGCTGCGCTGGGCAGTCACGCAGTCGAATGCGATTGTCGTATTCGACGTTTCGGGGGTGGTAAACATCGGGTCGATTATCGTATTCGGCAAGAACCTTTATATAGCAGGCCAGACCGCACCGGGCGAGGGCATCACAGTTTACGGCAACCGCTGTTCCTTTTCGGGCTCCAGCAACATAATCTGCCGTTATTTGCGCTGGCGAATGGGCAAGAACGGTGATAGCGGCAAGGATTGCGCCGGCATAGCCAACGGCACGAACATGATTTTCGACCACTGTTCGTTCTCCTGGGGCCTCGACGAGACGTTTTCCATCAATCCGGACGGCAAAGGCGACCTCGGCCATATCACGCTCCAGAACTGCATCATCGGCCAGGGACTTCTTCCGCACTCCGCCGGCGGACTTATGCAGGCGGATTACATCACGCTCTACCGCAACTTCTATTGCGACAACTCCACCCGCAACAACAAGATAAAAGGCATCAACCAGTACGCCAACAATGTCGTCTACAACTGGAAAAACGGCTGCTATATCATGGGCGGCGATTCCTCCGGAACGAGCTGGTGCCAGATCGAGGGCAACTTGTTCGTGAACGGCCCGTCCACCGGCACGGGCAACGCGCTCGGCGGCGGCAATTCCGATCATCATTACTACGGCGCGGACAACTGGCAGGACAACAACAAAGACGGCATCTTCAATCCCTGGAGCGTTGAAGGAGCCGGCCAGACTGGCGGAGGAAAACCCGAAGCCTCCCTTTCCGTGATCGAAAGCGGCGCCGGCGTGTCATTCCCCGCGCTTCCGCTCTATGCCGGCAGCGAATTGCTGGAAAGGAACATCCCCGTGGTCGGGGCGTCGCTGCCATACCGCGACCAGGCCGATTGCTACATGGTCGATGAAGTCTTGAGCCATGGCAGCCAAGGCTCCATAATCACTTATGAATCGTCTTTGCCGATTGGCACTCCCTTATCTTGGGACTGGTACAACGGCGAAACGCGCACCGATTTCGACGGCGATGGCATGCCGGACGCCTGGGAGGACGCAAATGGCACCAATAAGTCCGTCGACGATGCTCTGACTCTCGCGTCAAACGGTTATTACAACATCGAGAACTATATAAACTCCATCACTGCCGACGACCGTCAATTCTTCCTTCGCAAGCCCATTCTCCCGTATTCTATCGGTAAAACAACGACGACAATCACCGTCGGCTGGCGCGATTATACCGAGGGCGAAGATGGTTTCTCCATCGAATACCAGCCGTATGGTGCAAGTTCCTGGACTGTAGCGGGCACGGCAGCGGCAAACACCACTTCTTACACGCTTGAAAATCTGTCGATCGGGACCTACTACAACATACGCATTCGCGCATATGCCACTGTAAACGGCACAAAGCAGTATTCCGCATATTCGCAAACGGTAAAGCTCTACACGAGCCAAGGCGACGTGGAAGAAGTTGATATTGAGAACTACGAGGCAGAGTGCAATCTGGCGGCAGGTCAGCAGTATTGGGATTTCACCCACAGCTACTGGAATCCGAAACGCAAATTCCAGAACGGCGACAAGGTGCGGCTCGATACCGACGGCGAAGAAACAATCACTCTCACCATGGCTGTCGAGCCGGAGTCCATCGTCGTGAACGGCACTGGCAAGATGACGCTCAATCGCGCCGGGTGGCTGACTGGCACGATGTCTCTCAACAAGGGAAACACTGGCACGCTCGTCGTAAAGGGGGAAGCGAACAAAAAAGATAGTCTCGCTACATACACCGGCGCGGTCGTGAACCATGGGGGCGTAATCGAGTTCGATTCGATTGCAAACGGCGGCTCGGCTTCGGCACTGGGCGCCTCCCAGAGCTTCCCGGACAACTGGGTGTTTGACGGCGGCACATACCGCTACACGGGAGGCGACGCTTCCACCGACCGTAACGCGCTCCTCAGGACGAACGGGGATGCCACAAACACGCTTGAGATCGCTTCCGCCACGCTAAAGGCGACGGGCGTTTTCGAGGGGGAGAGCGATTTCGCGCTCGCCGGCGGCGGCACGCTGAGCATAAGCTCTGCCGATTTCTTCGGCTATACGGGCGCGACAATTCTCCGGGGCGGCACGCTGTATCTCGCAAATCTCGCCACATGCCAAGCGTTCAAGCCATCGCAACTGGTGATGGCTGGCGGCACGTTGACTTACAGCAATGCCGGCAATGAAACAGACACCCACAACTACCCTGTCGAAGTTGCAACAAACACGACATCTTATGTCACATTGCCTTCCAAAGGCCAGCTCAAGGGCCGCATCACCGGCTCCGGTACGCTACAGTTCAACGTCCCATACCGCCGCTACTATATTAACAGCAACCTGAGCGAATTCTATGGCACCATTTCCGTGGCAGGCACAAGCTCAGATACTATTGTAATGCCTAGCGGCTCTTGGTATGCGCCCAATGCCCGCTTCAACCTTAAAAGCAAAGGGTATCTGGCAGCATGGGAAACGAATGGTGACAACTATATTGGCGGCATTTCCGGAACGTCTGGAGCGAAAATATACGGTTCGAGCAAGGGAACGTCAAACTTCAAGTGTTCATGGACTGTCGGTAGCGCCAATACCGATGAGACATACGCCGGAACGATAGAGAACCGCGACGCAAGCGGCAATGAACGGTCGAATGCTTCCGTCTCCATAACAAAAGTCGGTACCGGCTATTGGAGACTCAACGGCAACACATCGCACAAGGGAGCCACAACGGTTGACGAGGGTACGCTAATCATGAACGCGACGCATACGCAGAGCGCCGTGACGGTGAATAATGGCGGCACATTGCGCGGAATCGGCAAAATCGTCGGCGCGGTGACTGTGAATTCAGGCGGCGTCGTCCATCCTGGCGATGGCTCGTCTTCCAGTTCGCTTACGACGAACGGCTCGATTACATTCAACAAGGGCGCGATTTTGAAATCCGGCACCTCGCTTTATGCGAACGCTCAGGTGAAAATCAATTCCGGCGCCATTCTGCAGATTGACACCACCGAAAAGATTCTCAAATCCGGCACGAGCATACAGGTTTTCAAGGGTGCGTTCAACTTTAGCGGCACGTTCTCGGCGATAGAACCTGCGTCCCCCGGCGAAGGTCTGGCGTGGGATTCCTCGACGCTCTACACAGACGGCCTTTTGAAAGTCTATTCAACGGAATCTTTGAAAAACTACTTCATCGGCACAAACGGCTCGTATTGGGATCAGCCGTCAAGTTGGAGCAGAAAGGAAGTGCCGGAGGCCGGAATGACCGCGATATTCACGAATACCGTGCCGCTTACGGTCAATATGGGATGGAACAGCGACGCCTGCATTTGCGACGAAATCCAGCTCAATGGCGCGGATGTGATTTTCAAGCCGATCCAGTATTGGCCGCGGCTTTCGCCAAAGGAAATCACCGGCACCGGTGCGATGCATCTTCTCGCCGCAGATGATCGCACTGGGGAAGCCACGACGGCCGTCGGCCTTGTATCGCAGGATGCGACCAATATGCTTGTGCGCGTCCCAGTTTATGTAGAAAACACGGCAACAATCCGAGATCAGGATGTGTTCTTCCGGGGACTCAACGACCATACGATCAACTTCTACCAGCCAGTCACGATTGCGGAAGGCGCGCGCCTAATAGCCTATAGCGGCATGTATCTGCGGGGCGGATTCGTCGTGAATTCGACGAAGTGGAATTCGCTGCGCGGCACAAATTATATCGCGAGCGACCTTTCCGGCGCAGGAAACCTTTATCTGGAAGTCGATGGTGGCACCACTTGGTTCACAGGCGACAACTCCGGCTTCACGGGAACAATCAATCAGAAATGGTTTAGCAATGTGCCGCGCTTCATGGGCGGCGCTTCCGCTCCGGCGAACGGAACGGTGGACATAAACGGCAACATCTATATCATTCCTGGAGAATATGGCGAGACGTTCCGTTTCGGCGCTCTCAACCTCCACCGTGCCGATTGTTTCTTCGCCTATGTCGCCAAGAACATGGGCGTCAAGCTTGAAGTCGGCTCGAAAGGCGATTCTTTGTGGGAAGACGGTTACTATTTCGGCACTTACGATATTGATACCGGCGCTACGTCCGTGTCCGAAACGACTGACGCCAAGATAATTAAGACCGGTGCCGCCACTACGCTTTGGGCGTACGCCAAACAGTTCGACAACAACAATTTGATTGTCAAACGCGGCTATTGCGTCCATGAACGCTGGACTCAGGATTTCGAGGATGCCGCCACATATACTGCGCAAATAACGGGCGGAACGGTGAAAAGCGACGCTTTCGGCACGAGCGAGGCCGCCTACGCCTTGAAAGGCACTGTAGACCAGGCCGAGCGCACCATCTACAATTCCACCGGGACTTCCCGCTTCTTCAGAATATTCACAAATACCAAGCATGATACCAATGGTGCGATATTCACGATGCCAGATAAGGTTGCTAATGCGAGCAAGGGCTATAAGATAGAGTTCGACTACTTTTTGTCGCAAGTGGTCACCGATGTCTGCTCCGGCATGATAATTCAAGGTTCAAACGGTATTTTGGCGACTATATATGCCCCGGCAGGGGCAAAAGAAACGGAAAGCACAAACGGCGGCGTTTATATAGGCGATAGTACACTTTCGGCAAATAAAATCGCCACCATCAAAAGTTGGGCGCGCGGTACCGACCCTGCATCGGAAGCGGCACGGAAATATTGGAAGCACTATGTGATTGCCGGTGTTCCTTCAGGGCCATGCCAGGGTGTATATTTGATGATATATTCCAGCGCCAAACGCGAAGATGGAACGCCTGACGTGGATTTGGAGTGGAGCAAGATTTCCGACACCTATGATACGATCAAGTGCCTGAATCTCGTGTCGACAACCACAAGGTACGACTGGGACCGTTATCTTTGCTTGGATAACGTGGAAGCATACTATCCCGAAGGCCCTGTGCCATATGTTTCCGGGGATGACGATGCGGAGATCGACAGAATCGAGGATGGTAGCTATGTAATCAAGCCGGGAGCACAATCGAGCAATATCGCAGTGTGCATCCCAGATGGTGTCGAGGCCGGGAAAGTGACCGTGCTCGTGCCTGTTACGGCCTCTATAATAGAGCCAAATGGCGCTAAAGTGAGGGTTTTAAGCGGCGAATACGATATTACAGACTATTTGGACTTGCCCTCGGATTCTTTCGCCACGATAGTCATGTCCGGTGTGGATGTGAAGCAGGAAGTCGCGGATGAGGCGCTTGATTTGGATAAAGGCGCCACGGTGGTTCTTTCGGGCGGGACGCCAACGATAACGACGTCTCCCACGAAGAAGGGGCTTACGTATCGACTCCTGGAAGGGCGGACTTTGGAGGCGATGGCTAACTCGCAAAACGGCGACTCCACGCTTGGCGACGGGAATCCCTGGACTCCCGAAATCTCCATAACAGGCGGGAACGCTGCATTCTACTCCATTTCCGTCGGGAAATAGCGAGCCTCTGGTCGCAAAAGAGGCAGAGGCGGAGAAAATCGCAAATATCGCGCGGTATGTCGCGGCGGGCAGGGTCTGCCCGCGCCCTACCATCGTGGCGCGGGGGCGTGGTGGGGCGCGGAGAGGCTGCTGTCGGCAGTAGCTGCGCGATAGTAAGCTATGCTGCTGCTGCCTACTTGAGAAAGATGAAATACTTGCGGAAGAAGTAGTTCATGACAAATGAAACGATCACTTCAACAAAGACCGCGACCGTCGTCATCACGCCGAACCCATCCACGAGCGCTTTAAGGACGCCAAGAGCCGTCAAGGTGGCAACTGCCGCGACTCCAAAGAAGAGCGCAAACTCCTTATACCATATATATCGCCCAGACCTAAAGACGAAAGCGCGGTTCATGAGCCAGCAGAAGATGTTGGCAAAGACGAATCCGACCCCTGTCGCTGCCGCAGCCAGTGAGCCGCGCGTCAAATACCACGGCTCGGCCCCGGTAAACTCCGCCGCTTTTAAACCAAGAAACCTCACTGCGATATCATCGTCAGTGAGGCACTTGAGGGTCGTGGCCGCCAGAAAATAGAAGATACCCGTCTGGACGGCCGTGGACATCACCCCGATCGCAGCGTATTTTATGAACTGCCAAAAAGGCCCGCTATCGTGCGACAGGATGCGCTTGATTGCGTCAGACATTAAGCTGCGATTCGTCTTTCTTTACGTCATCCAGTGAGATGCCGAGCTTGGCGAGGTCGACGGATTCGATGCCGAGGGGCTTTGCCGTCTTCCATCCGCCGCGCGTGAAGTCGGGGACGTCCTGCGACGCACCGCGGTTTTCGGCAGAACGCTCGCAGAGTTCGCACAGCGAGCAGCTCGCCGCGAGATCGTAGACATCCATATCGAGGGGAAGGCCGTTCTGCAGGCAGTAGCAGAGACGGAGATCCATAAGGAAGTCCATACCGCCGTGGCCGCCCATCTTCTGGGCGAGTTCGCCCGCGACTTTCCAGAGCGGATGGCGGTATTCGTTGCGCACCTTGTCAATCTGCTCCTGAGTGTACCAAGAGTGGGCGCCGTCGCCGGGATTTTCGGCGAATGTCATCCTGAGCGGGTAGTCTTCGAGAATGCCTTGCGTGCCGGAGACGAGGTTGATGCGCGAATACGGGCGGGCACTCGTCACGTCGTGCTGCACCATGATGGTCTTGCCCTTCACAGTCTTGATTACGGTGGTCGACATGTCGCCATGTTTCGGGTGTAGCTTTGCCTGCCAGCTCTCTTCGCCGAACTTGACCTTTGCATATGCATCCATGCCGACTTGGTTCGTCGCCACGCAGGTGAGGTAGTCGAACCTGTCGCCGCGGTTCACGTTCATCACCTGCATGATGGGCAGAAGCCCGTGGGTCGGATAGATGTTGCCGGTATGCGCGGTGTTCCATTTGAGGCGCCAGTAGCCCTGGTAGGAACCCTTGGCCGGATCCATGTAGTTGAGCTCGCGCAAGTCGTGGATGTATGCGCCTTCACCATGCATCACTTCGCCGAACTTGCCGTTGCGCGCGAGATTGAGCGTGAGCATTTCCACATCGCCATAGCAGCAGTTCTCGAGCTGCATGCAGTGGCGTCCGGTGCGTTCCGCAGTTTCGACGAGCGCCCAGCACTCTTCGAGATTCATTGCGGCAGGCACTTCAATCGCTGCGTGCTTGCCATGTTCCATGGCGTAGAGCGCTATCTTGGCATGGAGCTGCCACGGCGTGACCACATAGACGAGATCGAGATCCGACTCGCACATCGCCTTGTATCCTTCCTCGCCGGAGTATTCGCGCGCCGCAGGCTTGCCTTTCTGGGCCAGCCAGTTCTGTTGCGCGGTGACGCGTTCTGGATAGAGGTCGCAAAGTGCCGCCACCGTGACGCCGGGAATCGAGGAGAGCCTGTGCACGGCTCCAGGACCGCGCATGCCGAGTCCCACCACGCCAACGCGCACAGTCTTGATGGGGGCGACCGCAAATGCCGTCATTCCGCCCGCATCGACGAGTTTTGCTGCGTGTGCCATACTACTGGCGAGGGCTGCCGTAGCGCCCATCCATGCTGTGCCTCTGAGAAAATCGCGTCTTGTCATATCCATGTTGTTTGTTCCTTCTAGTGGAGAGATGCCGCATATTCTACCATAATTGCCTGTTTTCGTCCAGTGGCAGGCGTTTCTCGAAGAAGAGTTGCGCCGCGATTGCAGCGGCTTGTGCAAGGGAGCACGCCAAGAGCCACCATATGAAGAAGGAAAGCCTTCCGGCATTTAGATTGCGCATCCATTCCACCGCCGCATCCGGAAGTATGCCCTCGAATGCGCCATAGCCTGTAAACGCCACCAGCACTCCCGTTTCGAGCAGCGACAGTGGCAGCCAATACCATATGAAGCGGAATCGCCCTGCGGCCGTTTCGTAGGAATAGTAGGCGCTTGTGGACGAGAAGATTGTCATTCTGAGTGCGTATGCGCCCAGCAGAAGCGCGTAAGGGGCGTAGTCGCGCCAGAGCGGCACGATGCCGAGTATCCACTTCCCGAATATGCCGAGAAGCAACGTCACTGCAAGACCGGGGAGGAAGGTGCCAAGGAGCATGTTTCGCAAGAGCCTCGCCTCGCCCGAACGCTTCTCGCGCGCTTCCACCGCAAGAGGGAACATTACAAAGGCTACCGACACCCCACCGTAAGACGCAATCTCCGCAAGCCGCGTTATGATGTAATAGGCGGCAGATTCGATTTCCGGCAGCCTCTGCCGGAACAGGAGCGCCTGCCAAGAGCCAAGCAGCGTGCCAATCGCCGTGTATGCGGCAAACGGGACGAGATACCGCGCCATATCCCGCACGTCTTTGCCGAGTTTCGCCGATTTCACATCCTTGCCGAGCTCTTTCCTCAGGGAAAACCATCCTGCCGCCGTATTCAGGGCAGGCGTAGCCATCTGCCCGAGCACATAGCCAGAGAGCGCCCGGAAGGGCATCGCGGCAAGCATCACTCCGAGACGCAACGGCGCGCCGAAGATATTGATTATGGACATCGCCTTGAACCGCTTCAACCCCTGCAAGGCATTGTTGAAGACGTTGGCTACAGGCCCTATCAGCCCGGCGCATACGATAAGCAAACCGAGCGAGCCTTCCGTTATCCTGAGCCGCTCGAAAAACTGCGGCAGCACGAATCTGGCGGCAAGCACGGAGAGGACGAACGCCGCAAGCGCCCCGTAGCAGACGATGGAAAGCAGCCTCTTTATCTTGCCGCGCTCGCCTTGTGTCGCGTATATCGTGAGCCAGCGGGAGAAGGGCACTACGAGAATGGTGAGCGGCAAGCCGAAGACGTTGGAAAACTGGAGAAGCGGTAGCGCCGCGCCGAGCTCTTCCTGCGGCACGTATTTCGGCACCAGCCACAAGCCGATGAAGGCGTTTATGAGGTCGCCAAAGCGGCACGAGATAAATATGATGGCAGACCACCACCAAAGCTCGCCGAATCGCGTGCGCAATCTATTGAATGCTTCTGTCATTTGTATTGGCCAAGCGCAGCCTGGCCATCTGGATAGGCTCGGGCTGGGCAGGCTATGCCTGACTATTTGGATAGGGCTGCCATCTAGGCGGCTTGGCTATTTGGCGCGGCTTGGCCCAGGTGTAGCTTGGCTCGGTGGCAATTGTTATGAAAAACGACGCCCCCTTCGAATAATCCCAGCCACTAAGCCGCCGAGTATGGCCTGCTTCATCCATATTATTCTCTTATCTTTCCGCAGTGGGCAGAAGTGGAGTAGCCGTGCTCGCGTATAGGGTTGTCCATAGTGCTAGTGGAGGCGTGCGAGCCGCGCTCACACGCAAAGCATCCCTGCAAGCGTGCCTTTTACATAGGCCCATGCGATGTCCGGGCGGCGATTCTTTAGGGCGACTAGTGCATAATAGCAGACCGATTATGTATCTTACTCGCACATCTCCGCCAAAGCGCAATTTGATTTTGTCACCCGTATCATCTGGAGAGCAATCATCTACGACTATTATCTCAATATCCGGCCAATCATTAGCGAGCACGCTCTCCACACACTTTACAACCACCTCTGAGCGGTTGTATGTAGGGATTATCACTGATATTTTCATTTTAATACTCTTTCACAGGCTTCCCCTGACAGAATTCAGAAAATCTTTGAGTGGATAGGGACGGCTTATTATACGCATAAGCTCTTTTTCCCCAATTTTTCGGTTTCTTTGGATATGACGCCGTGTGCGCCAGACTTTGCGTACCATCAGGATTATATGGCACCATGCCCACATATGGGCACGAAAATACATCGCATTTAGTCTGAACAGAGGCAAAATCGCCTGTCCCGCAGCGAGCAGTTCGAACACGGGATATATGGTGAGCAATCTCCACCAGCCGAAACATGTAAGGTACGAAAACCGTATATTGCGGTAGAATCGTTGCAAAACAACCCTTCGCGGAAGGAATTTCCATGTAGATGCGCCATGTGCGTGGTCGACGGGAGGTGTGGGTACGTACCAAACTTCCCATCCGGCAAGCCATGATCTGTGGCACAAATCAACTTCTTCATAATATGTGTGGAAAAAGGCGTGGAATAGCCCCTCCCCCAGCGAATCCAGCATTTCACGACGAAGCATGAACATGGCTCCATACGCTGCGAAGCACTTGCGCGCTTCTTTCGCGCA
This sequence comes from Verrucomicrobia bacterium UBA3750, assembly GCA_002371755.1. Classification (GTDB taxonomy): domain Bacteria; phylum Verrucomicrobiota; class Kiritimatiellia; order RFP12; family UBA1067; genus UBA1067. Next base: position 14,999 of record DFGM01000139.1, on the reverse strand, counting down.
CGTATCATCGCTATCGGCCAACCATCCAACAGAAGTGTTCACGCCAAATCTTGTGAGAAACGCACCACATCCATTGAGTTTGCCATCGACATCGCCACCGTTCCTGATGATGACGGTTCCTTGACAGATGCCCGCCTTCGGATGCGCATCCATAAAAGCGATCATCGCAGTAAACGGCTCGTCATGGAAGACGATGTCGGTATTGACGAGAACGACAAACTCTTTCGTGCACAGCGGCAACCCAGCATTGTTGGCACCCGCAAAGCCACAATTCTTCTCCATTACATGAAACTTGATACCAAACTTGGCGAATCCCTCCACGACGGTTTTCGTTTCCTCATCACCCGGCAAATCATCGACAACCACAACTTCAGGCATTTCGTCCTGAAATGCCGCCAACAGCGAATCAAGGCATCGCTTCAGCAAATATGCGTTGCGGTATGCTGCGATGAGTATTGATATGCGATTGATCGTAGTCATGCCAGATTCTATATTTTGAAGGCCAGAGGCATCAACCGCTCGAAGAATCTTCCAACAGTTTCAAGGAGCGGTATGATGCTTGGTATTTTGCAACCAAGCCATGTTATTGCGCGAGGAATAATGCCGAACTCTCTTAGCTCTTCTTGCCGCATCTTGCGAATATCGGCCGTTATCTCGGCGGGGTGAACCAGAGGGAAGTGCATGGTGCCAGGGGTATTGAAATAATGCGAGTCGAACATATATCCGGTCGTGTTTGAACCTCGGCATTCGTTTACACCATGATTTGCGACGAGCTTCTCTTTTGGGGTGGCCGATAGGTATTCCCGCATCATGAACATAAGGCCGAACTGATAATCCCATGTTTGAAGACCGTTTCCCACCGCTTTGATCCCGCAAAGAAAATCGTGGCGTCCGCGCCGGGTGGCAAGGCGGATTGATGCAATTTGCCCCCTCTGTGCGTCATGCAGTTCAACATCGTAGTTGCGCCATACGCGCCGCCAGGTTCCCCATCCCCAGATATCCGGGTGGGCATTGAAATGATAAGACGCTTCGGCATCGGTCTGGATATTATAGCGATTGAAGCCTGCTATCATGCCAACCCTCTCATCGTCCCTGTAACGTTCAAGGAGTTCTGTAGCGAAGCGGAAGAATTCAGGCGTCGGGCATACATCGTCTTCAAGTATAATACCGGACTCGACATTTTCGAAGAACCATGTTATTGCCGCCGGGGGAGCATACTTGCATCCAAGGTTTTCCCCCTGGAACAATGTCTTGATCTTGCAAGGCCAATCAATATCCTTTGCTAAAGCGCGAACAGCCTTGCAAACTTCGATATCGGATTCACGGCCCGGTCGTGGTCCATCAACGGCCATAAAAACCTGCTTCGGTTTAATTTCACGCAGTCTATCGATTTGCGCCTTTGTGAAATCAGGGCGGCAGAAATTGATGAGTAATACTGGGGCGCATTCAAATTGCATGTGTTCTCCTTATAATAGCTGCTTTATCTCTGTAAAGACGTTTTCTGCGGTTATTGAAGCAAGTGCGCCATATTGCGTTATTTGCTTGCCAGGCAAACCCGGAATGGGGCATCGCTTATACTTTGTCGGAGCCACTATAGCAACATTCTCTCTAAGTCTTGGCGGATAGGGCCAAAAGCTGTCTTTGCCTGAAACGCCATTGACTATTCCCACGGCAGGCACTTTTAGCGCGGCAGCCATATGCAAGGCCATGGTGTCGTTGGATACGACAATTCTTGAAGATTCCATTTCCATGGCAAATGCGCATAGTGGCATCCTTGGATCTTCTGGTCTGCCGGCATATTTCACTTCAAGACCTATCCCACTCTCGACGAAGTGTTGCAATTCGTGCCAACGCTTCATGGGCCAACGGCGTGTCCAGTGCGATGCTCCGGTAAAGAAGATTGCTTGTTCCTTCTTGTTTTTTTTTGCCGGTAATTCCATTGCCAATGAGACAGTGCACCGTTCTCCGGTCAGCTCTTCCGCAAAAGATCTGTTCTGGAGAAACACGAAGGGGTTGTTCCCCGTATTGATTATCCGGGCGTGACTTGCGCACGTGCCTGCAACGCCGATTGTTGCCGGAGCTATTCCATAGGCAAGAGCGTCAATTTGCGGATCATGGAAAACTTGCGGAAGGATTATCTCTTCGAAATGCAGAGCAATCAATCTGTCGCGCAATTTGCGCTGTGCCAAGTTCACTCTGCGCTCCCATATGAATCCGGGGAGTAGATTCTCGAAACTTTGACGAAAGAGGCTGTTCCGGTTCTCTGCCCATATCCATTCATCCGCGCAATCGCCATCCAGAGTTTCGGCTATGTTTTTCCAGGCGGGATTGCCAAGAACCGTGATATGCGCATCGCGGTAGGCCGCGCTGTAGCGTATGAAATGCAGGCAGTTGCGCCAAAGAATATAATCTCCAATCGCATCAAGCCGAATTATGAGGATTTTTTTCTTCATCGTATGCTGTTGAAGTATTCTTCGTGCTGTGTCGCTATTTCCGGCCAGGAGTATATTGGGATATCGGCAGAGGCGTTGGCGGCAATTTGCGTACACAATTCCGGGTCATTGGCGAGGCGGAGAATCGCTGAGGCATAATCCTTTGTCAATAAAGCGTTTCTGCCATTCTTGAAGAAGAGATTTGGCCGCCCATCATAGCCGATTATTGGCTTCTTCCAGCGCAGATATTCTTGAAGTTTAGCATTGCAATCCTGATTGGCGGTAAAGACGAATGCATTCGCTTGCGACATCACGGACATTTGATCCTGGCGAGGAATGTAGCCAAGGAATATGCAGTTTGGAGAAGCATACTTTGCGAGATAATCTTCGTTGCGACCGGTTAAGTAGAGCTTTATGTCGAGCGGCAACTGTGCCATGGCTTGGCAAAGCGGCTCTACTCGTTTCCATTTTGCTTTGTCGCCGCAGTAGACGACATTGAATCTCCCTTCAAGTTTGATGGCACTTGACGCGGTGTCGGGCATTTCTACTTCATCTGCGCCATTCGGAATGTAATGACACCCGATACCCCACTTAGCCCCTTTCAGCATTAGATAACGGCTGAGTGTGACGACTGCATCAGAGTGTTTGACGATCCGCTTTTCCATACAGTCGAAAAATATGCGAGCCAAGAAATTAAACGGCTTGGGAACGGCATATTGTGCTATAATGCCATACTCGTCATCCCATCCATGCACAATCTTGAATGCTTTGTGTGTGCATATGTATCGCCGTGCAATCAAGGGATTAAGCCCCACAAGCCCGCCATATGTGTAGATGATGTCGGGTTTGAAATCATCGATTTCTTTTGCGAGATGGAAGGGATTGTGCGTATCTGCCCACCCAAGCCAAGCTACTACCCATCCACGCTTTTCAAGATTATAACCAATTGCATCTATACTATACGGAGCGTTGGCAAAATGTTCTTTCGCTGTCGTCCCTTTGGAATACCAAGGAGAATGCGAGCTTGAAATATAGAGAATGCGATGCATGGCGCTCATCCCTCACCCCTTTTCAGCATCTTCATGCCCTGTTCGGTGAAATACACGGCTAGGCCATTGCCGGCCGTGGCTATATTCACTATTTCTTCATTGAGATCGAGGCAGGCGGCGCGGCCGAATTCCGTCTCGTCGTTGCCGCGTGCGATCTCGAGATAGCGCTCATCCATGAAGGCGTCGATATATGCGCTTTCCGGGCGGAAGCGCACGTTGGGGATGCAACTTGGCCGCATGCGGATGAAGTGCGCCTTTGGGTGATTGAGGAGCATGGCCAATACTGCGCGCTCGCCTGGCGATATGAAGCCGGAGATTATCGTGTAGCCCTTGGCGACGGCGCTTTCCATGCGCTGCACAACGGCCGAAATATCGCGCACGCGGCGCGATACGCGCAGCGACACCATGGGCGAATCGGGCTTCAGAAGCGCGATATTGCCCACGCCCTTCCAGTAATCTGCCGCATCCAGGCGCGGCGAATCGAGCGGCTCGATGATGCGAAGGCGCCTGTCGCACCCATACATAAGCTCCCATTTTTGGGGATTGTAGGTGATATAGCGCGATGTGGCCACAATCTTGGCGCGATTTGGGCAAAGCCAATCATGGCAGCCCTGCTGCCAGAGCAGGCCAGGCACAGCCTGGATTTGGGCTTGGCCAAGCACAGCTTGGCCATCGAGATAGGCTTGGCCATGCACAGCCTGGATTTGGCCAAGCATAGCTTGGCCATCGAGATAGGCTTGGCCAAGCGCAGCTTGGCCATCAAGATAGGGAAGGGGGGCGCCATGTGTAGCGCTGGTTGGGCTGCGCCCAACCAGCCCCATGAGCTTGGCTTGTTTGGTCGTGTAGTTTTTGAAGCGGCTTATCGCCTTGCCGAAAGCCTTTAGCGGCTCTTTCAGCCCTGATGCGATGTGGCAATTGAAATGCACGTGATCCGGCATTACGACATGGGCGAATAGCGATATGCCCGGATTGTAGCGCGGCATTGCCTCGAGCGATTCGAGCACTATCTTCCCCAGTGCCGAATGTATCACCTTCCCTTGCGCCACCTTCCCGAATAGCGGCCGCCTTGGCTCGGTGGCGATTGTCACAAAGAGCCCCATGCCTTTCGAATAATCCCAGGCGCCATTTCGCCGATAGCGACGGATCTCGCTGCTCATGGTTTCCATCAGAGAGGCAGGCCGGCCATCGCCCGGCCGGGCGGCTCATTTCTTCCCGGCATTGAAGATGTTTTGCGTCCGCACGATGAGATTCCACGGGAGAAGGCGGAAGATCGCCGCTTTCGCCCATTCGGCAAGCCGCACGTTTGCCGGCGGCAGAGTGCGGCTTCCGGAATATGGCACGCCTTCGCGCGCAAGGAGCTCTAAGCCCCATTTCTCCCAATATCCTTTATGTACGCAATCAAGAAAGGGAAACTCCTTCTCTCGCGTCACGAGAAGAGGACGCGCTTCGTCTTTCATCATGAAGGAGCCATAGCGCTCGAATTCCCACGCGCTCTTGTTGCGCCGCGCCAACGAAAGCAAAAAGTCGCGCTCCCAGATTGTCGCCTGGCAAGTCACGCAATAGGCGGTGTTTTTCGGCATCTCCATGAGGTCGCTTCCCTCCCAAGGATGCTTCCCCGGCGGATTCGGCATGAGCCGCAGGCTCGCCGCCTCGTAACGCTTCGCTTCGCGGAGTCTCTGCATGAATCTGCCCGTGTCAACCGGAGAAGAGAGGAAATAATCATTCATCAGCATGAGCACATAGGGTGTGCCAATCTGCTCCAACGCCTCTGAAAGCATCTGGCACCACGTTTTGCCGCGGCCGGTGCAGATTGTTTCGTCAAAACCCGGCGTAGGCAGCGTCTCAGTGAGCAAAACCAGCCGGAAAGGACACTCTGGCCAGTATTTTCGCCACATAGCGAGAAACAGCGCTTCGATATCGTGATAGGCGTCGCACGAAGTCACGAGGACTGTGCATTCAGAAGAAGCATTCATCCGCCCCTCCCCGCTTTGGCGCAACGCTCCGCGACCGTCAAGTATCCACTATACTTGGCGCTCCAAATCGAAATATCCAGCCTGGGCATCTTGCTCCCGGGACAGGTGAAGATTTTCACCATGCGCATATTATAGCATATTTTCCGCGCTGCGGGTATCGGATTGCGGAGGTCGGGGGGTGCAGGGACGGTGGTGAGCCGGAGCGCCTCGCCCAGAGCGCCCGCCCCACCCCGGAGCAGGGGGGTGGGAATCCAATGGGCATTGGCCGGGAATCCAATGGGCTTCACTCTCAAATCCAATGCCCATTGAATTGGAATCCAATGCCCATTGAATTGGAATCCAATGCCCATTGAATCCGAATCCAATGCCCATTGAATTCCAATCCAATGCCCATTGGATTCCCACCCAATGCCCATTGGTGGCGGGATGGCTTGGGGAGATAAAAAAAAGGCCCGGGTGCGCTGATGTGCGCACTCGGGCTGTTGGCGGCCATAACTGCGTTATTTTTGGCCGTAATAGGCGTTTTTGCCATGTTTTCGCTGGTAATGCTTCTCGCCGACATACGGGACGAGGCCCGGTGCGGGTTTGGCGGCGCAGATTGCCTCGGTGAGGCGCGCCATCTTGGCGATAGCCTCCAGCGCTATGGCGTGGTCTACGGCATCGGCCGCATCCTTGCCCCAGGTGAAGGGGGCGTGCCCGGCCACGAGGACTCCCGGCACGGCGAGGGGGTCGAGGTCCTTGAAGCGCTCGATAATCACCTTTCCGGTGTTCAATTCGTAGGCTTCGGCGACTTCCTGTTCGGTAAGGAAGCGCGTCAGCGGCACTGGGCCGTGGAACGTATCGGCGTGGGTGGTGCCATAGGCCGGGATTTCCCGGCAGGCTTGCGCCCAGGCTGTCGCTTCCGTGGAATGCGTATGCACTGCGCCGCGCACCCCGGCGAAGTGCTTGTAGAACTCGATGTGGGTGGGGGTGTCGCTGGAAGGGCGGAGATTCCCTTCCACGACTTTACCCTCGAGATCCACAACCACCATGTCTGACGGCTTCATCGTCTCATAGCTCACGCCAGAGGGTTTTATGACGAGAAGACCGCTTTCAGGGTCGAATCCTGAGGCGTTACCCCATGTAAGCACCACGAGACCGCTCGCGACCAGTCTTTGGTTGGCGGCAAATACTTCTTCTTTTAGATTTTCAAGCATGATTTCCAGCTCCTAACGCCTTGCGCTCAATCAAGCCAAGTCCAGAAGTATGCGTAGGCGCAGAGGACGAGGCCCACGACGATGCAGGACGAAAGGACGTCCACCCAGTTCCAGCTTTCGCGGTTTTCCTTCTTGAAGTTGGCGTCGAGGCAGGAGAAGTTGAGTCCGTTCAGGTGTGCGGGGTCCGGCGGCGGTGCGGAAAGGGATGCAACGACCACAATCGCGATGGAGATTGCCAGGAGGATGCCCGAGAAGTAGAAATCCTGGATGAAGGCGAAGCCTTGGACTCCGCCCCAGAGGATGTTGGCGAGGAGTTTGGCCATGCCGAGCGTGAAGCCGAGGCCGAGACCCCACGTGGCGCCGCGAAGATTCATGCGCTTCCAGCAAAGCCCCATCACGAACACAGCGACAATAGGCGGAGCGAGGAAGGACTGAACGGCCTGGATGTACTGGTAGAGTCCGCCGCCGGAAATCGCTTTCATTATGGGAAGCCAGAGGAGGCCGAGCGCCGTCATGACGACGGTAGTGGTGCGGCCGATCGTCACGAGTTTGCGGGGCGGGGTATCGGGTTTGAGCTTCTGGTAGACGTCCACCGTGAAGAGGGTGGAGACGGAGTTGAAGAGGGAGGCGAGCGAGCTCATCAGGGCGGCAATCATGCCTGCCACGACGAGGCCGCGGAAACCGACCGGCAGGAGCGACTGCACGAGCGTGGGGAATACCGTATCGCCGTTGAGCACCATGGTTCCGTCGGCAGCGGCCTTGAGCGGGATGGAAAACTCGCCGAGCCCGGGGATGTTCACGTGGTTGTGGTGGAGGGCGAAGCCGAGCATGCCGGGCACGAGGAAGAGGAATACCGGGCAGAGTTTCAGTGCGCCGCCCCATATTGCGCCGCGGCGGGCGTTGGTGAGGTTTTTCGCGGCAAGCGTGCGCTGTATGATGAACTGGTCAGTGCACCAATACCACACGCCGATGGTGGCCGAAGCGATAGCTACGCCGAGCCACGGGAAGGTCTTGTGCGTGAGCGAGTGCCAGAGACCGAACTGCTCCACGTTGCCGGTCGATTTGATCGTCTGCTTGAGCACGGCCCAACCGTCGGCCATGCCCTGCGCCGTGGAACCATCCGCCAGCGCCACGCCGGAGTGCCCGAGATGGTAGAGGGCGAACGCCGTCACGGAAAGGGTGCCCGCGAGTATGATGCCGGTCTGGACGAGGTCGGTGTAGACGACGGCGGAAAGCCCGCCTATGGAAGAATATACGCCCGCAAGCACGACCGTGGCCACCGCGCCGATCCAGAAGGATGTTATCGTGGTTCCGCCGATTGTGAGGCTCACTTCAGGCATCATTACTTCGAAGAAGAGCGCGCCCGCAAACACCGTCACCGAAATCTTGGTGAGAACGTACGCCGCGAGCGAGACGAGGGAAAGTATCCAGCGGGCGCGCGAACCAAAGCGCTTTTCCAGAAACTCCGGCATGGTCGAGACACCCGACTTGTAGTAGAAGGGCAGAAACACCCAGCTCATCATGACGAGCACCCATGCGTGCAGCTCCCAGTGTGCCTGGGATAGACCCGCCGCAGCGCCGGAGCCCGCAAGCCCTATGAGATGCTCCGAGCCGATGTTTGCCGCGAATATCGATGCGCCAATCGCAAGCCACCCGACGCTCCTCCCGCCAAGAAACAAATCTTCGCCGGATTCTATCTTGTTACGCTTGAGCGATGCCACCACCACTCCGGCAAGGACGCCGAAGTAGGCAAGTATCATCAGCCAGTCTATCCATGTCAGCATAGGTTTTTCTTCCTTTGTGTTTTGGTTTGTGAATAAAGTTAGCGCCCCAACGCCTTCTTGAAGTTCTCTGCGTAGCGGTCGAATCCCGCCACGCCGTCAGCGGTCGGAGCGAGGGTCTCGGATGTGGCGCCCGAAAAGACCTTCTTCGTGAGATACTCTTCAAGCGGCATCCCGGCGCCGTCAAGCGCATATGCCGCCAATACTGCCATGCCCCACGGACCGCCCTCGGAAGCCGTGGACATGCAGGTGACGGCCGTGTTCAAGGCGTCCGCAAGATACTGCTGGGCGATGCCTTTATCCTTGAATATGCCGCCGTGGCCGGTGAGCGAATCAATCTTGACGTCTTCCTTCGCGAGGATGTCCATGCCGAGCTTCAGGGAAACGAACGCCGAGTAGATCTGCGCACGCATGAAGTTGGCGAGCGTGAACTTCGCTTCGGGCGATCTCGTGACGCGCAGCATCGCGTCTTCGATTCCCGCGACCGGCTCGCCGCTCAGGCACGGCACTACCACAACGCCGCCGCAATCCTTCTCTCCCTTGAGAGATTCATGGAAAAGCGTGCCGTAGATGTTGGGGCCGCCGGGAACCTGGGTGAAAACTCCCTTGAAAAGCTCAATCCACGCATTTATCTCGTTCGTGCAATTGTTGCAGTGGACCATTGCGACGGCTTTCCCGGAAGGAGTCGCTACCACGTCGATTTCGGGATAATAGCCGCGCATGGCTTTTTCGAGCACTATCATCGCGAAAACGCTCGTGCCGGCCGAAACGTTGCCCGTGCGTGGGGCTACGGCGTTCGTGGCCACCATGCCGGTGCCGGCGTCGCCTTCCGGGGGCGCCATCAACGCGCCGCCTTTGAGTTTGCCGCTCGGATCGAGCCACTTCGCGCCTTCGTCCGTAAGGACGCCCGCTTTCTCGCCCGCGCCCAGCACTTTCGGCAGAAGAAGCGCGATTGCCGGTATCTTCACGCTGCCAGAGGCGGCGAGCGCATCGAACTTCTCTTTCATCCCCTCGTCGTAGTCGCCGGTGGCAGGGTCGATGGGGAACATTCCGGATGCTTCGCCCACGCCCAACACGTTTTCGCCAGAGAGAATATGGTGCACATAGCCCGCGAGCGTGGTCAGATGCTTCACTTGGGAAACGTGCTCTTCATTGTTCAGCATCGCCTGACGGAAATGCGCGATGCTCCAGCGTTGCGGTATATTAAAGGAGAAAAGGGCGGATAGCTCGGCCGCCGCTTTGGCCGTGGTGGTGTTGCGCCAGGTGCGGAAGGGGGCGAGAAGCTGCCAGTTTTCGTCGAACGGCAGATAGCCGTGCATCATGCCGGAGATGCCGAGCGCGGCGAGTGCTTCCACCTCTACGCCGTATTTCGCTTTCACATCGGCCGCCATTTTGGCATACGCATCGCGTATCCCGTTTTCGATGTCGGCGAGAGAATACGTCCAATAGCCGTTCTCCAGCTTGTTTCCCCAGTCGTGCGCACCCATGGCGATAGGCGCGAAGTCTTCGCCCGTCATAACCGCCTTGATTCGCGTAGAGCCGAACTCTATGCCGACCACGGCCTTGCCGGCTGCTATATAGGATGAAATGTCTTTCACTGCTTCCTCCATGTCCATTGTTTTACGGTATTATACCATTTATCCCGCCCGCCGCGCAACTGCCCGAATGGGGGATAAATTGGAGGCATCGAGCCTCTTGCCGGTCGCGGATTTCGCTAACTGCCCGAGGCCGAAATATGGTATAATGTTTTTCAACCGCATTTTGCACCAAAACCGAACACTGGAAAGGCTCTTCCGCCATGATCAGGAAAACTATTGTTGCGCTTTTAGGTGTCGCGTTGTCGGCAGCAACGGCAATGGCGCAGTCGATGCCGGATGGATTCGCCGGCTTTCTCAGGGCGGCGCTGGCGCGTCAGCATGATGAATGGCTCCGGGACTGGAGCGAGAACATGCGCACCAATACCGCACTGGAAACTTGCGCATCCTTCCGCGACACGAAGCTGCGGCCGTTCCTCCTGCACGAAATGGATATTGAAGGCAAGGCCACGAAGGACGAGCGCAAATTCCTGGACGATGTCGTCGATACGATATGGACTGCAGGCATGAAGGGGGTGGGCCAATACGACAGGCTCAACAAAATCCTTGCAAGAACGGCCAGAAGGTCGTTCGCAGACCTTGTGCGCGAGGCGACGGGGAAGAAAAGATGCGTGAAAAGCGAGACAATCGTCAGATGGCTGGAGGAGGGAAACTTTCATGGCGATGACATGCGCGGGGTGTTTTGGACTTTCAGGAGGGATATAAGCTTCACAAACCGCCATCTTCTGGGGAATTATATCGAAAAGGCAGATATAGACGAATGGTTGAAGCTTCTGTGGCATATCGGCGTGGAGCGTGCCGACGCGTGGAAGGCGCGCGGTGGCGGATGGGCGAGCAATGTCACTGGGGAAGGTTGGGACGGCTTTGCAAAGCACGGCAAAGCCTGCCGCGAAGCGTTCAACCGGGCGATGGAGCTCCATTCTTTCCCCGAGCCGCTATATCTGTTCTCGGACCTAGGGCCTTTCGACGACGAGCTTTTCGTGCGCGCTACCGCCGCACAAATGGATTATCACGGCCTATTCAGCAATTATCTCTGGTACAACTGCTATCCGCGCTGGTGCGGGTCGTTGGAGAAGATGAAGGTATTTGCCGAAAGATGCCGCGAAACAAAACGCCATGACACGATGATTCCGTATTTCTATGCGGAAGCGTTGCTGAAGATGGTCAAGGATATGGGTGTCGCGCCTGAAGACTACTTCCGCGACCATGCCGACGAACTGGACAAGATAATCGAGGTCTGCACGCCGCAGATAAAGAATCGCAACGCATTCGCTTCCGTCCGTCAGTCGGCTGCCGTGTGCGCCACGTTTGCATATTCGCTCAAGGGCGACTTGGATAAGACGGTGGAGACGTGGCGTTCTTTCGACCACCGCACGCTTCCGAACTTGATGTACAAGATATTCGAATCGGCCTATCTGAACGACCGCTGGCTGCTGTGGAACGTCATATCAGGCAAGAGGAGCGCCGACTTCCTGCGTCTCCACAAGCTCTATCTCGCAGACGACTTTAGCGGCTTTATGTCCGCCGCCGGTGAAGTCAAACGGAAGCATGCCAAACTCACTGCGGACGAAGAATCGTATATCGAGGAGCGACTGATGGATGTGCGGATGAAGCTCGACTTCCCATCCGGCAAACCTGTGCCCGCCGCCTTCCCGAAAAGCAAGGCATGCTGGCTCACATACGGCGGCGCATGGCGGCTCGATGGCTCGTGCGCCTATTTGAACAAGATGTATAAAGGCGGCGACCCTCTGGAGTGGAATGTATCCGTGGATGGCGAGTTCCGCATGGAGTGCGAGATTGCTCCGCACGGGGAGTGCGACTCTTGGCAATTCGAGTTCCACCAGAAGCCCGGCGACCCTGCGATTGAAATGAGCGGTACGTATCCTCATCTCTGGCTTGACTTCAAGAAAGACGGTTGCGAACTCTTTTTCGCCGAGTGGGTCGACATCCATGACAGCAAATCGGCGAAAGCGACATCCGTGCCGTATTCAGGCGGCGCGGTGAAACTTGTCGTCGAATACAACCGCGGCAAGGTTTCGGTGTTCTTGGGAGACGATTCCTCTCCGGTGTTCGAGACGGAAGATTTCGCCGACTTCCTGAATACGGTGAAATACGGTCATCTCAAGTTCAACGGCTCCCACGCCCGCATCAACTCCCTCAAGGTAATGAAGCCGAAGAGGGCCGACTAGAGAATCTTCTTTGGTGCAGCGGGAATCCCACGCGGCGGGTTTACGGCTTGCCGCGATAGGCTTTACCCCGGTTCGCCCAAAGCGTTTCAGCGCGGCAGGAAAAGAAAAAGCGCGGTTTCCGAAGAAAAACCGCGACTTTTTATTGGTGCTCGGGGCGGGACTCGAACCCGCAAGGATCTCTCCACATGCACCTCAAGCATGCGTGTCTGCCAATTTCACCACCCGAGCAGGGTTGTGGATTGAAAACGGCACATATTATATCATATTTGCCTGCCGCCGCGCAAGGGGGTATTTTGAACTTTTTTCGACAGAACTTTTTTCGCCGGCTGAGAACCCTTTTTCATCCGGCATTTGCGCTCCTGCTGGGCGTTGCGCGGCGGGCGGAATTTTGGTAAAATATGCGGCAGTTTCGGGAATATTGCAGAAAGAAAGCAAACAAATGATACTTCTTATAGGAGAAAACGCCTACTCGACGTTTCGTCTTGAGGCGATAAAGACGGCAATTGCCAAAGCCGCACCCGGCTTCGAGGACGTGGAAATCGACGCAAAGTGGGTGTACGCGCTGCAAATGGCGGATCAGGCGTTCAGCATTGAAGAACTCCGTCGCGCGGCAGTCCTCTTGAACGCGACCGGCGATGTCGACGAGGCCGATTTCTACGTGACGCCCAGGAAGGGGACGATTTCCCCTTGGTCTTCAAAGGCGACGGACATCTTCCGCAACTGCGGTCTATCCGGGATACTGCGCGTGGAGCGCGGCATCCGCTACAAGGTGCATATCGGCCCGCCTGCGGATCCGCAGAAGCTTGGGTTCGCGAGCGAGGAGTCGCCCCGTTCCCTGCCGCCGGCGTGTCTCGCCACGCTCTATGACAAGATGACCGAGGGCGTCTACACCAATATCGACGACATATTCGATGCGGACGAGCCCAAGCGCGGCCGGACATACGATGTCCTCGGCAAGGGCGTGGACGCGATACGCGAAGCGAACGAGGAAATCGGCCTTGCAATCAGCGAGCCTGAGATGGAGTATCTGGCGAAATCCTTCGCCGCCGCCGGCCGCAACCCGACCGATACCGAGCTTGTCATGTTCGGACAGGTGAACAGCGAGCACTGCCGACACAAGATCTTCGGCGCGAAGTTCATCATCGACGGCAAGGAAATGCCCGATTCGCTCTTCGGCATGATAAAGAACACGCACGCCAAGAGGCCGAAGGATACTTTGAGCGCCTACAAGGACAACTCCGCGGTCGTGAAGGGATTCAAGACGAGCGTATTCTCGATTGACCCGAAGACGAACGCCTACTCCTTTAAAGAAGACCAGCTCGAGCAGCTGATGAAGGTGGAGACGCACAACCATCCGACGGCGATATCCCCGTATCCTGGGGCGGCGACAGGCGTTGGCGGCGAAATACGTGACGAGGCGGCTACGGGTTCGGGTTCGCGCACGGTGGCCGGCATATGCGGCTTCATGGTGTCCAATCTGCGCATACCGGGCTTTCCCCAGCCGTGGGAGAGGATATATGCGGATTTCCCCACGCGTCTTGCGACGCCGCTTGCGATTATGACGGAAGGTCCGATAGGCGGGGCGCAGTTCGGCAACGAGTTCGGGCGTCCGCAGCTTTGCGGCTTTTTCCGCACGTATGAAGGCGAGATTGCCGGGGAACTTCGCGGCTATCACAAGCCAATCATGCTCGCAGGCGGCATGGGCGTGATACGCCATTCGCAGGTGGAGAAGAAGCCTGTGAAAGTGGGTTCGCTCATTGTGCAGATAGGAGGGCCGGCGATGCGTATCGGCCTTGGAGGCGGAGCGGCGTCTTCGATGATGACCGGCACCAACTCGGAGGCACTCGACTTCAATAGCGTCCAGCGAGGCAACGCGGAAATGCAGCGCCGCTGCCAGGGCGTAATCGACGCATGCGCGTATCTCGGCGAGAAGAACCCGATTCTCTCCATCCATGATATCGGCGCGGGCGGGCTTTCCAACGGCTGCCCCGAGCTCGTGGAGGAGACGGGAGGCAGGTTCAAACTTCGCGAAGTGCACAACGAAGAGCCTTCCATGAGCCCGATGGAAATCTGGTGCTGCGAGGCGCAGGAACGGTACGTGCTTGCACTCAAGCCTGAGGCGAAGGGCTTCTTCGAGGAACTCTGCAAGCGCGAACGCTGCCCGGTCGCATTCATAGGCGTTGCGACAGGAGACGGGCAACTCGTCCTGGAAGACGGGTACTTCAACGACCGTCCGATAGATATGGATATAAAGGTGCTTCTCGGCAAGCCTCCGCGCATGGTGAGGGACGTCAAGCGCGTCAAGAAGGAGCACATTCCTGCCAACTTCGAGGGCGTGCGGCCCTACGATGCGCTTATGCGCGTGTTGAGCCTCCCCGCTGTTGCAGATAAGACATTCCTCGTCACGATTGCAGACCGCACCGTGACCGGTCGCGTGGCCAGAGACCAGATGGTGGGCAAGTACCAGCTGCCCGCTGCGGACTGTGCCGTCACCACGATGGGCTACAAGACATACGAAGGGCAGGCGATGGCGACCGGCGAAAGAACGCCGATCGCGATGCTGGATGGGCCTGCTTCGGGCCGCATGGCGGTTGCCGAGGCGATCACCAATCTTGCGGCCGCCTGCGTGGGCGACATATCCAACATCAGGCTTTCCGCGAACTGGATGGCTCCGTGCGGAGATGCGGGGGAAGACGCGGTTCTCTACGATACCGTGCGCGAGGTGGGGCTCGATTTCTGCCCGGCTCTCGGCGTATCCATACCCGTGGGCAAGGACAGCTGCTC
>DFGM01000066.1 GCA_002371755.1 Verrucomicrobia bacterium UBA3750 | reverse complement strand
ATTCCAGACCAATGCCCATTGAATTCCAGACCAATGCCCATTGGATTCCCGGTCCATGCCCATTGGATTCGGGACCGCTGCCGGGGCGGCGGGCGGGCTCTTCCCCACCTCTCCGCCGACTCCCCGGCAGCCCACATCTCCGCCACAGCCTCTCCGCCGCAGCTTCTCCGTCACAACTTCCTCGCACACGGGAAGGGGAATATTTGGTATAATATACGACAACAAGCATGCAAAGGCGAAATAAAAGAGAAACCAAGGAGGCTTCAAAAGATGAAACAAGGTTGGCGTTGGTATGGTGATGCGGATGCAATCTCCCTGAAAGAGATACGTCAGGCGGGAGTAACCGACGTCGTGGCGGCGCTTTACGAGCGCAAGCCCGGCGAAGTATGGCCTGTCGCCGAGATAAAAGCCCGCCAGAAGAAGGTGAAAGAAGCCGGCATGGTCTGGAGCGTCGTCGAATCCGTGCCGATCCATGAAGACATCAAAAAGCGCACGGGCGACTACAAGAAGTATATCGCCAACTACAAGCAAACCCTCCGGAACCTCGCAAAATGCGGCATAAAGACCGTTTGCTACAACTTTATGCCCGTTCTCGACTGGACGCGTTCCAACCTTGAATACGCCCTCGCGGATGGTTCCACCTGCCTCGAATACAACGAATACGAGCTTGCTGGTTTCGACATGTTCTACCTGAAGCGCCCCGGAGCCGAGAAAGAATACGACAAGGCAACCCGCACCAAGGCCGCCAAGCTCTGGAAGAAACTTTCCGCCAAGGAGCATAAGCGTATCGCCGATGCCGTCCTTTGCGGCCTTCCCGGCACGGTGGACGATTTGACGCCCGAGGAGTTTCTTGCGGCCCTCAAGACCTACGAAGGCATTGATGACAAGCAACTTCGCCGCAATATGTACGACTTCCTCAACGAGATTTCCCCCGTTCTGGAAGAAACCGGCGTCAATATGTGCATTCATCCGGACGATCCCCCGCACCCGATTTTCGGGCTTCCGCGCATCCTTTCCAACGCCAAGGACATCGCCCAGATGTACAAGGAGTGCCCCTCGAAGCATGTGGGCCTCACGCTCTGCACGGGTTCGCTCGGAGGAGATCCGAAGAACAACGCGGTGGAAATAATGAAAAAGTTCGGTCATCGCGTCTATTTCTGCCATTTCCGCAATCTCGAATACACCGACGACAAAGTATTCCACGAGTCGCAGTGCCACCTCATCGGCAATACGGACATGCCGAAACTCTTCGAGGAGTTCCTTAAAGAGGAAAAGAGGCGCGGCGAAAAGATCGTGGTGCGTCCCGACCATGGGCGTTTCCTCGAAATCGACAAGGGGCGCAACTGCTACTGTGGCTACAGCTACGGCGGGCGGCTGATCGGCCTTGCGGAACTGCGCGGGCTCGAAATCGGGCTCAAATATGCACGAAAAGGGCTCTAAAGAGAGCATTCCGGCGCAATAAAGCATCAAGAAAAGAAAAGGATACCGATTCATGGCCATAAAGATATTGCTTACACTCATCTTCCTGACGGTGATGATAGGCGTGGGCATATATTCGCGCAGGCATTCCGGCACAGTGGAAGGGTTCGTACTCGGTGGGCGCAACGTAGGCCCGTGGCTCACCGCGTTCGCCTACGGCACATCGTATTTCTCGGCGGTGGTCTTTATCGGCTACGCCGGGCAGTTCGGCTGGAAGTATGGTCTGAGCGCATCATGGATCGGCGTCGGGAACGCGATAATAGGCTCGCTACTTGCGTGGCTCGTCCTGGGGCGGCGCACAAAGCTTATGACGCAGCACATACGCAGCAAGACGATGCCAGACTTCTTCGGCACGCGTTTCGCGAGCGAAAAGCTGCGCATCGCCGCCTCGGTGATCGCGTTCGTCTTCCTCATCCCCTACACGGCAGGCGTATATAAAGGGATAGGGACGCTCTTCGAGCTCGGCTTCAGCACGGACACATTCCACCTCGACTATTCATGGTGCGTGGCTGGAATGGCCGTGTTGACTGCCGTCTACGTTATACTGGGCGGCTACAAGGCAACGGCCATCAACGACTTCATACAGGGCGTCATCATGCTTTTCGGGATAACCGCGGTGGTTGTGGCCGTGTTGGGGCTCAAAGGCGGGCTTGTGGAAGCGTGCACCAAGCTTGGCGAAATCCAGCCTGAGAAGATAATGCCGGGCGGCGGGGGCTTCACCTCGCTTTTCGGTCCCGACCCGTTGGGGCTGCTGGGGGTTGTAATCCTCACATCGCTCGGCACATGGGGGCTTCCGCAGATGGTTGGCAAGTTCTATTCCATCACGGATGAATCGGCGATACGGCGCGGCACCGTGATTTCGACCGTCTTCGCGTTCCTCGTTGCGGGCGGCTGCTACTTCCTCGGCGGCTTCGGCAGGCTCTTCCCGCCGCCGGAGACAGGCGGGAAACTCGCCTTCGACGCGATTGTGCCATCCATGCTCACGACATTGCCGGACGCCCTAATCGCGCTTGTCGTGCTGCTGGTCCTTTCGGCATCCATGTCCACGCTCGCTTCTCTCGTCCTCACATCCGCTTCCACTATGACGCTTGACATCATCTATCGCGACAAGCATTCGGAAGATGGCGAGGTGGTCTCCGCCCAGATAGACGATTCCGTCGCCGAGAAGATAGAGAGGCGCAAAGTGGTGGTGATGAGGGTGCTCATAATGTTCTTTATCGCGCTTTCGCTTCTCATAGCGCTCAATCCGCCCACGTTCATCGCGCAGCTGATGGGCGTATCGTGGGGGGCGCTCGCCGGCGCGTTTCTCGCGCCTTTCGTTCTTGGACTATACTGGCGGCGCACCAGCGCGTTTTCCGTGTGGTGCTGTTTCGCCTGGGGCGTGGGGCTTACGACGGTGAACATGCTCGCCGGCAACCCCATCAACCCCATAGACTGCGGCGCCGTGGCCATGCTTGGCGGCTTCGCCGTAGTCCCCTTGGCGACGCTTCTCGGACCCAGGCCGGACACTAAACACGTTGACGATATCTTCAAATGTTACGAAAAGCCATGAAACGTTCCCTGACATTATCCTTCCTCTCTGCGGCGTTCGCACTGCCCGCAATCCTCGTTGCGCAGGAAATAGTTCCGGGAAAAGACCTCCCAGCCATCATCAGGAGGCCTCCCGCCGTCACGGTTGGGGATTTGCGGCAGGACGAAAAACCCGTCGATGTGAAGTTCGCGGAAGAGACGCTGGAGACGAACGGACTCTATTCGCGCGTCAAAGCGTCGTTTGTCTTTACGAACCCCAACCACCGCCAGATGAGCGCCGACTTCGAGTTCCCGCTCCCTGAAGGTGCGAGCGTATGCGGCTACTCGCTGCAAATCGGCGACGACATGATTCCCGGCGTCGTCACGGGGAAGGAAAAGGCGCGCGTCGCATTCGAGAGCGAGAAGGCGAAACGCATAGACCCGGGCATCGTGGAGCATGTGAAGGGGAATATATGGAAGACGCGCATCTTTCCGCTTCTGCCCAATGTGCCGCGCAAAGCCGAAGTCGAATATATCGTCCCTGTGGAAGGCAAGAGCGGCGAGATGGTGTGCGAACGGGATGGCGAGGATGTTTTCGTGGGAATCCGCGCCCAAGACGGCGCCAAGACCGAGACCATATCCGAAAAGATTGCGGCGTTCGCCTCTGGCGCGATATTCTGGGACGCGAGCACGAGCGCGCGCAAAGAAGCGTCGAATTGGCTTTCGAAGCTCGCGCTTCTTCCGGAGAAGGGCGATTGGGTGCTAGTGTTTTTGAGGAACGCCCCCGAGGGTTTCAAACGCTTCTCATCCCGCGAAGAACTTCTTGCCGCCGTCAAGGGCGTCGATTATGACGGCGGCACGAGGCTCGACATAAAGAGCGTCCTGCCGCGCCTTGCAGAGAAGTTCGCCGGCATTGCCGATCCTGCCGATGTCCAGAAGGGGACGAAGATTCTTCTCTTCACCGACGAGATTGATACACTAAGCCTCGAAACGCCAGACTACGAATCCATCCCGGATCTCTGCATCGCCTCGCGCGACGATGCCGCCCCCCGCAAAATCGAAGTGCGCAAACTGGCAAAGGGCGAAGAGCCTCCCAAGGGGCTGGAAGTAAAGGAGTCCACGCTTCTTGCCACAGCCTGGGCCGCAGACAGAATAAAGGATCTTTCTTCGCAGGCGGAACGGCGCGAAGAGGAGTTTCTCATGCTTGGCCGCAAATACGGCGTCGCAAGCCCGGTGACGAGCCTAATCGTCCTTGAGAACCTCCAGCAGTACATTGAACATGATATCGAGCCGAGCGAGAAGCTTCCCTTCCACGATGAATGGGTGGAGCTGCGCAAAGCCAAAGACGATGCCATTTCCCGCAAGGAGGCTCAGTCGCAGCATGAGACCGCGCTGCTCAAACTCTGGAAAGAGCGCATCGAATGGTGGAACAATCCAATTCCTCCTCGTCCAAAACGCAAGAGCGGACTTTTCGACGGCGTGTTTAGCGGCTCCAGGGCGCGCAACCAGCTCGCAGTGGCAGGCGAAGCCATGGCCGGCAACACGAGATCGGCTGAGGCGCCCGCTTCCTCGCGGAGGGGCGAGGCGTCTGTCGCGCGCGCATCCGCTGTGCGATTCTCCAGTGACAGCGCGGCCGAAATGGCAGTTGCGGCGGAAGCCCCTGTCGGAGCGGCGGAGATTTCGCCGAGAAGAGATTCTTCCGTAGCCGGCGCAGGCGGCGCGACTATAAGTCTGAAGGAGTGGAATCCTTCCGCGCCTTATCTTGATGCCATGGACAAGGCGGAAGACCCCTACAGGGAATATCTTGTCCAGAAAGAGGCAAACGGCTCTTCCCCGGCCTTTTTCATGGATGCGGCAGGCTGGTTCTTCAAGAAAGGTGACAAGGAACTTGCGAAGCGAATCCTTTCGAATATGGCCGAGTTCAAGCTGGAGAACGCAGCCGTCTGGCGTTCCATGGGCTGGAAGCTCAGAGAGAAGGGTTGCCTCGAAGACGCGGTCCTTTGTTTCCGTCAGGCACTCAGGCTCAGGAACGAAGAAGGGCAGGCGAGGCGCGATTTGGCGCTCGTCCTTTCCGAACTCGGCAAGGCGAAGCGCGATGTGGCAGCTCTCGAGGAAGCAATGCGTCTTTTCAAGGATGCCGCTTTCACGAACTGGGCTCGCCGCAGCGGCAGACGCTCCAACGATCTCCAGGTGAGCATCATCGCACTCGAAGAACTCAACGCCCTCATTTCCTGGTGCAATGCTTCCAATGTCAAGGCGAACGCCCCGGACTTCGATGAGGCATACCGCCGCGACATTCCTCTTAAGATACGCATCGTCCTTTCCTGGGATGCCGACGAGACCGATGTGGATATCCACGTCCTCGAGCCTGACGGCAATGAAGCGTATTACAGCAACCGCAGGACAGAGACGGGCGGCTTCGTCTCGGAAGACGTCACGACCGGGTATGGGCCCGAAGAATATTTGCGCAAGGAAGGGAAGGGGGCTTTCAAGGTGCTTGCCCACTATTACGCTTCCCACCAGACCGATCTCACCGGGCCTGCCACGGCATCCGCCACGGTCTATACCGACTGGGGCACCGCGAAAGAAAAGATGCAGATTCTCACTCTTCGTCTCGACAAGCCGCGCGAGAAGACGGCTATCGGCGAAATAACGGTCGACTGATACTTGAAAGGCTCATTGGCAACTGACTAGAGACTGATATGACAGCGGAGAAAGATAAGACAGTAGCAGCAAGACTGGCCATGCTTGGGGCGGCGTTCATCGCCGTCCTTTGGGGCTTTCAGGCGATGCTCCTGCATCACGCGCCTTCGATATTCACGAATCCCCAGGAGGATATGGGCTACGGCTGGTATGTGCCGCTCTTTTCCATCTATGTGGCATGGAGCGAGCGCAAGAAGATATGGAACGCGCTTTCCGCTCCGGGCTGGGGCGGGCTTCTTATCCTCGTGCCGTCCGTGGCGGTGGGCTTTCTTGGTGTGCGGGGCTTGCAGGTGCGAATGGAAATCTTCGCATTCGTCTTCGTGCTTCTTGCGCTCGTCTGGACGTTTTTCGGCAGAAGCGCCGCCAAGGCGCTCCTCTTTCCCTTGCTGTTCCTTCTATTCTGCATACCGCTCGCCACCTTCCTTGATGTCGTAACGGTACACCTTCGCATATTCGCCTCTTCCACGGCATATGCGGTTCTGAAGGGGTTCGGGGCGGACGTCATTCGCCAGGGCACGATGATAGGCGCGGCGGATGGTTCGTTCTCCATAGATATAGCAGAGCCATGCAGCGGCTTGAGGTCTATCTTCGCACTAATGGCGCTTACTGCCGGCTACGCCTATTTCAATCAGCCGACATGGCTGAGAAGGGGGCTTCTCTTCGCCTGCTCCGTGCCGATTGCCATTCTCGGCAACGTCTTTCGCATCCTTTCCATATGCCTCGTCGCCAATTACGCGAGCACGGAGTTCGCGACGGGGTTCTACCACGACTACTCGGGCTACGTGATATTCATCGTGGCGATATTGCTCATGATAGGCACCGGGGAAGCCGTGAGCCGAATCTTCCGCAATGCGAAGAACAGCGAGGAGAAGGGTGAAGCGCGCGAAGAGCGGCCGCTTTCATTCGCACGCGCCTGCACGCTACCCGTCCTTGCGCTTGCATTCCTCGTTCCTGCGATGCTCTATCAGGCCGCGACGCCAAAGACGATTGTCGCCGAAGCGCCCGACGTCCAGCTCGAAGAGATTGAAGGCTTCACTTCCAAGCGCGTGGACATAAGCGAGGCGGAGCTTACCATACTTCCGGGAGATACGCGCATAGACAAGCGCCTCTATACCGCCCCCAACGGCGACTGGTTTCAGGTTTCGCTCGTCATAGGCGGCACGAGCAAAAGTTCGATACACCGTCCCGAGCTGTGCCTTCCGGCGCAGGGCTATCTCATGACCGAGCCGCGCACGATAAACGTCTCCGGCAGGGACTGGCGGCTTCTTACTGTGGAGACGCATGGCGCAAAGATAGGCTTCGGCTACACGTTCTACAACCAGGAAGGCTACAGCACGGCTTCCCATACCAGCAGAATCTTCAAAGACATCTGGGATCGTTCCATTCTCAACCGCATAGACCGCTGGGTAATGGTGACGGTAAACTCTTCCCGCGCCGACGATGACTCGCTTCGCGACTTCATTGGCAATCTGAAAGGGGCTTTCGCAAAATGATTACGACCATGTTCGAAAAGATAGCGCCTTACGCATCCGTATTCGCGGCTTCGTTCGCCATTACGTTCATTCTGACGCCGATTGTGCGGGAGTTGAACCGTAAAATCGGCATGGTGGACAAACCCGGCAACAGGCGCATCAACACAAAGCCGATACCGCGCGGCGGCGGGCTCGCGCTAGTCATAGGCGTCGCGCTCTCACTTGCAGGATATGTGGCGATAACGGGCAATACGCCGACGATTTCTTCGAGCCTGGCGCCGTCCATGGGCTTGAAGGTGTTCGTTCTTGGCATCGCCATAGCGGCGCTTGGGTTTGTGGACGACAAGTTCAGCCTCCCTCCGCTCGGGAAGCTTGTCGGGCAGCTCGCTGTCGCTTTCCTCGTCTGGTTTTGGGCGGGGCTTGGCTTCAGGGGCGTATTCCCCTCGATTCCTGTCGCGGTGGATTGCCTTGCCACGGTCTTTTGGGTCGCCGGCGCCGTAAACGCGTTCAATCTCATAGACGGGCTTGACGGCCTCGCATCCGGGCTCGCTCTTATCGCCACGCTCGGAATGGCGGGCTCGCTCTTCATGGTGAACAACGGAGGCGCCACCATAGTGCACTTCGCTTTCGCAGGCTCGCTCCTCGCGTTTCTCCGCTACAACTACAATCCAGCAAGCGTGTTCCTCGGCGATTGCGGCTCGATGTTCATCGGCTTTACGATTTCCGTCCTTCCTCTCGCTGTGCAGACCCAAGGCTCGTTCCTCGTCTCGGTGGGCGTGCCGCTTCTCGCCATGGGTGTGCCGATATTCGATACGTCTCTTGCCATCGTGCGCCGTTCCCTTCGCCACTTGATCGTGGAGAGAAACGCCTCCGAGACTGTAAACGGCAAAGTGATGACTGCCGATTCCGACCATCTGCACCACCGCATCCTGAGGGCCGTCAAACTCAACCAGCGCAAAGCCGCATGGATTCTCTATCTCTTCGCGCTCTTCCTTGTCGGTGTGGGACTTTCGAGCGTGGTGCTCAAATCCAATGCCGCAGGTCTCTGGATAATCGCCGTATCCATCGCTTCAATCGTCATATTCAAAGATATTTCCCGGGTCGAGCTTTTCGACGCAGGCAGGCTTTTGAATGCGTTCGCCCGCGACAACAACCGCGAACACCGGCGGACAATCGCAAAGCTTGCCATTCCTTTCTATGTCGTTTTCGACGTTCTCGCCCTCGTTGGCGTGTTCTTCATCTGCAACTGGGCGCTGAAGATTGGCATGAGCCGCGTGGAACTTCGTATCGCGCTCCCCTTGCGCGTTCTGGCGGTGTTTGTGTGTCTCATGGCGCTCAACATCTACAGGACGGCCTGGTCTAGGGCGATGTCCTCCAACTATGTGCGGCTTCTGCTTGCGTGCGTGTTCGGTTCCGCTCTCGGCTCCGCCGCCATCTACTACGTGCCGGGCGCAGACCATCTGGAACTCAAGGCGATGACGCTCGCCTATGCTATGACCAGCGCCGTGTGCCTCGCGTTAGTGCGTCTCGCGCGAGGGCTCGTCCGGGATGTTTTCTACGCGATAGACTGCTCTCGTCTCAAGGGCCGCAAGGACGTCAGCCGCGTGCTCGTCTACGGCTCCGGGCTCCGCTACAGGGCGTTCCGCCGCGAGCTCGTGCGCAACACTTCCGCCAACGACCGCATCATTGTGGGGATAATAGACGACGACTTTCTGATGCGCGGCCAATACATAGGCGGCATACGCGTGATGGGCACGCTATCCCAGTCGCCGGAGATTATCAACGCGCTCAACGTCGATTCCGTGGTGATAGCCTGCGCGATGCGTCCTGAATGGCTGAAGGTGGTGCTCCAGGTGCTCAAGCCCACCGGCGTGAAGGTGACATTGTTCAATTTCAGCGAGAAAGAGATAAAGGAATGAGTTCATATACCAAAGAAGAAGTTTTCGCCTAC
Organism: Verrucomicrobia bacterium UBA3750; assembly: GCA_002371755.1. Classification (GTDB taxonomy): domain Bacteria; phylum Verrucomicrobiota; class Kiritimatiellia; order RFP12; family UBA1067; genus UBA1067. The sequence goes on along the minus strand of DFGM01000066.1, from coordinate 11,515 downwards.
CATCATGGCGGAAAGGTGGCGCTGCAGCTGCCGCGTCCGTTGGAAAACCAGCGCGACTTGACGCTTGCCTACACGCCCGGCGTGGCACTCCCCGTGAAGGAAATCGCGGCCAACCCCTCTGCCGCCTACGAGCTTACCGCGAAACGCAATACCGTGGCCGTGGTTTCAGACGGCACTGCCATTCTCGGTCTCGGCGACCTTGGCGCGAAAGCCTCCATTCCCGTAATGGAAGGCAAGGCGGTGCTCTTCAAGGCGTTCGCCGGAATCGACGCGTGGCCCGTCCCGCTTGGAGCCTGCAGGATGGACGGCAAGGATACAGGCCCTACCGACCCAGAGCGCGTGATTGCGGCCGTGAAAGCCATAGCGCCCATGTATGGCGGCATCAACCTCGAAGACATAGCCTCGCCCGCCTGCTTTGAAATCGAAGACAGGCTCGATGCAGAGCTCGATATTCCCGTCTTCCACGACGACCAGTGGGGGACGGCGGTAATCGCGACAGCTGGCGTCATGAACTTCGCGTTTCTCAAAGGCAAGGCCCTTGGCGATCTTAAGGTCGTCATCAATGGTGCGGGTGCGGCAGGCACGCGCATTGCCGACATGCTCAAGGCGGCAGGTGTGAAGGACTTGACGATGTTTGATATAAAAGGCGTGCTCGCATCTTCCCGCACCGACCTCTCCCGCCAGAACTCCGTCCACGCGCGCGATGTCGCCCCGACGATGACGCGGCGCGAGGCGATGACCGGCGCCGACATCTTCATCGGGGTGAGCGCGGCCAATGTAATCTCCGGCGAGGACGTCCTTGCCATGGCGGAGTTCCCGGCCATCTTCGCAATGGCAAACCCCGACCCCGAAATCACGCCCGAGGCGGTCGCCGAGGCTATGAAGGACAAGCCCTATGTGATGGTGACGGGCCGGAGCGACTATCCTAACCAGATAAACAACGTCCTTGGCTTCCCGTATCTCTTCCGCGGCGCACTCGATGTGCGGGCGACTACGATAAACACCGCGATGAAAGTGGCGGCGGCCAACGCGCTTGCCATGCTCGCACGCGAAAGCGTCCCGGAAGATGTGGCCGCTCTCTATCCGGGCGAAAATCTCGTGTTCGGCAGGAACTACATCATCCCCAAGCCTTTCGACCGCCGTCTCAAGGAACGTATCCCCCAGGCTGTCGCTCAAGCGGCACGCGCCTCGGGCGTTGCAAGAATCTAACGCAACCGATGACACTGGACAACATAAGAAACTTCTGCATCATCGCCCATGTAGACCATGGCAAGACCACGCTTTCAGACCGTATTCTCGAGCTGACCAATGCCATTTCGCGCCGAGAACTCAAGGAGCAGACCCTTGACGCGATGGACTTGGAGCGCGAGCGTGGCATTACCATCAAGAGCCACCCGGTCTCCATGGAATACAAGGCCAAGGATGGCAAGACCTATCTCTTCAACCTCCTCGATACGCCAGGCCACGTGGACTTCGCATACGAAGTTTCGCGCTCGATGGGCGCGTGCGAAGGCGCACTGCTCGTCGTCGATGCCGCCCAGGGCGTGGAGGCGCAGACTGTCGCCAACACCTACTTCGCGCAGGATGCCCACCTCGAAATCGTGCCAGTCCTCAACAAAGTGGACCTCCCCGGCGCCGATGTGAACGAGACGAGCCGCGAGATAGAAGATATCCTCGCAATCCCGATGGACGACCCGTTGCTCGTCTCTGCAAAGACCGGCATGGGCTGCCCGGACGTTCTCGAGGCGATTGTCAAGCGCATCCCTCCGCCCGAAACCGCAGGCGAGGATGCTCCATTGCGCGCGCTCGTCTTCGATTCTGTGTTCGACGAGTTCCGCGGCGTCATCACCTATGTGCGCATTGTGGACGGCTCAATAAAGGCCGGGCAAAGCGTCGTTTTCATGGGCAGTGGGGTTTCTACAACAATCCATGAAACCGGCATCTTCTCGCCAGACAAGAAACCTGTCGATTCCCTCAAGGCAGGACAGGTGGGCTATCTCGTGGGCACCGTGAAAGACCCGAGCGAGATTAAGATTGGCGATACCGTCACCACCGCGAAGATGGGTGCCACGGAGCCGCTGCCCGGTTTCCACGACATCCACCCCACCGTCTTTTGCGGCGTCTATCCGATGTCCACCGACGAGTTCCCGAAGGTAGAGCAGGGCCTTGAAAAGCTGCATCTCAACGATTCCGCATTCACCTTCCACCATGAGTCTTCCCTCGCCCTCGGATTCGGTTTCCGCTGCGGGTTCTTGGGGCTTCTCCATATGGAAATCGTGCAGGAGCGTTTGAGGAGAGAGTTCGCTCTCGACATCATCTCCACGAGTCCGGGCGTCGTATACAAGCTAAAGATGAAGGATGGCACGGAAAAGGACCTGGACAACCCCTTGCAGATGCCCGATCCTTCCGCCCTCGATACTATCTCGGAGCCGATATTGAAGGCGCGCATCATCACGCCTTCCGCCTCCATTGGCGACATCATGCGTATCGTCATGGATAGACGCGGCGTGGTGGAAGGCACGGAGACTATCGACGCAAAAAGAGTGATGCTCCACTGCATGCTCCCGTTGAACGAAATCCTCATCGACTTCCACGATACGCTGAAGTCCGTCTCCCACGGCTATGCTTCCATGGACTACGAGCCTGCCGGCTATCAGGTCTCGGACATAGTGAAGATGGATATTCTCCTCAACGGCGAGACGGTGGATGCGTTTGCGACGATGGTGCATCGCGACAAGGCTCGCGCCCGGGGGCTCCAGATGTGCAAGGCTCTCGCCGACACTATCCCGCCCCATCAGTTCAAAATACCCGTGCAAGCCGCCATCGGCAAGGAGATTATCGCTCGCGAGGACATCCGCCCGTTCCGCAAGGACGTGCTTGCCAAACTCTATGGCGGCGACGTGACGCGCAAGATGAAAGTGCTTGAAAAACAGAAACGCGGCAAGGCCAGAATGAAGGAGTTCGGCCATGTGAACGTGCCGCAATCCGCGTTCATCGCGGTGCTCAAAGGGACAATAAAGGAGTAAAAGGAAATGCAACTGGTAACAGATCAAATAGCAGGCTCGATGTCCTCTTCCAGCTGGATAAGGCGAATGTTCGAAAAGGGCCTTGAGCTGAAGAAACAGTATGGGGAGGACGCGGTGTGCGACTTCTCTCTCGGCAACCCGGATGTACCGCCGCCTGAGAGGACTCGCTCCGAACTCGTGCGCCTTGCCGATGCTGCGGTAAAGCCCCTCGGCCTCGGCTACTGCCCGAACGCCGGCATCCCCGCAGTGCGCGAAGCGATGGCGAAATATCTCTCGGCGCAGCAGGAGATGGATGTGCCGGCCTCCTGCGTCATTATGACGGTAGGCGCGGCAGGCGCACTCGTGTCGTTCTTCCGCGCTGTCGTCGAGAAGGGCGACGAGGTGCTTACGCCGGCTCCCTACTTTGTGGAATATGGCGCATATTGCGGCCACTTCGGCGGCATCTTGAAGAGCGTCCCGTCAATTCCGCCCACCTTCGAACCCGACGTGTCGGGAATCGAAAGCGCGATTACGGATCGCACCCGCGCCATCATAATCAACTCCCCGAACAATCCTACCGGCGCCATCTACTCAAAGGAGACTATCGCCAAGATTGCAGCCTTGGTCGACGCAGAGAACGAGAGAAGGGCGCAGAAGAATCTACGCCCGCTCTTCATCCTCTCCGACGAGCCCTACCGCGCCTTTGCCTATGACGGTGCCAAAGTGCCGCCCATGCTGCCCGTCTCAAAGTGGGCGTGCGTCTTGGGCTCGTTCTCGAAGACTCTCTCTCTCGCCGGCGAGCGCGTAGGGTACTTCCTCGCAAACCCCGCCATGCCGGATGTCGCTTCCCTCGTCGCCGCCATCACTATGACGAACAGGACTCTCGGCTATGTGAACGCGCCTGTCATTGGCCAACGTCTCGCGGCCGCATTGTGCGACGAGACGGTGGATCTGGATATCTACAATCGCCGCAGGAAGCTCATGGCCAAAGTTCTTTCCGAGGCAGGCATCGAGTTTGAAATGCCCAAGGGCGCGTTCTATTTCTTCGCGAAGTCTCCCGTCGAGGATGATACCGTTTTCGTGGACGCGCTTTTGAAAGAACGCATTCTCGTTGTGCCGGGCAAAGGCTTTGGCTTCGGCGGGTATGTGAGGCTCTCGTGCAGCGTGGACGAAGCGATAATCGCGCGTTCCGCCGAAGGCTTCAAACGCGCAATGAAAGGTTTCGCAAAGTGATAGCGGCGTCTTTTCTCGCGCCGCTTCTTGCCGCGGCCGTCTCGGTGGACCCAAAGGCCCACAGCGTTTCTTTCGAAGTGGTGTCGAAAGATCCTGGACGCACTGCGCCTGTGGAGTTCCTCGTCGCAGGACCCGATTCCGACCATGATTACGAGTCTCTCTTCGTATCGTCGTGCACGGTGAAAGAGCTTGCCGAAGCTTTTGCAAAAGCCGGCTTCCCCATGGGCGAGCCTACCGACTGCTCGAAAGCGAAGTTCTGGCCCATCGGCGTGGAGGTGGAAATCGTCCCGGACGTCTGGTCTCTAATCTCCGACACCCGCAACGAACGCAAGGCGCCTATCGTCTATACAGGCGGCAAGTGCGGTGCGGATGGCGTTCCAGATGCCCACACCAACATGCCCCAGGCCATATTCGCGCTCTATGATTGTCCGCAATCGCTCTTCCAGTTCGACGATGCTTTGGGCCAGTCCGACACATACGGCAGGTTCATCCCTGCCGCCGTCATTCCGGAAGGAGAGAAGCGCACGCTGACCGTGAGGTGGAAGGGGGGCGCGGCCCCGGAAAAGGTCGAGCTCGCGTTCAAGAGCGGAAACATGGCAGATGCCCTCAAGTCGCTAAAGGAGAAAGCCGCCTCTGGAACCATAGCCGTCGATGTAGACTTCTCTGCCGACCTCACCGTAGGAGAAGCGAAGCAGATAGCCGCCGCGCTCGCCGTCATCGATTCGCCGTCCGTGAAGGTTGACGGTTTCCGCCCCGGCCAGCTCTTCTACCGCTCGTTCCTGCCGCTCGAGAAATGGCGCGACCGCACTGAAAGGCTTACCCAACCCTACGAAGTCCGCCTGAAAGGAGAAGGGGAGAAACCGGCCCTTACGATTGTGAAGGAGGATTGGAGCGCGACTGACGCACTGGATCCGAAACTCGTCATTGTCGAAAACGCCTCTTTCGCAGACCTCGGCAAGGAAGGAGACCTCACCGATACCGTTCTCGTCTTTGCCGACAATTCCACGAAGCTTTCCGAAGTCTACGCGCTAAGAAAGCTTCTGCCTGGGCGAGTAGTCAACTTTTACGTGTATGGCGAGTAGGACAGAGCCTCTCGCCTCGCGCATGAGGCCGCGCACCATTGACGAGGTTGTGGGGCAATCCCATATCCTCGGCGAGGGCAAACTGCTTAGAAGGGTGATAGAGGCCGATCGCCTTACCAACATAATCTTCTACGGTCCTCCAGGCTGCGGCAAGACTTCCCTGGCCGAAGTGATAGCCAAGACCACAAAGCGCAACTTCATGCGCCTCTCCGGCGTGATTTCCGGAGTAGGGGATATCCGCAAGATATGCGACCGCGCCAGAAATGAGCTCGGCGGACGCGGCACCATCCTCTTTATAGATGAAATACACAGGTTCAACAAATCCCAGCAGGATGTCCTTCTACCTTATGTGGAAGACGGCACCGTCGTGCTTATCGGCGCAACCACACACAATCCAAACTTCTTCATAAACACGCCCTTAACCTCGCGGTCGCTCGTTTTCGAGCTCAAGCCGCTCACCAAGGAAGAGATAAAAACCCTGCTTGCAAGGGCGCTTGAAGATGCGGAAAGGGGATATGGCGGCGTAAATTGCGTCATGGATGACGATGCCTGCGACTTTCTCGCCGAAATTTGCGATGGAGACGCGAGGCACGCCTTGACGGCGCTCGAAATCGCTGTCCTTTCCACGCCGCCAGATACAGATGGTGCGCTCCACATTACGCTTGGCATAATGGAAGAGTGTGTGCAACGGCACCACGTCAACTACGACAAAAAGGAAGACGGACACTACGACACGATTTCCGCCTTTATCAAGTCGATTCGCGGCTCGGATCCGGATGCGGCGGTATATTGGCTTGGGAAGATGCTCGTCGCCGGGGAAGACCCCCGTTTTATAGCCCGGCGTCTCGTAATCAGTGCTTCCGAGGATATCGGCAACGCCGACCCGCGCGGCATATCCGTGGCGGTAGCATGCATGCAGGCGTGCGAGTTCGTGGGAATGCCAGAGTGTGCAATAAACCTCTCGCAGGCGACTACATATCTTGCATCCGCGCCAAAATCAAACGCATCTTGCATGGCTATCAGCGAGGCTATGGCGGATGTAGAAGCCGGGCGCGTCCAGCCCGTGCCGGAGCATTTAAAGAACAAACACGTCCGTGCAATCGGCTCCAATGCCGTAACGGAATACAAGTATCCGCACAATTTCGCCAACCATTACGTCGAGCAGGAATACCTGAGCGTCCCCAAACATTATTACCGCCCGACTCAAAGCGGCTACGAATTGACGATTCAACGCTACTTGAAGCGGCTGGGGGAAGCGTGAGAGCGGCGTGATAACAGAAGTTTACATAATCGGTCTTAGCCGCGCTGAGGAAGAGGCTCCAGCGGCGGCAACTTCAGCAGCGGCGAATGCTCCTCGGGATGTTGTCGCCGCTGAGGTGTTTGCCCCTTGCGAATAACCGCATAATATGGTAAAATACCCTCAGTTTTTCATCACATTGGAGGAAAATCGAAATGATTCAGATAGAAGGCAATTTGACTGCCGGAGGAATGAAGATAGCTGTTGTCGCATCTAGGTTCAACAGTTTTCTCGTTGAGCAGTTGGTCAAGGGAGCTCGCGATGCGTTCGTACGGCTTGGCGGCAACGATCAGGAACTTACGCTCGTCAGAGTGCCGGGCGCATATGAACTGCCAGTCGTAGCGAAGACTCTCGCCGTATCTGGGCTATATGACGCCATTGTATGCCTCGGAACGGTTGTCCAAGGCGCGACGGCTCACGCCGCCCTCATCAACGAGACGACGGCTCGTGCGTTTACGGAAATTTCGCTTGCGACCGGCGTGCCTGTGGCAGATGGCGTCGTGACGGCCGAGAATCTCGAACAGGCTGTGGAGCGTTGCGGCACAAAGCAAGGCAACAAAGGTTTCAGCGCAATGCAGTCCGCCATTGAAACGGCGAATGTCATGCGCTGCCTCAAAGGCTGACGAGTTCCCTGTGCCGGGTCTGCGTCCAGCACCCTTCCACACCCGTCGGGCTGCGGCTGCGGGCAGATTCTGCCGGCAATCATCGATTTCCAGAGAAAAGGATAAAATATCATGAAGAAAGTAAAAAAAGTAGCGTTTCTCACGGCTGGCGGCCTCGCCCCGTGCCTCAGTTCTTCCATCGGTTTCCTCATCAGGGAATACGACAAGGCCGATCCTTCCATTGAGATGATCGGCTACGTCAACGGCTACATGGGCCTTCTCAAAGGCGAATCCATCAAGGTCACGCCCGAGGCTCGCAAAAACGCCCTCATCCTCACGAAGCATGGCGGCAGCCCAATCGGCAACAGCCGTGTGAAGCTCACGAATGTCAAAGACTGCGTCAAGCGCGGACTTGTAAAGGAAGGTGAAAATCCTCTTAAGGTTGCGGCCGACCAGCTCGTCAAGGACGGCATCGACGTTCTCCACACGATTGGCGGCGACGATACGAATACGACGGCAGCGGATCTTGCCGCATATCTCGCCACCAACAACTACCCTCTCATCGTCGTGGGCCTCCCCAAGACGATCGATAACGACGTCTATCCCATCCGCCAGTCTCTCGGCGCCTGGACGGCGGCAGAGGAAGGCGCAAAGTTCTTCTTCAATGTCGTCAAGGAAAACAGCGCCAATCCGCGCGCACTCACCATCCACGAGGTCATGGGGCGCAACTGCGGCTGGCTTACCTACAAGACTGCGGAAGTCTACCACAAGAAGCTCAAAAAGATGAAACTTCTTCCCTCCTTCGGTCTCACAAGAGAGCGTCAGGATGTCCACGCTGTCTATGTATCCGAATCAAGAATCGACTTTGCCGAGGAAGGCAAGCGGCTGAAGAAGGTAATGGACAAGTACGATTCCGTGAATGTGTTCGTCTCGGAAGGCGCAGGCGTAGCCGATATCATAAAGGATATGAAGAAGCGCGGCGAGGAAGTTCCTCTCGATGCGTTCGGGCACCCGCGGCTTGACAAGGTGAATGTGGGCAGCTACGTCGCCAAGAGACTCGGCGAACTCGTCGGAGCGGAAAAAACGCAGGTCTTCAAATCCGGCTACTTTGCCCGTTCCGCCGCACCTTGCGCGAAGGATCTCAAGCTCATCGAAAAGTGTGCGAAAAAGGCTGTCGAATGCGCGCTTGAAGGCGTTTCCGGCGTAATCGGACCCGATGAGGACAAGAAAGGCGAAATCCGTGCATGCGAGTTCGAGCGCATCAAAGGCGGAAAGCCTTTCAATGTGAGGAGAGGTAGCTTCCGCGCCCTTCTCGACGAAATCGGTCAGCCCTTCCCGCGCAAGAAGCGCACCCTCAATTGATTCCGCATGGAGAAAAACCAGATGGATGGCGTTTCCGGCATAGATAGGCTGCACGAAATCATGACGCGTCTCAGGGACCCGCAAACCGGGTGCCCCTGGGATCGCGAACAGACGCTTGAATCGCTAAAGCCTTGCGTTCTCGAAGAAACATACGAACTCCTCGCTGCGATGGACAAGCCGGAAGACAAGGAAAACCATATCGAAGAATTGGGCGATGTCCTTTTGCAGGTCATGTTCCAGTGTGTCATGGCCGAGCAGGAAGGACGATTCACCTTCGACGATGTTGCAAACGCCATATCGGATAAGCTCGTCCGCCGCCATCCTCATGTCTTCGGTGATGCGACCGCCAACGATTCCGCGACTGTCCTGAAGAACTGGGAGCGCATCAAGCAGCAGGAACACAAGAAAGAGGCGCGCCATAGCGCCTTGGACGGAGTGCCTGGCGTCCTTCCCGCTCTTCTCAAATCGCAGCGCACGCAGGAGAAAGCCGCACGCGTCGGGTTCGATTGGCCCGATGCCGAAGGCCCCATGGCGAAAATCGGCGAGGAAATGCGCGAACTGAACGACGAGGTCGCAAACAGGAAGAGCCTTTCCCCTGCCGATTCCAATCGCGTCAAAGATGAGTTTGGCGACTTCCTTTTCGCGGCGGCCAATCTTGCGCGCCATCTCAAGATAGATGCAGAATCCGCCCTTGAAAACGCTACAGCCAAGTTCTCTCGCCGGTTCCGCGCGGTCGAAGCGGCGGCGAAAGCCGCCGGCAAAGACCTCAAGGATATGACGCTCGAAGAAATGGACGCGCTTTGGGAAGAAGCCAAAGCCAACCCCGGTGGCCAAGTCTGGTGAAGCCATCTGTACTACATCCGCATGGATTTTGCGCAGGTGTCAAGGCCGCCCTCGAAACGGCGCGTCGCCATCCTGGCGCGTATTGCCTCCACGAAATCGTCCATAACGAACTCGTCGTGGGCGAATTGGCCGCAAAAGGCATGAAGTTCGTCGAATCTCTCGACGATGTGCCGGATGGCGAGACGGTGATTTTCTCAGCCCACGGCGTCTCCCCTTCCATACGCGCCAAGGCGCAAGAGAAGCATTTGAAAGTAATCGACGCCACCTGTCCGTTCGTCGCAAAAGTGCACAAAGAGGCGCGGCTTTACGCTTCACAGGGAATGGATGTCGTCGTAATCGGGCACAAGGGTCACGCTGAAGTGAATGGCATTGTGGGGGAAGTCGAAGCTATGCCTGGCGCGAAAGCCTACGTCTTCCCCGATGAACCTGCTCCCGGCTCCAGAATCGGAGTCGTTTCTCAGACCACGATGAACTCCGGGGATGTCGCTTCCACCATCGCCCTTCTCAAGACCCGTCATGATGTTCATACCTCCGCCGACGTTTGCCACGCCACAAAAGAACGGCAGGACGCGGTAAAGGCGTTTGAAGGAGATGCGCTTGTCGTCCTTGGCGGAGCGAAATCTTCCAATACGAGACGCCTCGTTGAAGTCGCCAAATGTCCGGCTTTCCGTGTCGGAACGATGGAAGAGCTTGAAGCACTGGATCTCTCTATATATAATAGGATAGGCGTGACCGCCGGAGCCTCCACCCCGGATTCCTTCCTCGAAGAAGCCATGAAGTATCTGAATGAGGCAGTTGCGCCCACCTTGACCACGATATCGTCAAGGGTCGCCGCGGCGGAGAGAAGGCCTAGCGCCCTTCCCGCTCCGAACTCCTGACACCCCACACCCAACTCCCCACTCCTTATTATATTATGCATATCAGCGAAGGTTTCATGAATGTTGAAGAGTTTCTTGCGTTTCTCGCTGGAGCGGCGCAAGATCCCCTTTCCGGTCTTTCACTAGGCGGTGCCTTTATTGCGGCAATCCTCGGTGGACTTGCCATGAACTTGACCCCGTGCGTCCTTCCCATGGTGCCTGTGAACCTGATGGTAATCGGCAAATCGGCAAAACGCGGTGCACTGTACGGTCTTGGCATTGCACTTGCATATGGCGCGATGGGACTTGCTGCGGCATTGGGTGGACTCGCCTTCGGCGCCATCCAGGGCAATCCCTGGTTCAACCTTCTTGTCGCCGTGATATTCATCCTTCTCGCCCTCGCCCTTTCGGGCATGTTCGCGATTGACTTTTCCGGCGCCAGAATGAAGGTGTCCAGAACGGTAAACAGCAAGAAACAAGGCTTTCTCGGCGATTTTGCCGCATTGTTCATGGGGTGCGTCTCCGCAGTGCTCGCAGGTGCGTGTGTCGCACCTGTCCTTGTGGCGGTATTGCTGCTCACGGCGCGTCTGTCGGCGGAAGGGAGCGTTATCGCACTGTTCCTCCCCTTCGCCCTCGGTCTTGGAATGGGGCTCCCCTGGCCCTTCGCAGGTGCCGGCATGCAAGTGTTGCCAAAGCCTGGAGCCTGGATGTCAAAAGTCGAAAAACTCTTTGCTTTCATAGTTCTCCTCTTCGCCGCATGGTATGGATATTTGGCGTATCAGGGCTTTTTACCGGCAAAAACTGAAGTTGCAGCCAATTCGACAACCGCTGAGGCCGCCTCGGATGGTTTGGTCTGGATCCCTGCGACTCCAGAGACGTTCCTTGAGACGCTTGCGTCCGCCCCCAAAGGCAAACCCGTCCTTGTGGATTGCTGGGCCACATGGTGCAAGAACTGCCGCGCAATGGAACGCAAAACCCTGCGCGATCCCGAAGTCGCGAAAAAACTCTCCGGCTTCACGCTTATACGTCTCCAGGCCGAAGACATCGAAAAGCTCACTCAAATCGAGCAATTCCGCGAAGTCAAGGGGCTCCCCGCCTTCGCCATATTCGAAAATCGCCTCTGAACCTCAGCTGCGGCAACGCCCTGCGTAGCAGGCGTAGCCGCGAGTGCAATCGACACCGCCGTGTGTCCCGTGGTAGGGGGCGTGGTAGGGCGGCGAGACCCCTCGCCGCC